>DOWL01000061.1:6370-19553 GCA_003519585.1 Nocardioides sp. | reverse complement strand
TCGGCGGCAGCACCCCGGCCCGGACCCGCGGGCGGGTGCAGTACATCACCGGCCTGGTCGTGCTCGACACCGACGCGTACGACCGCATGGAACTGCTCGGTGACCGGGGCTCGGAGGTGCTGATCCTGGCCCACGAGTTGGGCCATGTGCTCGGGCTCGATCACGTCGAGGACAGCGACGAGCTGATGAACGCGGAGTACGTCGGCCAGACCGGCTTCGGCCCTGGTGATCGAGAGGGTCTGGAGCGGCTCCACGATCTGCCCTGCCGCTGAACCTACCCTCGGGGGATGGCTGCCCGGCTCGGATCGCTCACTGCTGCGCTCGTACCCGCCCTCGGCCTGGCGTGCGCGGCGACGTTCACGGTCGCCCCCGGCTCGGCGGAGGCCGACACCGCGGGTCGTACCTCAGCTCAGCACGCCGACCGACAGCGGGTGCCGCAGACCTCGGACGGCGTCCGCGGCGAGCGGGCGCGGCCGCTGCCCGACGCGTTCCGGGTGCAGGACACCTGGACCACGCTGCAGACCTATCCGGTCGCGCCCGGCGTCAGCTCCGAGCAGTTCACTCTCACCGGCGCCCGCAAGACCCTGCGTGGCCAGCTCGTGCGCATCGACCCGGCCACGCCGGGGCTCGGGTTCGACCTGGTGGCCGGCAAGCACGTCGCGTCCCGGCACCTGGTCGCCGACGTCATGGATCCCACGGCCGTCGTCGGCGTCAACGGAGACTTCTTCGACATCCGCGACACCGACGCCCCGCTGGGTGTCGCCAAGGACCAGCAGCGCGGCGTGCTCAACGGCGTACAGAGCGGCTGGAACAGCGCCTTCTGGGTCGACCCGACCGGGGTCCCGCACATCGGCGACCTGTACGCCGACGCGGTGATCCGGCAGCGGCCCCGCATCGACGTCACGACCGTCAACTCGCCGTCGGTGCGGCCCAGACAGATCGGGCTCTACACCAAGGATTGGGGCACGCTGCAGGGCTACCGCGTCGTCGACGGGAAGCGCCGCGACGTCCGGATGGTCGTCGTCCGGCACGAGCGAGTGGTGGCCACCAAGGAGAAGTTCCCGGACACCAAGAAGGTGCGCGGCGGTGTCGTGCTGGTCGGCCGCGGCGCCGGCGCCGACCGGTTGGCGAGACTGCGGGTGGGCCAGAAGGTCACCACCGACGTCACGCTCTCCCAGGACGTCGCCATGGCGATCACCGGGAACATGTTCATCCTGCGCGACGGCGTACGCATCTCGAAGGACGACCGCGACCTGCATCCGCGCACCGCCATCGGGATCGACCGCGACACCGGACAGCTGCTGCTCGTGGTGATGGACGGCCGTTCGGAGATCAGCCGCGGTGCGACCATGCTCGAGATGGCCAAGCTGTTCGAACGGCTCGGCGCCGAGGACGCGCTCAACCTCGACGGCGGTGGCTCCTCCATCATGCTGCTCCGGCAGGCCGACGGATCCCTCGCGGTCGCCAACACCCCCTCCGACGGCCAGCCCCGGCCGGTGGCCAACGGGCTGGAGATCACCTACCAGGCGCCAGCAGCAGCGCCACCGTCGTCATCGGCGCGAAGCACTCGGGTAACGGAGACGGCACCTTCTGCGCGGTGACCTCGAGGCCGGACTCCCCCTGGGTCACCGAGACGTCGGTGGGTGCGTCGCAGCCCACCGCCACGACCGCGCCGTACAGCGCCATCCCGTCCGGCACCTCGGTGGCGGCCACCGCGGCTTCGACCTGAGTCGGGATCGCGTCGGTCTCGAACTGCTGGTTGAACGCCTGCAGTGCGGCGTCGTCGTCGAGCGGTACGGCGAGTGCTGACGTCGCGCCGCCGGCCGCGGTCTCGGTGATCATCCGGACGAGCTCGTGATCGACGCTCTGACCGGGCTCAGCCGTTGCTGTGGCCGTGGATGTGGTGGTGGATGTGGTGCTGGCGGCATCGGTGGCGGGGTCACCCCCCTCGTCGCCGCAGGCGCCGAGAGCGGCGATAGGGACTGCGACAAGCAGCACGACGGACGTGAACGACCCGAGAAGGTGATGCATGGTCATGGGACGGTAGCGCCTGGACCCAGGTTCCGGCAGGCTGCGCGGGTGCCGTCGCCCACCCGTCGATCCTGGACCAGGGCCGAGCTCGAGTCGTTCCGTGACGCGGCGGTCCCCGACCTGCTGCCCGCGTCGGGTCTGCGCCTGCTCTTCGTCGGCATCAACCCCGGGCTCTGGACCGCCGCCACCCAGACCCACTTCGCGCATCCGGTGAACCGCTTCTACCCAGCGCTGCTCGAAGCCGGGATCATCGAGCGCCCGATCGACCCAGCCGCCGGCATGACCGACGAGGACCGCGCCCACCTCACGGCCCGCGGGATCGGCATCACCAACGTCGTACACCGCGCCACCGCGCGCGCCGACGAACTGACCGCCGACGAGCTGCGGCTCGGCGGCCAGCAGCTGGTCGTCTTGGTCGACCGGGTCCGGCCCCGCGTGGTCGCGCTCGCCGGCATTACGGCGTACCGCACCGCCTTCGACCGCCGGAAGGCCGTCCTCGGACGTCAGGACGAGACCCTCGGCGGGGCGGAACTATGGGTGGTCCCCAATCCGAGCGGCCTCAATGCCCACGAGACCGTGTCATCACTGGCCACGGCGTACGCCGCTGCCGCGCGAGCAGCGGGCGTGATCTAGCCACCTCGCGGGCTCGTAGAGGCGAGGACGTCATCAGACCTGGCTGCTCCGACGAGCTGCTCCGACGAGCAGCTCGTATGACGTCCGGCGCGCGCACCCCGTGCTTCCTAGTCGTCGGGGAACTGCTGATCCTTGCCGAGGACAGTGAGCCCGTCCTCGACCTGGAAGCCGCGCTTCTCGTCAGCCACGGGGTCGACGCCGATCTCGGCGCCGGGCGGCACGACGACGTTCTTGTCGAGGATGGCGTTGCGGACGATCGCACCCTCGCCCACGCGGACGCCGTTCATCAGCACCGCGCGCTCGACCGTGGCTCCGGCCGCGACCGAGACTGCCGGCGAGAGCACGGACTGGCGCACCGTGCCGCCGCTGACCACGACACCGGGCGAGAGCACGGCCTCGTCGACCTCGGCGGGTCGGCCGTTGGCCTGGACCAGTTTGGCCGGCGGCTGCGGACCGTAGGAGGTGAAGATCGGCCAGGAGAAGTTGTAGAGGTTGAAGACCGGCAGCGGCGCCACGACGTCCATGTGCGCCTCGAAGTAAGAGCCCAAGGTGCCGACGTCGCGCCAGTAGCCGCGATCGCGGTCCGTTGCGCCGGGCACGACGTTGTCCTTGTAGTCGTAGACGCCGGCCTGCGCGCGACGGACGAACGCCGGGACGATGTCGCCGCCCATGTCGTGCTTGGAGCCGTCGGTCGTGGCGTCGCGAGTGACCGCCTCGACCAGCGCGTCGGCGTCGAAGACGTAGTTGCCCATCGAGGCCAGGACCTCACCCGGGCTGTCGGGCAGCCCCTCGGGGTCGCTCGGCTTCTCGAGGAACTCCCGGATCCGCGTGGGCGACTCCGGCTCGACGTCGATCACCCCGAACTGGTCGGCCAGCGAGATCGGCTGCCGGATCGCCGCCACCGTGCACGCCGCGCCGCTGTCGAGGTGCTGCTCGACCATCTGGCTGAAGTCCATCCGGTAGACGTGGTCGGCACCGACGACCACGACGATGTCGGGCTGTTCGTCACGGATCAGGTTGAGCGACTGGAAGATCGCGTCGCCACTGCCGAGGTACCAGTGCTTGCCCAACCGCTGCTGGGCCGGCACCGGGGTCACGTAGTTGCCCAGCAACGTGGACATCCGCCAGGTCTGGGTCACGTGCCGGTCCAGGCTGTGCGACTTGTACTGCGTCAGCACGACGACCCGCAGATAGCCGGAGTTGACGACGTTGGACAGCGCGAAGTCGATCAGCCGATAGATGCCGGCGAACGGCACCGCCGGTTTGGCCCGATCGGCGGTCAGCGGCATCAGCCGCTTGCCCTCACCACCTGCCAGGACGATCGCGAGCACCTTTGATCGCTTCGACGTCATGCTGGTCAACCTAGTGACCATCCCTTCGTACGTCAGTAGGTCAGCAGGTCAGTTCCGGCGTTCTCGCCCGCCGGGGGCCCGGTATCCCTATCGTCGGGAAGCATGACGATCTCGGGATGGCGGATCGCACTGCTGGCGATCATCGCGCTCGCGCTGGTCCTGTCGGCACTGGTGAGCACCTCGGCGTCGGCACGGGAGTCGGCCCGCAGTGTGAGCGCGGGCGGGGTAGCGTCGCACCCGTGCGCGTCGACGTGCTGACCAAGGAGTACCCACCCGAGATCTACGGCGGCGCCGGTGTGCACGTGGCCGAACTGGTGCGCGCACTGCGTGCCCGGGACGACCTCACCACCCGCGTGCACGCGTTCGGCGGCCCCCGCGACGAGGAGGGCACGGCGTCGTACGCCGACCTGACCGAGCTCGCGGACGCCAACCCCGCGCTCCGGACCCTCGGGGTCGACCTGGCCATCGCCGACGGCTGCGCCGGCAGCGACCTGGTGCACTCGCACACGTGGTACGCCAACATGGCCGGCCACCTGGCCGGGCTGCTGCACGGCGTACCGCACGTGGTGACCGCCCACTCGCTCGAGCCGATGCGGCCGTGGAAGGCCGAGCAGCTCGGCGGCGGGTACGCCGTCTCGTCGTGGGCCGAACGCACCGCCTACGAGGGCGCGGCCGCGGTGATCGCCGTCTCGGCGGCCATGCGGACCGACGTGCTGCACTCGTACCCGACGGTCGATCCCGACCGGGTGCATGTCGTGCACAACGGCATCGACACCGACCTGTGGACACCCACCCACGACCCCGACCGGGTGCGTCGGCTGGGCGTCGACCCGGACCGTCCCTCGGTCGTCTTCGTCGGCCGGATCACCCGCCAGAAGGGGCTGCCGCTCTTCCTGCGCGCGGTCGGTCGACTGCCTCCCGAGGTCCAGGTGGTGCTCTGCGCCGGCGCACCGGACACGCCCGAGATCGAGGCCGAGGTGGTCGCGCTCGTGGATGGGCTCCGCGAATCTCGCGACGGGGTCGTCTGGATCCGGGACATGCTCCCGCGAGCCGATGTCGTTGCGCTGCTGACCGCCGCGACCGTCTTCGCCTGCCCGTCGATCTACGAGCCATTGGGCATCGTCAACCTCGAGGCGATGGCGTGTGAGACCGCCGTGGTGGCCACCGCCACCGGCGGCATCCCCGAGGTCGTCGTCGATCCGCACTCGGGGCTCGGGAGCAGCGACGGACCCGCGACCGGACGGCTCGTGCCTATCGCCCAGGCCACCGACGGCACCGGCACCCCGCTGGACCCCGAGCGCTATGTGGCCGACTTCGCCGCGGCTCTCATCGAGGTCGTCACGGATCCCGATAGAGCCAGCGAGCTGGGTCGAGCCGGGCGTGCGCGAGCCATCGAGGCGTTCAGCTGGGCCGCGATCGCGGAGCGGACCGTCGAGGTCTACCGCTCGGTGCGCTGAGCACGCGAGTCGTCCATCGGCACCACCTCCCCTCGCTCACGTCGCCTCACCGGCTCGACCGGGAAGAGGTCCTGGTCGAGCTCCACCACCCGCACCCGACGACCGATCGCCACCAACAGTCGTGGGTGCTGCGCACCGTCGAGGAGCACCCGACCCTCGACCCGATGGTCACCAGGGAGTCCCAGCGTGCGGATCCGCTCCAGCGGCTCGCGCGCTGCCGGCGCCAACAGCTCGCGCAGCAGGAAGCGCAGCCACACCACCGGGTCGGCCCCACGCCGAGGACCGTGCTTGAGGCAGCATCCGGAGGTACACGGGACCCACGGTGAACGCCGGCCGGGCTGTCCCGGCCACACCTGCCGCGGCCCCGGCCCCACGCCGGCCAGCCCGGCCACCAGCTCGATCTCTATCGGCTGCAGCGGCGGCCGGACGGACACGACCTGGGACTCGTCGACGGAGTAGGGCACGGCACCTCCCGCAGCTGATGGGACTCGGACGACCCCCACTCTGGCCGACCGCACCGACATCCGAGGCGCACCCGAGCGGGCCTGTGGATGACCGGATGCGCGAAGCCCGTTGTGGAGGCACGGTGGACCCATGACTGCTCCCTACCGCCCATTGATCCGCAGCCAGGCCGACCTCGAGCGGGTCTGGCGCTTCCTGATCCGGCCCCTCGGCTTCCGGCGCCGCAGCCTGTGGCTCCTCCTCATCGATGTCGACGATCGGCCGATCACCGGCCTCACCGAGATCTCCGACCTGCCGCAGCGACCCGACCCGACGATGTCGGACAAGCTGGCCGAGCTCTTCCGGCACCTCGCCGATATCGGGCCGGCGAGCAGGTGGGCCGTGCTGGTGAGCCGCCCCGGTTCGCGCCCGGCCGACGCGGCGGACCGGCTATGGGCCGCCGCGCTCTACGACGCCTTCCGCGAGCACGCGATCGGTCACGACGTGGTCCATCTCGCGACCGACGCCGAGATCGTTCCGATCCCGCTCGACGACGTGACGGACTACCTTCGGGCCTCGTGAAGCTGATGTACGTCGCCTGGGGCGACGACCTCCCGCGTCGACTGCGGGAGGACGACCTCCATGGCCGACTGGCCGCTGCCGGCGTACGACGGCTGCAGCTCAACCTCGACGACGACGACGTCGCCCCCGCGATGCGCATCGCGGCCGGCCCCGATCACATCGCCGCGGTGCTCAGCATCTGGACCGACAGCGACACGGCCAGCGACATCGCCAGCGATTCCACCCGGATCCTGACCGAGCAGACGGGCAAGCTGGCCGGCTGGGAGGTCGAGGAGCGGCTGCCGATCTCGCCTCCGGAGACCGCCCACGGTGAGCGGATGGACGCCCTCGCCAACATCGCGGTGCTCCAGCGGCCCGACGAGCTGGCCCGCGACGAGTGGCTGCATCGCTGGCTGGTCGACCACACGCCCGTCGCGATGGCGACCCAGGCGACGTTCGGCTACGTCCAGAACATCGTGCTCCGCGAACTGACCGAGACGCCGCGCCGGGTCGACGCCCTGGTCGAGGAGCTGTTCCCGAGCGCCGGGATGATCGACAGGCACGCGTTCTACGGCAGCCAGGGCGACGACCAGGAGCTTCACGACCGGCTCGACCGGCTGATGGCGAGCGTGGCCCGGATCGGCTTCGACCACGACCTCGACCTGGTGCCGAGCAGCCGTTACGTCTACGGCCTAGATCACCAGCGAGAGCAGCAACACGCACAGTAGGCCGGAGACGGACAGCACAGTCTCCATGATCGACCAGGTTTTCACCGTCTGGCCCACAGTCAGCCCGAAGTACTGGTTGACGAGCCAGAAGCCGGCATCGTTGACGTGGGAGAAGAACAGCGAGCCCGCGCCGACTGCCAGTACGACGAGCGATACCTCGCCGGTCGACATGCCGGCGACCAGGTCGACGATCAACGAGGAGGCGGTGATCGTGGCGATCGTGGCCGAACCGGTGGCGAGCCTGATGAGCACCGCGATCACCCAGCCGAGCAGCAGCACGGATATGTTCGCGTCGCGGGCCCAGTCGGCCAGGAGCGTCCCGATGCCGCTGTCGACCAGCACCTGCTTGAAGCCGCCGCCCGCCGCGACGATCAGCAGGATGCCGGCGATCGGCGGCAAGGACGCCGACACCGTCTCCGAGAGCACCGAGCGGTCCATCCCGACCCGCACGCCGAAGGTCACCATGGCCACGAGGACGCCGATGAGCAGCGCGATGAACGGCGCGCCGATCACGTCGAAGACCTTCTGCACGCCGTTCTCCGGGTCGTCGATCAGCACGTCGGCCAATGCCTTGGAGAGCATCAGTGCGACCGGCAGCAGGATCGTCGCGATGGTGACCGCGAACGACGGGCGGCGGTCCACGTCGACGGCCTCGCGTTCGCCGTCGGTGTCGTACGTCGTCGGTGGTTCCACGACCACCCACCGGCCGGCGAGGGTGCCGTAGAGGGGGCCGGCCACGATGATCGTCGGTACGGCGACCAGGATGCCCAGCGCGAGGGTCACGCCCAGGTCGGCGTGCAACAGGTCGATCGCGGTCACCGGCCCGGGGTGCGGCGGCACGAAGCCGTGCATCGCCGAGAGCCCCGCGAGGGCCGGGATCCCGACGGTGATGAGTGAGACCTGCGCCCGTCGGGCGACGAGGTAGATCACCGGCATCAACATGACCAGGCCGATCTCGAAGAACATCGGCAGCCCGATGATCGCCCCGACCGCGGCCATCGCCCAGGGCAACATCCGTCCCGACGCGCGACCCACGATCGTGTCGACCACCTGGTCGGCGCCGCCGGAGTCGGCGAGCAGCTTCGCGAAGATCGCACCCAGCGCGATCAGCACGCCGACCCCGGCGGCCGTGGTCCCGAACCCCGCGGTGAACGAAGCCATGACGTCGATGAGGTTCTCGCCGGCGAGGGCGCCCATCGCGAGGCCGCCGAGGATCAACGCCAGGAACGGGTTGAGCTTGACCACCGTGATCAGCACGACGATCAGGGCGATCGCGACGAGGGTGGCGAGGATCAGTTGCCATCCAGGTGCGACGGGTTCGACGAGATCGTCGGCCAGGACGGTGAGCAGCGCGGACATCAGTCCTCCTCGAGACGGCTCCTCTCGAGGTACCCCTCCACAATCTCATCGACACTGCCGGCCACGCTGATCACGACCCCGCGCTCGTCGGGCGCCAGCGGCTCGAGGGTCTCGAACTGCGAGGTCAGCAGCGAGCTCGGCATGAAGTGCCCGGGTCGCGAGGCCTGCCGTCGTTCGATCAGGTCGCGCCCGCCCTCGAGGTGCAGGAACTCCACCGACGAGCAGTGGTGCCGGAGCTGGTCGCGGTACTTCCGCTTGAGGGCCGAGCAGGCGATCACCCCGCCGTGCTCATGGGCCGCCAGCCACTCGCCGATCAGTTCGAGCCAGGGCCATCGGTCGTGGTCGTCGAGCGGCTCGCCGCGCGACATCTTCTCGATATTGGCCGGCGGATGCAGGTCGTCCGCGTCCTCGAAGGGCACCCGCAAGCGGCCGGCGAGCGCGGCACCGACCGTGGACTTGCCGGAGCCGGAGACCCCCATGGCGACGATGGGGTGGGATAGAGGGGCCATCCCTGGAGGTACCCGAGTCAGCCCCTCATTCGGCCTCCACGTCAGCCCTGCTGCTCCGAGTCGTAGACGACCGTGCCGTCGAGGTCTTGGACGATGTACGTCGTCTCGCCGAAGTCGTTGCTGGCGTAGCAGCTGATCTGCGGGCCGGCGTCGAAGGAGTCGCTGACGATGGCATACCAGCTGTCGGGGTTGTCGGTCCGGCCGCGCACCGTCTCGAGGCAGTCGATGATCACCTGGGGATCGACCAGGCCGATGTCGACCTGCTTGGCGTCGGTGGTGCCCTTGATGGACTGGAGCTCGAGGGTCTCGCCGTCCCAGTAGAAGTTCTCGTAGCGGTTGTTGGTGCCGGTCGGGATCTCGAGTACGGCGTAGCGGGGGTAGAGGACCGTGGAGTAGGCGTAGGTGTGACCGGACTTGTCCCGGACGGCGTCGACGAGCTCCTGGTAGCCGTCGACGGTGTGCAGGTTGACGCCGTCCGCGCCGGGCGCCTGACCCGGGAGGTAGGTCGTGTCGTCGGTCGGCCCGATCTCGTCGAAGTCGGGAAAGGAGTCGCGGGCGGCGAAGAACGCGATGGCGGCGCCGGCGATCGGCACCACCACCGCGATGAGGACGATGAAGGCGATGACGCCGCCGATCAGCTTCCCGCCCTTGGCGACCGCGGTGGTGATCTGGGCGGTCTCGAGCGTGGTCGCCGTGCCCGGGCCGTAGTTGACCAGCGGCCACGGCGGGGCCGCCTCGGGCGCGGGCTGGCCGGTGGGTGTCGGTGGCACCGGCGCCACCGTGGCCGGCGAGGTGGGAGCGGGCGCTCGCAGGTCGCGGACCTGGAGGTCGACCTCCTGCATCGTCTGGGCGTGGCGCAGCTGATCGACGCGCATGTCGTGGTCGGCCTGGACGATGCGCCCCGACTTCAGCGCCTCCTCGACCAGCTTGATGGCGTCGTTGCGGGCGCTGTTGTCGGCACGCTCGTCGGGCGAGGTCACGGGAGCAAGGTAGCGGAGGTCACGCGCGCTCGACCCAGGCGAAGGGCACGCGCAGCAAGGTGCGTCCGGTGCGGAGGTGATAGGACGTCCGACCGCGCTTGGCGATCTTGCCGATGGTCCCGTGGTATTCGCCCTCGACGGTCACCCGCGCTCGGGCGCCGACTGGGAGCAGCACCGGTCGCCGGCCCTCCCGCAGCCGGGCCAGCTCGGCCTCGTAGTTGGGGTGCAGGATCGCCGGCCGGCCGTGGTGGGTCCAGGAGTAGACGTGAGCGAGGTCGAAGACCGACGAGCACTCGCCGCAGGTCAGCACCCGCTCGGGCCGGCGATGTCGCTCGAGCGTGTGACCGGCCGGACAGACGCCGAGCCAGGCCGCTGGCGCCGCGGGCGCGTCGGGCGAGACGCACCGCTCACCCGAGCTGCCGATCGCCCGAGCCTTGGCCACCCAGGTGGCGTCGTGGCCATGCTGGGGACCGACGAGCGCATGTGCGATCTCATGCAGGATCGTGTCGCGGACGTCGTCATCGGAGTGCACGGCGGTCAGCGGCGCGCTCAGCCCCAGCGTCTTGTCGGCGAACCGGCAGACACCGGCACGCCGCTTGGCGTTGTCGTAGGCGACGTCCCAGTCGTCGAGACCGTGCACCTCGAGGAGGTACTCGGCCAGCGCGAAGGCGTCACGGAGGTCCATGAACCGCAACCTACGACGAGCCACCGACAGTCACCGCCGGGCACGCCGTACGGCTCAGTCCTCCGCCGTCTGCTCCAGCCGCTCGTGCAGCCGGGCGCGTACGTCGTCCGGCTCCATCTGGGTGCGTTGGCGCTGGTCACGAGCGATCACCACACCGGTGGCCGCCACCCCGGCCAGGCCCGCGAGTCCGAGCCACTTCCACACTTTCACGAGATGATCGTGCCATGGACGAGTCCCGGATCTCCCTCGACAAGGCGGTCGACCTGACCCGCACCGGAGACCTGTGGCTGTTCCGAGGGGCATCGATCGCCGACCACGCCATCCGCACGCTCACCAACGCACCGGTCAACCACGTCGGGATGGCGGTGGTCCTCGACGACCTGCCCCCGCTGATGTGGCATGCCGAACTCGGCAAGGGCCTCCAGGACGTGTGGACCGGAGATCACCACCGTGGGGTCCAGCTGCACGACCTGCGGGCGGCGGTCCTGCAGTGGACCGACCGCTACCAGCAGGAGGGCTGGCTGCGTCAGCTCTCGATCGACGTCACGCCCGAGATGGAGGACGCGCTGCTCAAGACGATTGCGAGGATGGACGGGCTGCCGTTCCCCTCGACGGTCGGCCTGCTCGGACGCGTGGCACGTGGGCGGCTGCGCCGGCAGGCGCCGACCGAGCTGGCCTATTGCGCCGAGGTCGTCGCCGACGCCTACATCGCCATGGGACTGCTGGACGGCTCACGACCGTCGAACTACTACGACCCCGGCAAGTTCTGGTCCGGGAACGACCTCGAGCTCGGACTGGGCGCGACGCTGGGCACGGAGATCGCGGTCTATACGACGCGGTTCCCCCAGCCGTGGTAGTGCTGGCCTCGCCATATGTCCTAAGTTCCCAGCGGCGGCGGGATCTAAGACAGTGACTTACGCGATACGCCGCCCGGGAGTGGTTCGCGAGCGGAGCGAGCGCGCCTCGTGATCGGCCCGTCGCCCACGATGGACTGCGAAGCCCGCGAAGCGGAGCGAGCGTCCGTCGTGGGTGCCGGGCCGAGACTCACGAGGGTTTCTCATAAGCGATCGAACGTCCGGCATCCGTGAGCTCCCATACGCCCGGCTTGCCGCCGGCCATCAGACCGGCGTCGATCATCGCCTTGCGCTCCTTGCGCGCCGACTGGTGCCAGCGGACCTCGCCGGTCGGCGTCGGCTGCCGGTCGCGTTCGCGCAGGTCGTCCTCCATCGCCATCTCGAGCTCGAGCAGCATGTCCTCGGTCTCGAGGCTGCCCTCCTGCTTGAGGATCCGCACGATGTGTGGACGGAACACCGACTGGTCGGTGACCTTGCTCGGCGCCCGCGTTGGTGCACTCGTCGTACGCACGGTCGAGGTGCGCGGTGACGAGACCGTCCGGGCCCGCGGGGTGCGCGGTGTGGGTGGCGGAGGCGGGGGCGGCTTGGGCATCCCGTGGATGCAGGTGCTCAAGGGGAGGTCGCACAGGTCGCAGTACTCCTCGGCCACCGGGCCACACTACGACGCCCCGGCGCTTCGGACGACAACGAGGGCTGACCTCGGGTCAGCTTCGGTCAGCTCAAGGGTGCGGCGAGCACCTTCTTGGTGAACCGCTCCGCGCGAGGAGCCCAGTCGTCGGCGGAGGCGGGCTTGCCCTGCGCCGAGGACTTCACGGCCACGGCGAAGGCGAGCGGGGAGCCGACGCAGGCGGGGAACAGCCGGATCTTGGAGGTCTTCCCGGCCATCGCCAACCGAGCGCAGTCCTTGTTGGAGATGTCCTTGCCGTCCTTGGTGAACGACTTCGCCCTACGCACGGTGAACTCCGAGAACGAGCTGCCGCTCAGGTGCAGGTCGGGCACCTTGTCGCCGTCGAGGTCGAACCACACGTCGAGCGCGTCGCCGAACTTCACGGGCCGGCCGTGCTTGACGATCACGACCGCCGGCCGATTGCTCTTGGGTGCCGAGCGCATCGTGACCTGAGTGATGTCGTACGCCGCGGTCTTGTCGACCGGGTCGGTGATGGTGCGGGTGGTGGGCGGCAGGGCGTGCGCCGGGGAGGTCACGAGGCCGGTGAGCAGCAGGGCGGCCGCGGCGGTGCCGACGGCGAGGGGGCGAGTGCGCATGGGGATCGTCTCCGAGTCGATTGAGGGATCGGACGATGGGTTCCCGCCATCCTAGGTAGCGCACCCCACACACGTCAGGGCGGCTGGACGAGCCTCGAGCCGGGCCGGCGGGATCGACCCTCCGCAGCGCGCGCAGACGCCATACGTCCCGGCGTCCAGGCGGAGCACCGCGGCGTCGAGCTCCGTCAGGTGCTGCTCGAGCCGTCGCGTGAGCGTCTCCACCTGAGAGCGCTCGAAGGCGATCGTGGCACCCTCGGGATCGTGCTCGTCGTCGGCGTTGGAGTTGAGCGACGCTTCAACGAAACCCTCGTGCTCGCGCCGCAGGCGGAC
>DOWL01000061.1:0-6291 GCA_003519585.1 Nocardioides sp. | reverse complement strand
CAGGCGGACCAACCGCTCCGCCGTACGGCGGCGCTCGCCTTCGAGTCGCTCCCGAGCGTCCACTGGCCTCAGAGCTCGAGCGACTCCGAGTCCTCGTCGGGGAGCTCGGCGTGGATGGCCGGCGGGTCGAGATAGCGGGTCGCGAAGGCGTCCGCCCACTCCTCGTCGGGCCCCAGCCCCTCGCGAACCCCGGCCACGAAGGCCTCCAGCGAGACGATCCCGCAGTGCTCGGCGGGTTCCTGGAGCGCGACGCTCAAGCCCACCAGGGCACGTGCGGCGTCGGGATCCTCGGCAAGGCACATCACCACGACGCTCGCCGAACTGATGCCCATGACATTGTTCTGGACGCAGGCCGCGGCCAGCAGGCTCGTGCGCCACAGCTGGTTGGTCGACGGACCGAGCAGCGGTCGCGCCGTGGACGGCTTGAACCAGCCACAGGTCTCGTGCACCTGACGGTAGGCGTCGCTGTTGTAGATGGTGCGGTTGAACTGCTCGGTGTACTTCACCTCGATCCCGACCAGGTGCCGAGTGCCGTCGGCGCGCAGGGTCACCACCGCGGCGTCGAAGCCGGACCGGTCGCCGAGCACGTCGACCGCCGGCCGCCAGGCACACTCCATGACCTCGACCGCGACGGCCTGCGGGTCCAGGAAGGCCCGGACCACGTCGAGTCCCCGGTCGTGGCGGGCGCGCAGCTCGCCGAAGATCGAGAACGTCATCGGCAGGCTGCTCAACATGTTGCGGGCCAGCCGGGCCTTGTCGATCGTCCCGCCCGAGGCGTGCACGATCTCGGCCCGCTCGCGGGCGTATTGAGCGGCGGTGTCGGTCAGGAAGTTGAGCTCGGGCCGCCGGATCACGTCGTCGAGTGCAAGCAGGCTGCCCAACGGCCTGGTGCCGCTGTTGGTGACGCAGTACTCGCCGTACTCCGCCTTGAGCACCTGTTCGCGGTACCACGACTGGAGCAGGCGGTAGCGCGCCGTCCGCCGTGAGTCACTGGCAACGGACAATCGCGGGTCGCTCCATGAGAGCTGCAAGTCGGTTCGCCCCCCTAGCTAGTTCCGACTACAGGAGAGGTGTACCGCGAGAAGGGCCTCCGGAAACAGCCCAGGGTCGTCCGGTCTGGACCTCACTGGGGTTGACTACGCCAGCTCGCCGACACCGCGCCGGCGTAGGTCAGGCCGCTTCGCGCAGCTCGCGGGCGAGGGCCAGACACAGGTCGGCGGCGCCAGCGGTGAGCCGTTCGGCCAACCGCTGCAGCAGTTGCGCGTCGTCCGATCGAGCCACCCGGGCAAGCCCGAGGGGTACGGCGGGCGAGAGCAACGCCGCCGCCAGGCACGGCCAGAGGTCTTGGGCGTCGGTGTGGCGAGGATGATCGAACGCACTGCTGGCAGCGTCGAGGACGGCTCGCGCGATCTGGTCGGCCAGCTTCTCGAGATCCAGCCGCGCCGGGAGGTGATCGGCGACGCTCGCCTGCCAGGCGCCCCGCGGGACGTCGGTGACCAGGCAGTCCTCGTGGCCGATCTGCATGACCTGCGAGGTGTCCTCGACCGTCCTCAGCGCATCGCGCAGTGGCGTGAGCCAGCCCGCCGGGTCGGCCGCGACCGCTATGGCCACCTCGGCCGGCACCGGTAGGGGCGGGGTCTCGAACATCCGGCCGTGCTCGACCGGCACCAGCCGACCGATGGCGTAGCGGCCGATCTCGACCAGGGTCGCGCTGCCGATGTTGTCGGTCACGACACTCTCGTTGGCGCCGAGGTCGTGCCAGGTGATGTGCTGCGGCTGCACGTCGACGAGGCGGAAGCCGCCCATCGGCGTACGGGCCCACTGGTCGAGCGAGTCCGCGCCCAGGAGCAGGTCGGGGCTGGCGCCGTTGCGCATGAAGGCCTGCAGACCACCGAAGTCGTAGAGGAAGAGTTGGCGATAGGCCCAGTCGCGGTCCATGACGCGACACATCGCGTCGATCTCGTCGACGCCCGGTAGCGCGTCGACCCCGCCGCGGAGCTCGACCGCGAGCTCGTGGGCGCGGGCGACCGTGGGCCGGCTCATGCGGTCGAGCGACTGCAAGGCCTGGTTGAGGACCCACCGCGAGGTGACCCAGCGCGGGAGGGTCAGGTTTGGTGTCGCCAGCTGGACCAGCGCCTCGACGCGCCACGGGCGCCAGAACGGCCGGCCATCGTGGCCGGACTCATGACGGGTGATGACATCGAGCGCTTCTTGAGCGTCGCCGCGCGCTTCGGCGGCGTCGGCCTCGAGCATGACGCGGGCGATCGGACCGCACTCCTCCCACTCGCGCCGGCTGGCCGCGAGCTGCTCGTGTAGCCGACGCTGCCGCTGTCGGGTGGTCTGTGAGTTGGCTCTGGCGCGGGATCGGGCTCTTGCTTTGGATCGGCGTCCTCGTGAGGTGGGCATGCGGGCGACCCTGCCCTCGGCACGCCGAGCGCGCCACCGCTCCTCCACAGGCCCGACCGTTGGGCGAAAAGTTCTCCACAGATTGCGTGAGTGAGGCTTTTCGACCCGTACGGCGGGGCAACGTGAGCCGCATGTCGATCGAGTTCTCGCACCCGGAGTTCGTTGCGTCGGTGGCCGAGGTGCGCCACGCGGCCAGCCAACTGTCCGAAGCGCGCGCCCGCGCCTCCGGCCAGGTCTCCGACCTGCTGCGGTCGTGGCACGGCGCGGCGGCCGAAGCCTTCGCGGAAGGGTGGAGCGACTGGCAGGCCGCCTCGGCGTCGGTCACCTCCACGCTCGCCAGGCTGGCGGACGACCTGGAGCAGTTCCGGTCGCTGCTCACCTCCTGCGACGACGGCGCCGCGGCCGAGCTCGCCCACCTGGCCGGGAGACTGTCGTGAGCTTCACCTACTCCGTCGACCTCGACCGCGCCGCCGACGTGGTCGCCTCGCTGCGCGCCGTCGAGGTCTCGCTGTCCGAGGTCCTGGACGAGCTCGCGGTCCGCATCTCGCGGCTGCACACGCAGTGGTACGGCGCAGGTGCGGCGGCCCACCTCGAGGCGCACCGGGCCTGGATGACGTCGTACGCCGACATGCACGAGGCGCTGGTCGCGATGCGCCGCGCGGTGCGCACCGCCACCGACAACTACCGCGCGGCCGCCGCCGCCAACACCAGGATGTGGAGCGCGCTCCGGTGATGCTCGTCGACGCCGCGCCGTACGCCGAGGCGGCCCTCGCCTTCGAACGCGGCAACCGCGGCATGGCGCTGGCCTTCGACCACCTCTCCGGACGCCTGATGCGCTGCGGCGCGATGGCCGGCGACGCGTCGGTGGCCTCGGAGTTCGCCGCGGCCTATGACGAAGCGGCCGCTATGGCGCTGGCGGCGGTCGGTGACCTCGTGGACGCGTTCTCGACGTGCGGCCGGCTCACCAGCGCCTCGCTCGACAACCACGGTCAAGCGGAGAACAGATCCGTCATCTCCGGACGGACCGTCTTCACCGGCGCGCCCTGCGGGGCGGGGTACGTCGCGGTGCTGCCCTGCACGTTGCCGTCCTCGCTCGGCGGCGACCTCGGCGGGATCCCCGGCTGGGCCGCGTGGATCCTCGACCAGGTCGAGAGCTTCGTGTGGCCCGACGCCGACACCGCGAGGCTGCGCGAGGCCGCGGGGGCCTGGCGCGCGGCCTCCCACCAGGTGGCCGACCACGCGGCGTACTGCTCCACCGCGATCCGGTCCTGGACCTCGCTCCGCTCCGCCGAGCTCCCGATCGCCACGTCGGTCGCCGAGTCGCTGGCGGCCCGCTGCCGCGGCGTCGCCGACCAGTGCGCGGTCATCGCCAGTGCGTGCGAGACCTACGCCGACCAGGTCGAAGCGCAGCGCGAGGAGATCCTCGACCTGGTCCACGACCTGCTCCGCGATGCGGTGATCATCGAAGGCCTCGGCATCGTGCTCGGGGCGTTCACCGCCGGCGGCGGCCTCGCCGGTGCCACCGCGCTCAATGCGGCCCGGATCGCCGCCGCGGCCCCGCGGTTGCTGCGGATCCTGCAGACGCTGCGCGCCATGGCATCGGCCTGCGCGGTGCCGATGCGGGCCGCCGCCGCGGCGTTGCGCGAGGTGCGGGCCTCGTTGGCCGCGTTCCGAGGCGTGCGGGTCACCTTGGCCTCGACGTACGACGCCGAGAGGCTGGCGCGGGTGGCTCGGCTGCGTGAAATCGTGAAGAGTCACCGTCTTCTCAATCCGCAGGATCTTCGTGGACTAAGTCCTGAACAGATCCGCGACATCTGCCGCGGCTGGCCGGTCGCTCCGTCCAAACGAGGTGTCGGCCTGGTGTACGACGACGTCGCCAACGGGGGTCGCCAGATCCGAGTCATGGAGGGCTATCCGCCTGGCAGTCGCCCAGATCCTCTGACGTGGGGTCCCTACGCTGAGATCTCCCAGAACGGCGTGCCCATCAAGGTTCCACTGGAAGGGAATCCGACACTGTGACTCCGCTCGAAGCCCTCCTCGAGGAACTTGAGGCCGCGCTCTACGCCTGGGACAGGGTGTCGCTCTACGAGTTCTCCTGGTTCTCGCGTGGACTACAGCGCGGTTTGACCGAAGACGAGATCGCCGTCCTGTGCCAAGAGGCCTACGACGATTTCACGAGCCGCCACAAGCTGCACCTGGAGTGGTTCGACTGGCCGGCAGCAGGAACCACTGGTCGTCCTGCCGAGCCAGGCACGCCGCTCGATTTCGACATCAACACCCGTGGCGAGATCGACAGCCCGTTCCTGGCCCTGGTCCCCGACTCACCGATCTCACCCGGATGAGGTGATTGCCGCACCTGGCGCACCGACCAGCATCGTCGGCGTAACCGACCGGAGGAGCGCGGATGGCGGCACGCGTCGTTGGCGCGGGGCTGCTCTGCGCTGCCCTGGTGGGCCTCGGGGCCGGCTGTGGCGAGGACGGAGTCGGCGGCGGGAATCGCCCCACGGCGTTGCCGTCGATCTCCCCGACGCGGTCGTTGCCCGTGCCCACGCGGACGCCGACCCGGATCCCGACGCGAAGCCAGAGTCCGTCGGAGGAGCCGACCGAAGCTCCCACGAGCGAGCCGACCGAGGAGCCTACCCAGGAGCCCACCCAGGAGCCCACCGACGAGCCGACGGACGAGCCAAACGACGAACCGACGGACGAGCCGACCGAGACTCCCACCCAGAAGCCCACCGAGGCGGAGTCGACCGAGGCTGTCCCGACCGAGACGCCGTCGCCCTCGGCCACGGAGTCGACCCCGGCCGACGACGAAGCAGACGCCGACTCCGAGGACGACTCCGAGGACGACTCCGAGGACGACAGCGTCGCGGACTGGGTGTGGTGGCTGCTCGCCGCGATCGTCGTGGCCGCCGGCGCCCTGACGTGGCTTCTCGTAGCGCGCTCGCGTCGTCGTCGGGCCTGGCGCGAACAGCTCACGGCGGCAGAGGCCGAGGTGGCCTGGCTCGCCCGCGAGCTCCTGCCGCAGCTGCGCGGGACCGGCTCGGTCGAGCAGGTCGCGGGTGGCTGGCAGGTCGGCTTGCCGCGGGTCGCGGCAGCGGAAGACCAGCTCACAGTGCTCGAGTCGAGCGCCCCGGACGAACCGTCCGGTGGTCGAGCTCGCGACCTGCGCGACGCGGTCCGGGATGCGCGGGCGCGCGTCGAGGCGGCGACCTCGGGAGCCGCGCGGGAGATGTGGGCATTGGACCTCGACGACGCGATTGCGCGGCTGGAGTCGGCTCTCGCACCCGAACCAGGAGGACAGCCATGAAGATCAAGGCCCTTGCCGCCGTCATCCTGACGGTCGCGCTCGTCTCGGCCTGTGGTGACAACGGCGACGACCAGGCCGACGACCAGACCCAGACCGAGGTCTGGGCGGGCGGGGTGTGCTCGGCGGCCGGCGATTGGTTGGCGGCCATAACCGACGCCCAGGCCACCCTCGCCGACACGGGCAACCTCAGCGCGGACACGATCAGCAGCACCTTCGACGGCGTGGTCGCCGCGACCGACACGCTGGTCAGCGACCTGAGTGACCTCGGCAAGCCCGGCACCGAGGCCGGCGACGAGGCCTCCGACCAGCTGTCGACGCTGTCCAGCCAGCTCGACGAGCAGAAGGCCGCCATCGCGGCCGCGACGGACCAGTCCGCCGGCAGCCTCCCCGATCTGCTGTCCCAGATCTCCACCGTCACCGGCGCGGTCGCGGCGATGCTCACCGACGTCAGCACCACGGTCGGCAACCTGCGCAATCTCGACGGGGCCGACGAGCTCAAGACGGCGTTCGAGGACTCGTCCGCCTGCCAGGATCTGAGCGCCAGCGCCAGCGCTCAGTAGCCCACCAACGTCGGC
>DOWL01000126.1:2266-10501 GCA_003519585.1 Nocardioides sp. | reverse complement strand
CCCCACCGTCACCACCCGATGACTGCCCTCGGGAAACTCCTCCAGCTTCCCGATCACATGCACCTCACTCACCGCGCCGCAGCCCCCTGCGACAACGACAACCGCCGGCAGTGCTCGTCCATGTTGAACATGCGGAGGGCATTGGTGCCGAAGATCTTCCGCTTCGCCTCGTCCGAGAACGGCATCTGGTGGATCTTGTTGGGGTGGTCGAAGTCGTGGTGCGGCCAGTCGGAGGCGAACACCGTCTGGTTCTCACCGTCGTAGAGGTTGACCAGCCGGACCATGTCCGCCAGCGTCTGCGGCTCCTCGATGGGCTGGGTCGCGTAGAAGAAGCTCTTGATGTACTCACTCGGCGGCTTGGTCAAGTACGACACCTCCGCGCGCCCCTCGCGGTAGGCGCGGTCCATCCGCATCATCACGAACGGGACCCAAGCGACGCCTGCCTCGGTGAAGCAGATGCGCAGGTTCGGGAACCGCTCCGGCACGCCCGTGCTGACCATGTCGACGAGGTTGGCCATCATCGACAACGTGTGTGAGGTGGTGTGTCGCGCGAACCCGCTGGTGAACCCATGCGTGTTGAACGGATAGGTCGGGTGCACGATTCCGACGCTGTGCAGCAGCACCGCGAAGTCGGCGGCCTCGGCGGCCTTGAAGATGGGGTCGTACTTGCGGTCGCCCCACAGCGGGTCGACGGCCGCACCGGGCAGGTAGACACCGACCACGCCCGGGTGCTTGGCGTACTTCTCGATCTGCGCCGCGGTGTCCTCCGGCGCCTGCGGTGAGGCGACCAGGCAGCCGACGAGCCCCTGCTCGGGCCGGCACCAAGTCTCGACCAGCCAGGCGTTGTACGCGCGGGCCAGCGCGGCGGCGTACTCCTCGTCGGTGATGGTGGCCAGCTTCAGCATGCTGTCCGGGAACAGGATGCCGATGTCGACGTTGATGGTGTCCAGCTCCGCACGCATCGCCTCCGGCGTGAGGACCACGCGGGCCGCCTCGTGGCTCGAGGGCCAGACCGGTCCGAAGCTCGACCCGCTGGCGCCCGGCGAGAAGGCCGGGACGTCGAGGTAGCCGATCTCGAGGTACTTGGCCGCGTTGGCGGCGATGGTCTCGAGCGAGACCCGCCACGGCATGTCGATGTAGGGGATCAGGTCCGACGGCATCTCGTGCACGTGCACGTCGCAGTCGACGACCACGAAGTCGTCGAGCGTTGCTCGCTTGGCCACGGGGGTCCTTCCGGTGTGCTGGTGGGCGGTGCTGATGGCTGGTCTGGTGAGGTCTCGGTCACCCCGTGCCGGCGGCCCGGTCGCCCGCTGTGCTGCCGGCCAGGCGACCTAGGACGGTGCCGTTGGAGAGCCCCGAGCCGCCGGGATAGTTGAAGTAGAAGAGTCCACCGACCATCTCGCCGGCCGCGAACAGGCCAGGGATCGGGGCTCCTGCGTCGTTGAGGACTCGAGCTTGGTTGTCGATCCGCAGCCCGCCGAAGGTGAAGGTGATGCCGCACGTGACGGCGTACGCCTCGAACGGCGGCTCGTCGATGGTCAGGGCCCAGTTGCTCTTGTTGACCGGCAGACCAACCGTGCCGAGCCCGTCGAGGATGTTGGGGTTGTAGTCGGCGTCCTCCGAGCGCACCGCACCGTTGTACTCCGCCACGGTCTTGAGGAACGCAGCCTCGTCGATCCCACCCATCTTGACGGCCAACTCCGGCAGCGAGTTCGCGCGGACCTTGGACACCTGACGGATGCGGTACTCGTCGCGCAGCCGATCCAGCACCTTGGCGTCGAAGACCTGCCAGGCCAGCTGCCCGGGCTGCGCGAGGATCTCGCGGCCGTACTTCGCGTACGTGTAGTTGCGGAAGTCGGCGCCCTCGTCGACGAAGCGCTTCCCGTCGCGGTTGACCACGATGCCGAGCGGGTAGCTGTGCTTCTGGAACGAGTCGCCGATCTCGAGGACGCCGTACTCCGGAGCGTTGTAGTCCCAGGCGACCGCGTGGCAGCCCGACCAGTGCCCCGCGGGGCTGGCGCCCACCGCGAGACCCATCTCGATCCCGTCGCCAGTGTCATAGCGAGTGCCCCGCACCTTGGCCAGGTCCCAGCCGGGACCGAGGTAGCCGACCCGCCACGCGGCGTTGGACTGGAAGCCGCCGGCCGCGAGCACCACCGAGCTGCACTCGATGGTCGCGAGCTCGAGGTGGCCGTCAGGACTCTCGCGCTCCACCTTCAACCCGACGACGCCCTGCGAGCTGACCACCAGCTCGCGAGCCCGCGTGGCGTATTCGACGGTGATGCCGTTGCTGGCACAGGCCCGCTCGAGGTACTCGACCATGCCGCGGCCGCCGCCGCTGACCTCGAGGGTGAGGCCGCCCCAGAACGTGAACTTGTTGTCGACCTCGTAGGCCTGGCGGCCGTAGATGGGCAGGAACCGGACGCCCTTGGACTTCAGCCATCGCACCGCGGGCTGACTGCCGGTGACCAGCACCTCGGCCAGGTCCGGATCGCACCGGCTCTCGGTGACCCGGTCCAGGTCGTCGTAGAACTGTGACTCCGGGTAGGAGCCGAAGTCGGTGCGCGCCAGGGTCGCTTCGTCGAGGTCCGACACGATGTCGGTCAGGTCGTCGACGCCGTCGTAGGCGAACCGCATCGCGCCCGCCGTGAAGCCGGTGTTGCCCCCGCGCTCCTCGTGCGGTGCCCGCTCGAGCACCAGCACCTTGGAGGCCCGCTCGGCGGCCGCGAGCGCCGCACTCATCCCGGCGTTACCGCCCCCGACCACGACGACGTCGTATCTCACGAACGCGATGGTATACGACCGTATGCAACGGTGCAACGCCCAGGTTGACGCGGCCCCCAACCGCTACGCCACAGGGTGCCCCGGGAGCCACGACACCAGCCGCCGCTCGCTCATCTCGCGCACCGCGAAGCGCGGCCCCTCGGTGCCGTGGCCGCTGTCCTTGACGCCCGTGTACGGCATCAGGTCGAGTCGGCTGCTGGAGGTCTCGTTGATGTGCACCGACCCCATCCGCAGGCTGCGGGCGGCGAACATCGCCTCGGTGACGTTGTCGGTGAAGACGCCGGCCGCGAGACCGTACGGCGTGTCGTTGACCTCGTCGACCGCGGCGGCGAGGTCGTCGAAGGCACGCAGGACCAGCACCGGGCCGAAGATCTCCTCGCGCATCAGCCGGGTCCCGCTCGGCACGTCGGCCACGACGGTGGGCTCGAGCACGTTGCCGGTGCGGCTGCCGCCGTGTGCGAGCCGCGCCCCACTCTCCAGCGCCTGCTCGATGACCTGTCCGACCCGGTCGGCCTCGGATGGCGCGATCAGCGGGCCCACGAACGTCTCATCCCTGGCCGGGTCGCCGGCCACCTTGGCGCCGAGCGCCGCGGCCAGCAGATCGGCCACCTCGTCGAGCACGGACCGCTCGACGTACAGCCGCTGGATCGAGGTGCAGACCTGACCAGCCTTGCGGAAGCCCGCGTTGACGCACAGCGAGACGGCTCGATCGAGGTCCGCCGAGGCTGTGATCAGCGTGCTCGAGAGGCTCCCCAGCTCGAGTTGGGTCGGCCGGAGGCCCACGGATGCCTGCAAGACCCGGCCCACCTCGGTGCTGCCTGTGAAGGCGTAGTAGGCCAGCCGCTCGTCGCGAGCCAGCCAGCCACCCACCGTCGAGCCGCTGCCGTACACGACGGAGATCAGCCCGGGCGGTAGCCCGACGTCGAGGAGCAGCCGGACCAGCGCATCGGCACACTGCGGTGTCTGAGTGGCCGGCTTGAGCAGCACGGCGTTGCCCGCCGCCAGTGCCGGGCCGACCTTGTGGGTGACGGTGTTGAGCGGGGAGTTGAACGGCGTGATCGCGCAGACCACGCCGCGGGGGTGGTACGTCGTGTAGGCGACCCGGCCCTCCTGGCCGCGGACCGCGTCGACCGGGATCACCTCCCCGACCAAGCGCCGCGCCTCTTCTCCCGACAGCTGGAGGGTGTCCGCGGCGCGTGCCACCTCGCGGCGCGCGTCGGTGATGGTGAAGCCGGTGTCGGCCACCACCAGGCGAGCGAACTCCTCGGCTCGCTCGCGCAGCGCCGCGGCCCCCGCCGCGAGGACGTCGGAGCGATCGGCCACCGACCAGGCGGTGGTCGCCTGCGCACCCACCAGGGAGCCCACCGCCCGGTCGAGCTGCTCCTCGGAGATCTGCGACACCTCGGCGGCGGCCGCCCCGGAGAACTTGTCGTCCACCTCGGCACTGCCCTTGGCCCCGGGCCTGAACTCGCCGTCGATGAACGGCTCGATCCTCGCCACGGTCGCCTCACCCATGATCCACCCCCGTCGTACCCAGCGGGATCTGGACGACCCGCTCCAGGTCTGCCAACCCACTCAGCGCTTCGTGCAGGCGGGCGGCGGCCTCCGTGCCGAGCACGGGGACCACCATCCCGTCGAACTTCGTACGCCGCTCCTCGGGCGAGAGCGGACTGTCCGGGTCACCGCGCCGGGTCGCCCGCTCCGCCCGCCACTCACGCCCGTCGTCATCGACGACGACCACCCGGGCCTGACGTCGTCCGGGGAACGTGGCATCCATCTGCGGGTCCGCAGCCAGCGCCGTGTTCGCGGCGAACCAGCGCAGCGCCGGGTCGTCGAGGTGGCGTTGGTCGAAGGCGTCCATGCCGACCGTGCCGAGGCTGAGCGCAGCGCCGACGCAGTAGCCCACACTGAACTTCGCCTCGCCCGCAGTGTCCACCGACCTGCCGCCGGCTACGTCGATCGCAACCTGGTAGGTGTCAACCTCCACCGACCTGATCCGGCGCGCGTCCAGGCCCTGCGCCCGTAGGTCGAGAGCGGCGTCGACGGCCGCGAAGGTGTGCCCGCAACAGGCGTGCGGCTTGACCGTCACCTGCGACACGGCCGGCGGGCGGGCCGCCGCGTCGGCGAGGCCGGCCCAGCTGGGACCGTCGGACATCGCGACACCGAAGCCGAGGTCACCGTCGAGAACCTCGGGCGTCCCGCGGTACCCCTCGGAGGCGAGTCCGGCCGCCACCACACCGGCCTCCGCCGCATGGCCGGCGTGCAGCGGCTTGCTCATCGACCCGGACCGGAAGGCCTGCTGGAGACCGGCCGCCATCGACGTGGCCACCGCGAGTGCGTGGGCCAGCCGATCCTCGTCGAGCCCGAGGAGCAGGCCCGCAGCCGCCGCGGAGCCGAGCGTGCCGACCGTGCCCGTCGTGTGCCAGTAGCGGTAGTGGGCCGGGTTGACGGTCTCGGCGACCCGGCAGCCCACCTCATAGCCTCCGGCGACGGCGGCCAACAGCGCGGCGCCGCTCGCGTCGAGACCCTCAGCCACCGCCAACGCCGCGGCCACCGTGGGCGACCCAGGGTGGTACAGCCCCTCGCGATAGATGTCGTCCATCTCCGCCTCGTGCGAGAAGAGTCCGTTGAGAAGGGCGGCGGTACGCACCGACGCCGGACGTCCGTCGGGGATCAGCCGGGCGCGACCTGGCTCGTCCAGGAACGGCGCCCGCGCGGCGATCTGGGAGGCCGACATCATCCGCCCGGCGACCGTGGCGCCGTACCAGTCCACCACCGCATCGCGGGCCGGCTCGCGGGCCGCCGGATCGTCGGCCACCGAGAGGGCAAGTCCGGCGAGTTGCTGGGTGGCGGTCTTGGTCGGGTGCACGGTTCCTCGGGTCGGGCTCGGGAGTGGCTCGGGAATGGCTCAGAACTGCGAGGTGTACTGCGCCGGGTCGATGCGGCACTCGACGACCAGCGGCCGGTCGAGCGAACCGCGCTCCCCGACGGCGCGGTGAAGCTCAGCGAGCGTCTCGACACGGACGCCGTGGCAGCCGTAGGCCTCGGCCACCGCCGCGACCGCGGTGTCCGGCACGCGGGTGCCGACGCTCGGATAGCCGAGCGCCGCCTGCTTGATCTCGATCCGGTTCAGGCTCTGGTCGACCATCACGACGACCACGATCCCGAGCCGGCGATCGGCCGCCAGCCGAAGCTCCGACGCCGCCATCGCGAAACCGCCGTCGCCGATGATCGAGACGACTGGCAGGTCCGGACGTGCCATGGCGGCGGCCAGTGATGCCGGCAGACCGAAACCCATCGACGAGAGCCCGTTGGTCATGAGCACGGTGCGCGGCTTGGTGGCCCGCCAGCCCTGGCCCACGAGCAGCTTGTGGGAGCCGACGTCGGTGGTGACGACCGCCTCGGCCGGGACGCCCTCCTGGACTGCGTCGATCACGTCGGTGGGGTTGAGCGCACCCACGACCCGGCCCGCGTAGTAGTCGTCTGACAACCTCGCGCGGTGCGCGGCCACCTCGGCCTCGGTCCAGCGCGGCTCACCCGAGAAGGAGTCCGCGAGCCAGCCGACCACGGCCGCCACGTCACCGACGACCTCGTGGGCGCTGGCGTAGATCTGGTCGGTGTTCTCGACGGAGTCGACGTGCAGCACCGGCGTGGAGACCTGCCAGGGCTTGATCAGCTCCACCGGGTCGAACCCCGCCGCGACGACCAGGTCGGACTCTTCGACCAGCCGCCACACGGTCTTGTTGCAGGCCATGTCGAGGACACCGGCGAACCACGTCGAGTGTTCGGGTACGACGCCCTTGGCCATCGGGCTGACCACGATCGGCATGCCCACGGTCTCTGCCAGCCGCACCAGCTCCGACGTGGCGGAGGCGCGCATGGCGCCGATACCGGCCAGCACCAACGGCTTGCGGGCAGCTTGCAGGACCGCCACCGGATCGGAGTCGGGTGTCGAGGCGAGGATCCGCGGGACCGGCCGTCCCGGACGCATCGGCGGAGGCGCGGGATCGAAGGTGTCCACCTCACGGGCGAAGATGTCGCTCGCGACGCTGAGGTGTACGGCGCCCGGCCGCTCGGCGACCGCCGTACGCAGCGCCTTGCGCATCGTCACCTCGACCGCCGAAGCCTCGATGCGGCCCGCCCACTTGGTCACCGCCCCGAACATCCGCTCGTGGTCGACGACCTGGTGGGTGAAGGTGGCCTGACGGCTGGTCTCGATCTGGCCCGACAGCGCCAGCATCGGGACCCGGTCGAGGTTGGCGGCGGCGACGCCGTTGACGAGCGCCGTGGAGCCTGGGCCGAGCGTCGATAGGCAGACGCCGAGGTCGCCGGTGAGCATCGCCTGCGCTTCCGCCATGAACGCGGCGTTCGCCTCGCGCGTCGCGGAGACGACGTCGAGACCGGTCTCGCGGCACCTCTCGACGAACTCGATGGTCGGATCGCCGGGATATCCGAACACCGTGCTGACCCCGGCCTTGGACAGCATCGCCGCCAGAGCGCTCGCCACGTTCGTCACTGGGTCATACCTCTCGTCGTGACCACCGGAGTGGTGGCAGCGTATCTCGGCATACAGGTGTATGCCACGTCAGGGCTCCGTGCGGTCGGGCGACGACAGCTCCGTGACGAGCTTGAGCAGTGCGGAGTGGTCGAGCTGCCCGTCGCCTCTGGCGACCAGCGCCGCCACCAGTTGCGCAACCGCCGCTCCCACGGGGATGACGACCCCCGCCTCGCGGGCCGCCTGGGTGAGGATCCCGAGATCCTTGTGGTGCAACGCGAGGCGGAAGCCCGGCGCGAAGTCGCGGGCCAGCATGGCGGGAGCCTTCCGGGTCAGCACGGTGCTCCCGGCTAAGCCACCACCGAGGACCCGTACGGCGGCGTCGAGGTCGACACCCGAGGCGTCCAGGAACACCAGCGCCTCGGCGAGCACCTGGAGGTGGCCGGCAACGATCAGTTGATTGGCCGCCTTGACCGTCTGCCCGGCGCCGGCCGGGCCCACGTGGACGATGGTCGTGCCGATCGCGCTCAGGATCGGCTGGGCGCCCTCGAGGTCGGCCGCGGCGCCGCCGACCATGATCGAGAGGGAGCCCTCCACCGCACCGGCCTCGCCGCCACTGACCGGCGCATCAAGGGCCCGCACCCCCACCCCGGCCGCGGCCGCCGCGATCTCGCGCGAGGCTTCGGGGGCCACGGTGCTCATGTCGATCAGGAGCTGGCCCTCGTGCGCGTGGGCCAGCACGCCGCCCTCACCGAGGACGACGTCGAGCACGTCGGTTGAGTCGGGCAGCATGGTGACGACCACGTCCGCATCGCGCGCGGCTTCGGCGACAGTGGCTGCCGCCCGACCACCGCGAGCAACGAGCGCGTTTGTCTTGGCGGGACTCCGGTTGTGACCCACGACGTCGAAGCCCGCGCCGACAAGGTTCGTGGCCATCGGCGCGCCCATGATGCCCA
>DOWL01000126.1:1862-2138 GCA_003519585.1 Nocardioides sp. | reverse complement strand
GCCCATGATGCCCAGCCCGATGAAGCCCACGGTGGTGGTCATGCGGTGCCCTCCCGGGTTCGGTCCGTCGGGCCACGCCCGGCCCGCGGCAACCACTCGAACGGATCCCGGCCGGCATCGCCCGGGAGGTACTCCAGGCCGACGAATCCGTCGTACCCGCCGCAGTCGAGTTCGGACAGCCACTGCGCGATCGGCAGCTCTCCGGTCCCCGGCGCGCCACGCCCCGGAGCGTCCGCGACCTGCACATGCGCGATCACGTCCCGGTGCTCGACGATC
>DOWL01000126.1:1274-1707 GCA_003519585.1 Nocardioides sp. | reverse complement strand
CCGAGCCGACGTCCTCGCCGTTGACCGCGAGGTGATAGAGGTCGGCCAGCATCCCGACGTTCGGCACGCCCGCGGTCCGGAGCCGGTCGAGCACCGCGCGTACGTCGCCGGCTCGAGTGAGCGGGTAGCGCTCGGCGCCGCTGACGGCCTCGACGAGGACCGTGGCCCCGATCCGGGACGCCGCACCCGCGGCGACGGTCAGGTTGTCGTGGGCCAACCGATCCTGGTCGGCAGGGGCTGCGCCCACGACCCGGTTGCCGTACAGCGCGTTGAACACCCCGACGCCGAGCCGCTCGCCGATCTCGACGGCCAGCTCGACGCTCTCGCGAAACTCCTGCTCCCGGCCGGGCCACGAGACGACGCCGCGGTCCCCCGCCGGCATGTCCCCGGCGAAGAAGTTGAGCCCCGCGAGGCGTACCCCCGCGTCCCCGTG
>DOWL01000126.1:900-1137 GCA_003519585.1 Nocardioides sp. | reverse complement strand
CCGCTGACGAATGCCTCGACATCGGCCGTCGGCGGCACCGCCTCGGCGAAGGGCCACCAGAACTCCACGGCCTCGAACCCCGCGGTCCGCGCCGCGGCCGGCCGTTGGAGGACCGGTAGGTCGGTGAGCAGGATGGAGCAGTTGACGACATACCCAGCGATCATGTGTTGCTCCAAACAGTGGTATACCGTCGCATACGACCATGCTACGCAGACTGGAACCTGCCCCGCAACGCGA
>DOWL01000126.1:0-736 GCA_003519585.1 Nocardioides sp. | reverse complement strand
ACTGGAACCTGCCCCGCAACGCGAGCGAGGAGCCTGACCATGGAACAGCTGTCCGCCCACGATGTGCTGACCACGACCCGGGCTGTCCGCCGACGGCTGGACCTGACCCGGCCAGTGCCTCGCGCGCTGGTGGAAGAGTGCGTCGAAGTCGCCATGCAGGCACCGAGCGGCTCCAACCGCCAGGACTACGGATTCGTCTGCGTCTCCGACCCCGTACTCCGCACGGCTGTCGCGGACCTCTACGAGCGCAGCCACGCCAATGCGGTCAAGACCCTCATCGACTACGACCAGGGCGACGTACGCGGTCCGGCTCAGGACCGGCTCCAGTCCGCCGGCGCCTATCTGCGCGAGCACCTGGCCGAGGTCCCGTGGCTGGTCATCGCCACGATCCGCCGCAAGCGCTCGGACCAGGCGGACAACCGCGAGTTGGCCAGCCTCTACGGCTCGGTGATGCCGGCGTTCTGGAGCTTCATGCTCGCGGCACGCGCCCGAGGACTCGGCACCTGCTTCACCACCCGGCACCTCACCTACGAGCAGGAGACCGCCGACCTGCTGGGCATCCCCTTCGATGAGGTGACCCAGGTCGGCATGACCCCACTCGCGTACTTCACCGGGACCGGCTTCAAGCCCGCCGGCCGGATCCCGGTCGACGAGGTCTTCCACCACGACCGGTGGTGAGTGGCGTGGGCAGTTCCGGCAGGCTCAGAACTGCAGGCTGACGACGCCGTCGTCGACG
>DOWL01000037.1:12750-21417 GCA_003519585.1 Nocardioides sp. | reverse complement strand
CCCATGACCTGGTCGACACCGACCTGCAGCTCGTGTGCCTCGTGAGCGATCTGCTTGCGATCGCCTTCGCCATCGCCGACCCGCGGTGACGTCGAGCGTCGGCGGCCAGTGCCAGCATGTGGCTAGCATGACGATGACGACCCAGAAAGACGGAGGTATGCGCGATGGTCAAGGTCGCACTCAGCAACCCACGGGTCCGCGAGGTGAAGGATCTCGCGTCTCCTGCCGCCGTCCACGACATCTGGGCCGACGCGGCCCGGGCAGTCCGCGAGGAGGCCCCTGTGCTCCAGCGACGCCGCCGGCGTGCGCGGCTCGCGCAAGGCAAGTAGGGTCGCCGTCCCTCTGGATCGGGACCGGCTCAGGTGATCGGCGTCATCCGAACGCGCGGGTCACGTGGCCGAGCAGGTCCGGGTAGCGCTGCAGATGGGCGCCGCCGTTGAGGTCGAGGACCTCCCCGGTCAACCTGCCCGCCGTACTTCTGTGGCCAGTGCGGCGCGGGCATTCGTGATTTGGGCCCGGTGCGGTGAAAATGTCTCCGCCCACGCGACTCGGAGGATCGATGAAGAAGCTGCTAGCGGTGGCGGCGACGGCCGCGCTCACCTCGCTTGCGGTGGTGGGGCCCGCGCATTCGACGCCCCAGCACTCGCCGCAGCACACGACCCAGCGCACGACCCAGCAGAAGCCGGCCGCAGCGACCCAGGCGCGCGAGGTCAACGGGACGTTCATGATCGGCGACTCGACGACCTACCGCATCGCACCGGAGCTGCAGCGGCTCCGCCCCGACTGGTACCTCGACTTCCAACGCGGCCGCTCGATCCGCACGCTCGCCTCGCACATCGATCGCTACCTGCGCCACAACCCCGTGCCCGCCAACTTCATCATGGCGTTGGGCACCAACCGCTGCCACCACCCCGACTGGAGCGAGGCCCGGTTGCGCCGCGCGATCGCGAAGCTGCCGGCCCGCACCAACGTCTTCCTGGTCATGGTGGTCCGGGCGGGGGAGTTCCAGGCCGACAAGGACGCGGTGCTGCAGGAGTACAACAGCTACTCGCGCAACCTCGCCAAGACCCGCCCCAACACCTACATCATCGACTGGCGCGGCACCGTCCTCGCCGACCCGACGCTCGACCCGGTGACCGGCCTCTCCTCGCTGCTCGAGGACGGCACCCATGAGACCGGCGGACCGTACGGCGACCGGCGCGGTCCGGGGGTGCGCACCTACATCGACCTGGTGCTCTCGAAGTGGCGGCAGGTCAACCGCGCCACTACTTGACGCGTGTCAATTAGCACCTCTACGGTCACGAGGTGCCAGCGGCGAGCCGTCCCACGACCGCGGTCATCGGAGCCGGGATCAGCGGGCTCACCGCCGGCAAGATGCTGGGCGACTACGGCGTTCCCTACACCTGCTTCGAGACCTCCGACCGGATCGGCGGCAACTGGGCCTTCGGCAACCCGAACGGCCACAGCTCGGCGTACCGCTCGCTGCACATCGACACCAGCAAGCACCGGCTGTCGTTCAAGGACTTCCCGATGCCGTCGAACTATCCCGACTTCCCCCACCACACCCAGGTCAAGGCCTACCTCGACGCGTACGCCGACGCGTTCGGTCTGCTGGACCGCATCGAGTTCCGCAACGGCGTCGAGCACGCGGCCCGCCGGCCCGATGGTGGCTGGGAGCTGACGCTCCAGAGCGGCGAGACCCGCGAGGTCGACCTGCTGGTCGTGGCCAACGGTCACCATTGGGATCCGCGCAGCCCGGAGTTCCCGGGCGAGTTCACCGGCCGGACCTTCCATTCCCACCACTACATCGATCCCACCGACCCGCTCGACCTCACCGGGCAGCGGATCCTCGTGGTCGGCCTCGGCAACAGCGCCGCTGACATCGCCGAACTGTCCGGCAAGGCCCTTCAGAACCACGTCACGCTCTCGACCCGCTCCAGTGCGTGGATCGTGCCGAAGTACATGTACGGCCTGCCCGCCGACAGGTACTTCGCCACCTCGCCGTACGTGCCGCTCGCGTGGCAGCGCAAGCTGATCCAGAAGATGCAGTTCATGACCGGCTCCAACCCGGAGCTGTACGGCCTGCCCAAGCCCAACCACAAGTTCTTCGAGGCCCACCCGACGCAGTCGGTCGAGCTGCCGCTGCGGCTCGGCTCGGGCGACGTGATCCCCAAGCCGGACATCGACCGGATGGACGGAGCCACAGTCCACTTCGTCGACGGGACGTCGTCGGACTTCGACGTGATCGCCTTCGCGACCGGCTACAACATCACCTTCCCGTTCTTCGACGAGTCGTTGATCTCCGCACCTGGCAACGTGATCCGGCTGTTCAAGCGGATGTTCAAGCCGGGCCTCACCGACGTGGTGTTCATGGGCTTCGCGCAGGCGGTGCCCACGCTCTTCCCGTTCGTCGAGGCCCAGGCGCGACTGCTGGCGGCGTACGCCGTGGGCGCCTACGCACTCCCCGGCGCCGACGAGATGGAGCGGGTGATCATGGCCGACGAGCAGCTCTACCTCGGTCACGTCACCGACCGTCCCCGGCACACCCAGCAGGTCGACTACTTCGTCTACGAGCACGACCTGCGCACCCGCGAACTCCCCGCCGGGCGGGCGCGCGCGGAGGTCCTCGCGTGACCGAGAACGCCCGGGGCGACCGTCGCCGTACTGCGCTGCTCGAGTCGCTGGACCACTACCTGCGCGAGAGCAGCCTCGACTCGATCAACATCGCCGACATCTCGCGGCGCGCAGGGGTGACCCGTTCGGCGTTCTACTTCTACTTCGAGAACAAGGCGAGCGCGGTCGCGGCGCTCATGGAGGAGATGTACGACGAGTCGTTCGCCGCCGCCGAAGCGCTGCGGGCGGACGGCTCCCCGGACGAGAACATCGAGGCGATGGTGCGGGCGCTGTTCTCGACGTGGGACAAGCATGAGCACCTGTTCCGCGCCGCGCTCGATGCGCGGGCCACCAGTGCGACAGTGCGCGAGTTGTGGGACAGAGATCGCGAGTCGTTCGTCCCCCTGGTAGCCGCGCTGATCGAGGACCGGCGCCCCGACGCCACGAACGCCGCCGCGCTGGCCTCGGTGTTGTTGGAGCTCAACGACCGGATGCTCGAACGGCTCGCGCTGGGCGGTCCGCTCGACCGTGAGCAGTTGATCGACGGCGTGGTGACGATCTGGCTGCGCACCATCTACGGGGAGGTGCGTCCGTGAAGAGGAGCACGGTGACCTTCTAGTCGAGCGGTGTCGACCTGGATGGTTGGCACTTCACCGGCCAGGGATCGGCGTTCGAAGGACCCGGCTGCCGGCCGGTCGTCGTGATGGCGCACGGGCTCGGGGGCACCAAGGACTCCGGCCTCGAGCCGTTCGCGTCCGCGTTGGCCGAGGCCGGCCTCGACGTACTCGCCTTCGACGACCGCGGCTTCGGTGCGTCAGGTGGTACGCCGCGCCAACGCGTGGACCTCGCCGGGCAGGTCGACGCCTATCGCGCCGCGATGACGGCTGCCGCCCGGCTGCCCGGCGTCGACCCCGAGCGACTGGTGCTGTGGGGCGCGTCGCTCGCCAGGGCGGCCGAGGCCGGCCGCGCCGAGGTGCGGCACTATCCCTGCGACCACTTCGACGTCTGGCCCGGCAACGACTGGTTCGCCCCGGTCGTCGATCACCAGCTGTACTTCCTCCGTCGCCATCTGTGGGCCGCCCGACCGCGAGTCGGCGCTACTGACGTGCAGTAGCGCCGACTCGGCGTCGTACGACACGAGCTTGACGCCCCAGTAACCTCGAAGCCGTGGCGATCCTCGATCACGACTCCACCGACACCAGGGCGCTGACCCAGCAGCGGTTCGAGCGGATGACGCTGGCCGGCGGCGACGGGCTCGGGACGGTGAGCAGCAAGGGGCTGCCTCCAGGGCCGCGGTGGCCGGCGGCCGTGCAGACGGTGGCGTTGCTGCGATTCCGGCATCGGTTCCACCCGTGGCTGCACAAGACCTACGGCGATGTCTACACCGTGCGACTGCTGCCGAAGGGCCGGCCGCTGGTGTTCTTCACCAGGCCGGAGCACGCCAAGGAGATCTTCGCGGCCGACCCTGAGGTCTTCCATGCGGGCAAGGGCAACGCGATCCTCGGGCCGGTGATGGGCGAGCACTCGCTGCTGCTCCAGGACGGCGCCGAGCACAAGCGCGCCCGCAAGCTGCTGATGCCGGCGTTCAACGGCCAGGCGCTCCGCGGCTATCAGCAACTGGTGAGCGACCTGGCCCGTGACGAGGTGGCGCACTGGCCAGCCGACCAGGCGTTCCGGTCGCACGACCGGATGAACGTGCTCACCCTCGAGGTGATCCTGCGCGTGGTCTTCGGCGTCACGGACGAGCAGCGGCTGGCCGCGCTCCGGCCGCGGGTCAACGCGACCGTCAACGTCAGTCCGGCCGTGCTCCTGGTGTGGACGCTCCCATCGCTGCACCGCATCGGTCCCTGGAAGGCCGCGGTGCAGAACCAGATGGAGCTCGACGAGCTGATGTACGCCGAGATCCGCGAGCGGCGTACCGCTCCCGACCTGGCCGAGCGCACCGACGTCCTCTCCCGGCTGATCCGCGAGAGCACCGAGGCCGGCGATCCGCTCTCCGACACCGAGCTCCGCGACCAACTGGTGACGCTGCTGCTGGCCGGCCACGAGACCACCGCCACCGCGCTGGCCTGGGCCCTCTACGAGCTCGGTCGCGACCCGGAGTTGATGCGGCGTACCCGCGCGGCGGCCCAGGCTGCGAGCGCGGGCGATCCCGACGGCGAGGCCTGGTTGGAGGCCGTGCTCAAGGAGTCGATGCGGCTGCACCCGGTGATCCCGATGGTGGTGCGGACCCTCATGAAGCCGCAGACCGTCGCCGGCGTGGAGCTCCCACGTGGGGCCACCGTCGGCCCGTCGATCCTCATCGCCCACCAGCGCGCGGACAACTACCCGGACCCCGAGCGGTTCGATCCCGAGCGGTTCGTCGGCCAGAGTCCGCCCACCAACACCTGGATCCCCTTCGGCGGTGGCGTACGCCGCTGCATCGGCGCCGGATTCGCAATCATGGAAGGGGTCGCGGTGCTGCGCGAGGTGTTCGGCGCGGTCGAGGTGACGACCGTCGGCACCGATGTGCCCCTGGTCCGCAACATCACCTCGGTGCCGCAGCGCGGCGCCCGCATCAAGGTCCGGCACCGCTGAGCAACGAGTCGGGCGACGAGTCGGACCGCCACCTCGAGACGATCGCGGACTGGCTCGCCCTCGAGGACCCCGAGCCCGAGGACGTCGACGTGCTGCTGCTCTTCGGCGGCTCACTGCCGGATGCGTGGGACGCCGCGGCGCGGACCGTGGCGGAAGGCAGGGTCGGCACGCTCGTCCTCGTCGGGGGCGTCGGGCACACCACCGACGTCCTGCGATCGGTGGTCGGCGACGACACCGACCGCCCGGAGGCCGACCTGATGGCGGCGTACGTCCGCCGCGAGCACGGCTTGACCGACGTCCTGATCGAGCGGGACTCGCGCAACTGCGGGGAGAACGTCGTGCTCGCCCGCGAGCTGGTGCTCTCGGCAGGGCTGGCGCCCCGCACCGTCACGCTCGTACAGGAGCCGACCATGCAGCGGCGGATGGATGCGGTCTTCCGCCAGGTCTGGCCCGAGGCCGCGGCGGTGAACCGACCCGGTCCCCGGCACGGTCGGCACGCGTGGCCCCGAGACCGCTGGATCTCGTTGGTGATGGGCGAGGTCCCGCGGCTGCGCGACGACGAGCACGGCTACGGCCCCCGCGGACATGGCTTCCAGGCGCACGTCGACGTACCGCCCGACGTCGAATCGGCATACGCAGCGCTGGTTGCCGAGCATCCCGACTGGGGTCGGCCGACGGCTGACCCGCGATAACAGTAGGGTGCGCGCAGGGGTCGGGTGCGATCCTTGCCGCTCGTGAGCTGGGGTGAGCGGCTGCGTGCGGTGCGAGTCGACCTCACTCCGCTGCGTACCTCCCGCGACTTCCGGCTGCTGTTCTACGCCGGGACGGTCTTCTACTTCGGCGCGATGGTCAGCTACGTCGCGATCCCGTATCAGATCTACACGCTCACCGGCTCGAACTTCGCGGTCGGCGCGATCGGCATCGTCGAGCTCGTCCCGCTGATCGTCTTCGGGCTGTACGGCGGCGCGCTCGCCGACCACGTCGATCGGCGCAAGCTGCTCGTGGCGTGCGGCCTCGCCCAGGCGGCGTTCACCGCGGTGCTCGCGGTCAACGCCTTCCGTGACGACCCGAGCGTGTGGCTGATCTTCGTGGTCAGCGTCGGCCTGGCGTCGACCTCATCGATGCAGCGACCCAGCCGCGAGGCGCTGATGCCGCGCACGGTCACCCACGACGAGCTGCCCGCGGCCAATGCCCTGACCAGCCTGGGCATGCAGCTCGGCGTCCTGGTCGGGCCGGCCGTCGGTGGACTCCTCGTGGCGTACGTCGGCATCGGCTGGTGTTTCCTCATCGACATCGGCGCCCTGGCGGTGGCCTCGGTGATGTTCTGGCTGATGAGCAGCTATCCGCACCGCGCGGAGACCACGCCGCCCTCGCTGGCGGGGATCGCGGAGGGGCTCGGCTACGCCCTCCGCCGCCGCGACCTGCTCGGCACCTACCTCGTCGACATCGTCTGCATGTTGCTGGCCTTCCCGGTGGTCCTCTTCCCGGCTCTGGCCGACCAGGTCTTCGACCAGCCGCAATTGTTGGGGCTGCTCTACTCGGCGGAGACGATCGGGGCGCTCGCCGCGACCGCGTTGAGCGGCTGGACCGCAAGGGTGCACCACCACGGGCGCGCGATCGTGCTGGCCGCGGCGGCGTACGGCGGCTTCATCGCATTGGCCGGACTGATGCCCTCGATCTGGACGGTCGCGCTCTTCCTGGCCTTCGCAGGCGCGGCCGACATGATCAGCGGTGTCTTCCGCGGCACCGTCTGGAGCCAGACCATCCCCGAGTCGATGCGCGGCCGGCTCGCCGGCATCGAGATGCTGTCGTACTCGGTGGGCCCGCTCGCCGGTCAGGTGCGGGCCGGTGTCACGGCCGACCTGTGGTCGGTGCGCGCCGCGATCACCAGCGGCGGCCTCGCCTGCATGGCCGGGGTCGGTATCACCGCGCTGTGGCTGCGCGACTTCTGGTCCTACGACAACCGCACCGACGAGCACGCGGTGGCCGAGCGGGAGGTACGACGCGCGGCCGGCGAGTCGTGAGCCGCGAGTCGTGAGCCGCGCTCACCTGGTCCGGAGCGCTGCCATCGCGAGGCAGGCGAGTGCGCCGGCCGAGGTGAGGCAGCGGCCGATGTTCAACCGCACCCACAGCGTCTCGAAGTCGGCGCGCACCGCCGCGAGGTCGCGGATCCGGTCGACCGGGCCGGCCGCGTCGAGGGCGTTGTTGAGCGGGATGTTGCCCGCGAAGCTGATCGCCAACGTCCCGACCGCGAGCACGGTGGCGGCGATCGCCCACGGCCGAGCTTGCGGGCCGGCGAGCACGGCCGCGGCCCCAGCCAGGATCGGCGCGCCGAGGAAGGTGGCGATGAAGACCGGGTTCACGATCGCGATGTTCATCTGCTGGACCGCCGCGACGAAGGTGCGGTCGTCGACCCGAGCCAGCCCGGGCATCACGCCGGTCGACCACGTGAAGTAGGTCCCGGCCTGGAGGCCGGCGACGACGGCCGCGACGAGGAGCACGGAGCCCCGGGCACCGGAGGCGGCGGCGGTGGACAGGACGGTCTCGCTGGTGAGCGCATCGGCGCTGGTGTGGGTGGTCATGGCTCGAGTCAACCGACGAGAAGCGAGACGATCCATGGCTGAATCTTCCTGATTCATACGTGAACGTCTACGTTGAGGCACGTGGACACACTCGCCGGATTGCTCGACGGCCCCCGTGCGCGCGGCGCGTTCCTGCTCCGGATCCTGCTCGATCCGCCGTGGTCGGTCCGGCTCTCCGACGAGAGTCCACTCTCGGTGACCGCGGTCGTGCGCGGCCACTTGTGGGTCTGCCTCGACAGTGCCGAGCCGATCCGGCTCGAGGCCGGCGACGTCGTGGTCCGGGTCGGCACCGAGCACTGGTCGATCGCCGACGACCCCGCGACGCCGACCCACATCGTGATCCATCCCGGTCAGCTCTGCACGACCGTCGACGGCCACCCGGTCGTGGAGGAGATGAGCCAGGGCGTCCGTAGTTGGGGCAACAGCGCGATCGGCGAGACCGTGCTGCTCACCGGTGTCTACGAGGTCGAGGGCGAGGTGAGCCGTCGCCTGCTGCGGGCCTTGCCGGAGTTGCTGGTGCTCCGCGCCGACGAGCTCGACACCCCGCTGGTCGACCTTCTCGCGACCGAGGTGGTGCGCGATGCCCCCGGCCAGGAGGCGGTGCTCGACCGGCTCCTCGATCTGCTACTCATCACCTTGCTCCGCACCTGGTTCGATCGGCCGCAGTCCGACCCGCCGGGGTGGTACGCCGCCCAGGGCGATCCGGTGGTCGGGCCGGCGCTGCGACTGATGCAGCACCACCCCGAGCACCCGTGGACCGTGGCCGGGCTGGCGGATCAGACGGGGGTATCGCGCGCGGCGTTCGCGCGGAGGTTCACCGAACTGGTGGGTGAGCCACCGATGACCTTCCTGACCGGCTGGCGGCTCGCGCTCGCCGCCGACCTGCTGCTCGAGC
>DOWL01000037.1:12366-12606 GCA_003519585.1 Nocardioides sp. | reverse complement strand
TCGCCGCCGACCTGCTGCTCGAGCCCGAGGCGACCATCGCCTCGGTGGCTCGACAGGTCGGCTACGCCACGCCGTTCGCGCTCAGTGCGGCATTCAAGCGCGAGCGCGGGATCAGCCCACGCGACCACCGCAGCGGCGGTCGCGTGGCTCGGGCGGGGTAGCGGTGGGGGTAGCGGTGCGACCCGGGGCGGCGGTGGCTGGTCAACCTCGTACGGCGCGGAAGTGGTTGATAGGTCACCG
>DOWL01000037.1:10912-12197 GCA_003519585.1 Nocardioides sp. | reverse complement strand
GGAAGTGGTTGATAGGTCACCGCCACCCTGGCTGGCGGCTACGAAGGTTCCCGGCCGCCTTCGCTACGGCGTTCGCCCTCCTCGAGGAGCGCGTGGACCCAGTCCGGGGACGGGTCGCCGCGGCGCCGGTCGAGTTCCAGATGCAGTTGCGCGCCCCTCAGGCGGAGGTGGAAGTCGGCAGGTGTCTCGGCCTGGCTCATGGGCGACGACCTAACGTGAGCAGGAGCGGACCCGCCGAGGTCCGAGTCCCGCGGCGAGGTGGCCACCCTCCCGCAGCGGTCGGCGTACGTCGCGCGAATCGGCGAATACTGGGGTTGGGCGACGCGGTTCAGCGGATCGTGCCGACTCCGGGCACCAGCGGCAGGTCTAGCGCGGTGACCCAGCCCGGGCCGAGGTCGTTGACCGCAGGGACGGCGTTGAGCGCGCGCATCCCGGTCGCGAGGCAGCCTGCAACCGCAGGGGCCCGACCCGACCCGTCGGTGAACCGGAACGCCGTCTCCTGGCTGATCGACGGCGAGCCGTCGATGTCCACCCGGTAGACGTCGCCCGAACCCGTCGGCCAGTCGGGCGCGGCGTCGACGCCGATCCGGTTGACGTGCTCGAGCGTGATCACCTCGCGCCCGTCGTGGATGCCGTTGATCGTGAACCGGATCGCCGCGACGTGGCCCGACACGATGACCCCCTTGGCGGTCCGGCGCGGGGTGTCGGTGACCCACTTGTCCCAGGTGGTCGTGATGTCGGACAGCTCGATGCCGACGGCGTGCGCGATCATCGGGACGGTGGCGCCCCACGCCATGATCAGCAGCTCCGGGATCTCGAGCAGGGCCTGGAACGACGGCGGCCGGCCGATGCCCATCTCGTCCTCGTAGTCGCCCTCGTAGTCGGTGTAGTCGAGCAGCTCCGACGCGCGCACCGACCGGACCTCGCCGCACAGGCCCATCAAGGTCATCGGGAACAGGTCGTTGGCGAACCCCGGGTCGATGCCCGTCGTGAAGCAGGACGCCCCGCCCTGCTCGCAGGCCGCAGTGATCGGGTCGATCCAGGCCGCGGGCGTCTGCGCCATGGTCGGCCACACCCACGGCGTCATCGCGGTCGAGCAGACGTCGATGCCGGCGCGCAGGAACGCCGACAGCACACGGATGTTCTCGTCGGCGTACTGCGCCGTGGGGCCGTAGTGCACGAGCGCGTCGGGTCGCAGCGCGACGAGTTCCTCGACCGAGTCGGTGGCGCGGACACCGGTGGGCTCGGCGAGGCCGCAGATCTCGGCGGCGTCCTTGCCGACCTT
>DOWL01000037.1:10134-10761 GCA_003519585.1 Nocardioides sp. | reverse complement strand
GCCGACGCCGACCAGCTCGAACGCCGGGTGCCCGACGACCTCCGCGATGACCAGCTTGCCGACGACGCCGGTGCCCCAGATGACGACCCGATTCACCGGTCGAACGCCTCCCTCACCTGTGCCTCGCTGAGCCCGTAGTCCTTGAGTCGGTAGTCGTGCTTGGGTGCGGCCGAGCCGTGCTTGGCCTCGGCGTCGAGCGCCGAGATCGCTGCCTCCACCGAGGGTGACCAGTCGAGACCGAATTGCTCGTAGATCCCGCGCGTGACCCCGAGCGGGTCCGACCGCAGATCGGAGAACGCGACGTCGGCGAACTGCTCGGCCGGATAGCGGGTTCGCGCGTCGTGGAAGGCATGGAAGGCGCGCGACCACAGGGACAGCTGGGTGTGACCGATCACGCCGCCGACGTACGTCGAGGAGTGGCCCGCCGTCGTCTCGGCCGACAGCGAGCACGACGAGGCGATGCAGGTGACGGGGTCGCGGTGGGTGTAGACGACCAGGGCGTCCGGGTAGACGGTCATCAGTGCGTCGAGCGCGGTCATGTGCGACGGGTTCTTGAGGATCCACCGCTTGCCCTGGTCGTTGAGTCCGACCAGCTGCAGGTTGCGCCGGTGCCGCTCGTAGGCGTCC
>DOWL01000037.1:9317-9977 GCA_003519585.1 Nocardioides sp. | reverse complement strand
CCCAGGACTGCGACTGCAGCCACTGCGAGTAGCGCGGCAGGTTGGCCAACGCCTCGTAGGAGTTGGACTTGCCGGTCTGTCGCAGCAGCCGCCAGCACTCCTCGACCGTGGTGGCATCCATGTAGTGGATCCCCATGAACTCCGGCGACTCCACATGGTGTGCGGTGAACGCCTTCTGCATCATGGCGAAGACCGGATCGTCGTCCCAGGTCTCGCGAGGCGGTCGCGGCTGGGGGTACTGCGTCAGCCACATCTCCAGCCCCTGCGTCGCGGGGTCGGCGTGCAGGTAGCGGTGCAGCGCGGTCGTGCCGGTGCGCGGCAGCCCCATCAGGAAGATCGGCCGCTGGATCGGCACCGACGCGTACGCCGGGTAGCGGGCGAACGCCGCCTCGGTCAGGAGCACGCCGACCAGCGCGGACTTCACCTCCGAGCGCTGGAAGTAGTTGCCCCGCGGCGTCAGTCCCGCCTCAGGTGACGCGAGGTCCTCGACCAGGACCCGGAGCCCCTCCTCGTGCGCGCTGCCGCCGAAGTCGGTCATCCCGGTGGTGCGTACGGCGGCGGCCACGATGTCGTCGTACGAGCCGACGTCCGCGCGCTCGCGCACCATGATGTTGTCGGTCACGGCCGACCCTTGCGCGGCTGGTTTCGACACGCTCGCTG
>DOWL01000037.1:6333-9223 GCA_003519585.1 Nocardioides sp. | reverse complement strand
GCTGCGCTCGCGGCTCAACCAGCGAGCGCGGCTCAACCACCATGCAGGCCTCCGGTGGTTGAGCCCGGGGGCCGGCCACGGCCGACCGTGTCGAAACCACCACGGGCTGACTTCTCATCGCTAGCTGTGGAACTCGCCGCAGTCGACGGTCAACAGCTGCCCGGTGACCGCCGAGGCGAGGTCGGAGGCCAGGAACAGCGCGGCCCGGGCGACCTCCTCGGGCGAGGCGAGCCGCTTGAGGTCGGTGGGCGCCGCCTTCTCGGCGTACACGTCGTCGTGGGTGACGCCGGCCTCGGCGGCCAGCCAGTCGAAGTACGCCTTGTTGACGTCCTCGTAGATGTAGGACGGCGCGACGGAGTTCACCCGGATGCCGCGGGGCCCGAGCTCGGTGGCCAGCGACGACGCGAGGTGCTCGAGCGCACCTTTGGAGAGCTTGTAGCCGGCGTACTCGGGCTGCGAGCTGAACACCACGCACGAGTTGAGCATGATCACCGAGCCCTTGGTCGCCGCGAGCGCGTCGGCGAAGAGTGCCGAGAGCCGCAGCGGCGCGAACACGTTGGTCTCGTTGGCCGCGCGCAGCGCTTCGAGCGGGATGGTGCTGATCGGATCCATCGGCGGGATGCCGAAGGCGTTGTTGATGAGGCAGTCCACGCGCCCGAACTGCTCGAGCGCGCGCTCCACCAGCACCCGCCGCTGGTCCTCGTCGGTGATGTCGGTCGGGACGATGAGCGCCTTGCGGCCGTAGCCCTCGACCACCTCGGCCATCTTCTGCAGCCGGCGCTCGGTGCGGCTGACCAGCACCAGGTCGGCGCCCATCCGCGCTGCCTCGGCGCCGAGCGCGCGGCCCAACCCTGGGCCGACGCCGGAGAGCACCACGACCTTGTCGCGGAGCAACGGCACCGGCTCGTAGCGCTCCTCGATGGAGGTGTCGTGGTGGATCGAGGTGGTGGTCACGAAGGCCAAGACTAGAACGTGTTCCAGTTCTCGTACAGCGTCAGAGTGTCCGGATCTCGACGTACCGTGTCGTGATGGCCGACCACGAGATCAAGGCACTCAGCATGGAGACCTGGCCCGACTTCGAGGCGATGGTGGAGCGGAGCAGTGGCCTGTTCGGCGGCTGCTGGTGCGTGCACTTCCATCACGGTGTCGCCGACGGCCGCGGTGACGACGAACCCAACCGCGACTTCAAGCGGCGCATGGTCGAGGCCGGCATCGCCCACGCCGCACTGGTGTACGACGGAGCCGACGCGGTCGCCTGGGCGGAGTACGGCACACCGTGCGAGCTGCCGAACATCCACCACCGCAAGCAATACGACGCCGAGTCGGTCGACCCGCCCGACTACCGGATCACCTGCATCAACGTGACCAAGAGCCACCGCAAGCAGGGTTACGGACGGCTCGCGCTCCGCGGCGCGGTCGACCTGATCGCACAGGCCGGCGGTGGCGTGGTCGAGGGCTACCCGCATGACATGGCCACCCGCGATCCGGCCAAGAAGATGAGCGACTCGTTCCTCTACAACCTCACCCGCAAGACCTACGAGGACGCGGGCTTCACCTATGTCCGCCCCAAGGGCCAGCAGAACTGCGTCATGACGATGGTCGTGAAGCCGGCTAGCTGATCATCCGACGCGCCACCGCGCGCTGGCGCGCGGCGATCCGGCTGGCGTATTCCTCGGGCGTGACCGGCGCGTAGTGCGGGAGCAGATCGCGCACCGAGTCGAACGGCACCTTCTCCACCGTCGGGCCGTCGGCCTCGGTGAGGTCGCGCTCGAGCCGCTGCCAGCGCAGCATGAGCGCTCCGGTGCGGTGCCCGGTGGTCTCGAGCCAGTTCGCGATGCCGGGGTCCTGCTCTGCGACGACGAGCCGCATCATCCCGTCCGGATCGGTGACCGCCTGGGCCTTGGTCAACGAGGTCTGGTGGGTCTCGTAGTCGGTCGAGGCGTACCAGTCGGAGCCGACCTGCGCGCCCTGGTAGGAGCAGTCGTCGCAGCGCGGCACGGTGATGACCAGCGCCTCGTCGTCGGCGAGCTCGTAGTGGCCGATGCTCGATCGCTGGCTAGCCAGCCCGCCCGGGGTCGCCTGCGGCACGGTCAGCGTGTTGACCGGCTCCTTGTACTGGAAGAAGTGGGGGAAGGCGAACCACGTCTGGATCGAGCCGACCAACGAGCGCGCCGCCACGTCGTACTGCTTGGCCAGCCGTTCCCGGGAGTACGGCGCCGCCGGCCGGCCGAGCGTGTCCGGGCGCTCGATCGAGAGGATGCCGCGCTCCTCGGTGTCCCAGTCGTTGAAGACCTCGCGGACGATCATCGACTTGGCGCCGGGCTCGGCCACGTAGGTGAACTCGAAGGAGCCGTCGGGGCGTATGTCGAGCTCGCGGTCGTCGAAGGCCATCAGGCTCGTCGCCGCGGAGTCGGCGGAGTACTGGCCGCCCATCACCTGGAAGGACAGGTCGGCGCTGGTCCCGCGACGACCGCGGACGACGTACTCCGCCGCTTCGCGGAGGAAGGCGTTGAAGTAGATCGCGTCGGGGTTGTCCAAACCCTGCCGGGAGAACTGATGCGTGGGATTGACGAACAGCGGCTGGTCGAGGTCGTAGTCGAAGGCCATCTGCATGGCCATCCGGATCCGGCCCGCGAGGTAGTCGTAGCCCTCGAGCCGGTCCTGCTCGCTCTTGATGAACGGCGCGTTCGCGACGAGTTCCTCCGCCTCGGCGATGGCGTCCTGGAGGGCCTTGGTGAGGTTCAGCGACTCAGACACAGATGACCTCGGTGGTTGAGCCCGGAGGCGCGCTAGCGCCGACGGTGTCGAAACCCCCGTAGCGAAGGCACCTGCTCGACCTCCGAGCCGAGTCCCGGCGCCGTCGTGCGAGGTTTCGACACGCTCGCTGCGC
>DOWL01000037.1:0-6263 GCA_003519585.1 Nocardioides sp. | reverse complement strand
CTCGCTGCGCTCGCGGCTCAACCATCGTCAGTTCACCTTCTGGATGATCTGGGTTGCGTACTGCTCGAGGTGCTTGATCTTGGTCTCCAGCGGCTCGGTGTCGGGGCCCATGATGTAGGGCACCCGGAAGCCGACGATGCAGTCGGTCACGCCCTTGTCCTCGAGCCGCTTGATGCCGTCGAGGTCGTAGGCGTCGTAGGAGATGACGTGCACCTCGAAGTCGTCGCGGGTGTCGCCTTCCTCGCGGCGGATCTCGGCCAGCCGGGTCAGCAGCCGGTCGAGCTCCTCGCCGTCGCCGCCTGCGTGCATCCAGCCGTCGCCCTTGAGTACGGCGCGGCGCAGGGCGGCGTCGACATGGCCGCCGACCAGCAGCGGGATCGTCTCGGTCGGGGCGGGGCACTGCTTGAGCGGCTCGATGTCGTAGAACTCGCCGCGGTAGCCGAACACCGTCGGCTGGTCGCCGGCGGCGGTCAGCCCGCGCAGGATGTCCATGCACTCGTCCATCCGCTTGCCGCGTCGCTCCCACGCGACGCCGAGGGCCGCGAAGTCCTCCGGCCACGGCGAGATGCCGACGCCGAGGCCGAGCCGGTTGTTGGACAGGTAGGCGAGCGACGACGCCTGCTTGGCCACCAGGACCGGCGGGCGGACGGGCAGCTTGAGCACGAAGGGAGTGAGGCGCAGGGTGCTGGTCACCGCGAACAGGTGCGCGCAGAGCACCATCGTCTCGATGAACTCCTTACCGTCGAGGAACTCCCGGTCCCCGGTGTCGGTGTAGGGGTACGTCGAGTCGGACTCCTGCGGGTAGATCAGGCTGTCGGCCACGGTCATGCTCGTGTAGCCGGCCGCCTCCGCGGCCTGGGCGAGTGGGGCGTAGAACCGGGCCTGCGTCATCGCCTCCGCGTAGGTGAACCGCATGGGCGCCAGACTAGAACGTGTTCCAGTTCTACGCTACGGGTCCAACCCCAGCTGCTCGGCCAGGAACCCGACCAGGTCGACCGCGGCCCGATCGCCCAACTGATGCTCGGCGTCGTCGTACAGGAGCGATCGGGCCCGGGGATTGGCGGCGGCGTACGCCGCGCGGGTCGCCTCGGATACGAAGGTGTCCTTGCCGGCCCACTGGAACAGCACCCGGCCGCCGAGCCGGCCCACGTGCTCGACGGGGTCGAGCCCGGCGAACCGTGCGGCGTAGTCGACCAGTGCCGCGCCTCCCAGCCTCAGCCAGTACGTCGCGAACCAGTCGGCCCAGGCGGCGTCGCACGCCTGAAGCGCGAGCGCGGTGACCCGTTCGTCGCGCTCTGCGAGCAGCGCGGCGTACATCCCGCCGTAGTCGTGGCCCACCAGCGCGACGCGTATGGGGTCGAGGTCCGGCTGGTCGAGCAGGAAGTCGAGAGTGGCGGCGTGAGCGTCGACCTGAGCCCGCACTCGCGCGACGTCATCGCCGGTGCCGTCCGGATCGGGGACCCACGGGAAGTGCCCGGCAGGGAGCAGGGACACGACACCGCGCGGGGCGAGCTCGACCGCGAGCGGTAGGAACTCCGATCGGTCGTTGTGGAGGTGGCCCAGCCAGTGCAGCCACAACACCGCGGACCGCGGCCGCCCGGCGTCGTCCCCCGTGACCAGCCAGGCTCGGACCTGTTCCTGGCCCGGCACGGGGATCGTGACGTCGCTGACGGTGACGTCCATCCGGACGGCCGCGGGTGTCGCACTCACGGCCACGAGTGTTGCGTCAGTAGCATGGGGCGTCAAGCAACTGATGATTGGATGAGCATGGACGACCTGGAGTTGGCGGTGCTGCTGCTCAACTCCGTCGACCTCCTCGAGGACCCGGCCGACCGGATGGCGCACGACCTGCGCTGGTGGCGCCGGGCGCTGCGGCGCAACGGGCACGCAGCCCTGGCTCGGACCCAGCGGGAGGCGGACCGGCGCGGCCTCCTCGAGCTGAGGGCTATCATCCGGTCGGTGTTCGAGACCTCCTCGGAAGCTCGCGCTCGGACGCTCCTCAATGACGGTCTCGCCTCGGCCGGTGCCGTCGTACAGGTGACGCCGGCCGGGCTCGGGGTCGGCGGTGGCCTCGCGGCACGGTTGCTGTACGCCGTGGCTCAGCTGGTCGCCGAAGGCGGTGTCGCGCGGCTGGGGATCTGCGCCAGCGACCCGTGCCGGTGCGCGTACGTCGACCGCACCCGCGGCGGCACTCGCCGGTACTGCTGCACGCTCTGCAACGACCGCGCGGCGGCCCGCGCGTACCGTCAGCGCAAGGGACAAAGCTAGAACGTGTTCCAGTTCTGTGCGATCCTGCGCAGCGTGGACCTGCAGGAGTTGAGCGACCGCGCCGAGATCACCGACGTCCTGGTCCGCTACACCCGGGCGATCGACACCGGCGACTGGGACCGGCTGGACACGGTGTTCACGCCCGACGCGCGGATCGACTACACCGAGTCCGGTGGCATCGCGGGCGGCTTTCCCGAGGTGAAGCCGTGGCTCGCCGAGATGTTGCCCGCCTTCTTCCCGCTGCGGATGCACACCCTCGGTCAGGTCGAGATCCGGCTCGACGGCGACGCGGCCGAGGTGTCGGCGTACTTCCACAACCCGATGCCGATGGACGACGGACACGGTGGCAGCAAGCTCGTCGAGATCGGCGGCCTCTACCACCACTCGATGCGCCGGACTGCGGACGGCTGGCGCTCGGTGCGGCTGCGCGAAGAGGTCGTCTGGAAGCAGAACATCTGAACCGGCGGGGTAGTCACGACCGCACGGCAGCTCTGAACGCCGTTCGGCCCGGCCGTTCGGTCGTGACTATCCCGCCTGGGGCCAGTGGGACGAGTGGGACCAAGCGGTGGCGTCAGACCGGGAGCGAGCTCGGCGTTTGGAGGGGTCGGGGATCCTCGCAGACAATGGGGCTCGCCTTACCCCGCCCGGACCCCCACGGAAGGACCCGGCCTTGAGCCAGGACGAGCGCCGCTATCACCCGATCATCGCCGGCTTGGTCGCGCTCGTCGGCGTGGGTGTCGTGGTCGGGCTGCTGGTCAGCGGTGCCGCGCTCGCGGGCAGTTCGATGCTCGGGCTGGGCGACGACGGTGACGAGGGGACGACGTCGAGTCAGCAGTCGATGTATCTCCCCACGCCGGTGCCCACCGAGTCGGCGTCCGGACCCCAGATCACCCTCGAGCCCGGTGTCGAGTCGCCCAGCGCGCCGCCCAGCTCGTCGGCCACACCGGAGTTCCCGATCTCCCTCTCGACCTCGTCGGTCCAGGTCAGCCCGATGGAGGAGATCTACCTGACCGGCATCTACCCCGGCGGTGAGGGCGCGGTCGTCCAGGTCCAGCGGCTCGAGAACGGCACCTGGGAGGACTTCGCGACAGTCGACGCGGTGGTGAGCGGGGAGACGTTCTCGACCTACGTGCAGACCGGGCAGGTGGGCGTCAGCAAGTTCCGGGTGCGCGACACCGACGGCCCGCAGGTCTCCAATGAGGTCCGAGTCCGAGTGGGTTGAGGTCCGCGGCCGCTCAGCTCGGCACGTAGTCGAACGTGTCCGGGTTGGGACCGCGACGGCCGGACTCACCGCGGTCGAGGGCGTCGATCGCCGCCACGTCGTCGGCAGAGAGCTCGAAGTCGAAGATGGCGAAGTTCTCCTCCATCCGGTCCCGGTGCGTGGTCTTCGGGAAGACGATGTCGCCGCGTTCGACATGCCAGCGCAGCGTGACCTGGGAGGGCGTCCGGCCATGCGCGGCGGCGATCTTGCCGATCACCTCGTCGTCGAGTACCGCGCCCTGCGCGATCGGCGACCACGACTCGACCAGCGCTCCATGCCGGTGGCTGGCCTCGCGAGCAGCGTTGTTGGCGAAGTAGGGGTGCACCTCGATCTGGTTGACCGCGGGTACGACGCCGGTCTCGGCGACGATGCGGTCGAGGTGCGCCGGCTGGAAGTTGGACACACCGATCGACCGGGCCCGGCCGTCCTGCACGAACTCGATCAGCGTCTGCCAGGTGGAGACGTAGTCGCCGTCGTACAGCGTCGGCAACGGCCAGTGCACCAGGAACAGATCGATCTGCTCCAGCCCGAGTCGGGCCAGGGACGCGTCGAACTCGCGACGTGCGTCGTCGGGTCGGTGGAATCCGTTGTTGAGCTTGCTGGTGATCCACAGCTCGTCACGGGGCAGGCCAGCGGCCGCGAGGGCTGCACCGACCTCTTGCTCGTTCCCGTACATCTGGGCGGTGTCGATGTGCCGGTAGCCGACCTGCAGCGCCTGCGTCACCACGTCCGCGGTCTGCGCCGGGGGCACCTGGAAGACGCCGAAGCCCAGTTGTGGGATCTCGGTCCGGTTGTTGAGGGTCAGGGTCGGAACGGTCATGTCTATGGGTAACCGCCGCGCCCGTGAGACATTCCGCCTACCTCAGAACGCACCTGCGAGGCTGGCGCCGTGACCCAGGACCAGGGGCTCCACCACACCGAGTACGACTCCCGCCTCGCGGCGTACGCCGTGATCGTGGACGACCGGGATCAGATCCTGCTGGCGCTCTGGAACGAGGCGGCCGAGCCGCTGTGGACCCTGCCCGGTGGGGGCGTCGAGCTGTCGGAGAGTGTCGAGGACGGTGCCGTCCGCGAGGTGTCGGAGGAGACGGGGTACGACGTGCGGCTCGGCCGGCTGCTCGGCGTGGACACGATCGTGGTCTCGCCCGAGGAGCGGACTGTCGACCGCGACCGATGGTTCCGCGGCATCCGGGTGGTGTTCGAGGCAGAGGTCATCGGCGGTCGGCTGCGCGACGAGGTCGACGGCACCACCGACGAGGCCCGCTGGATCCCGCTCTCACAGGTCCCGGACCTGGCGCGCGTCGAGCTGGTCGACGTCGGACTCCGGCTGCGCGCTGCGGCCGGCTGACGAGCTTCACGGAGCAAGTACCCATCGGTTGAGCACTTCGGCGATCGCCGCCTTCTGGACCGGCTTGGCTTGGTAGTCATCCATGCCGGCCGCCAGGCACCGCTCGATCTCACCCTCGGTCACCGACGCGGTCATCGCGATGATCGGGGTCCGGGCGCCGTCGCCCTCGAGGCGCCGGATCTCGCGGGTCGAGTCGTAGCCGTCCATGCCCGGCATCTGCACGTCCATGAGGATCGCGTCGTACCGCCGCCGGCGTACCGCTTCGATCGCCTGATGTCCGTCCTCGGCGACCTCTGCGGCGTACCCGAGATGGCGCAGCATGCCGACCGCGACGATCTGGTTGACCTCGCCGTCGTCGACGACGAGCACCGTGCCCTTGCTGGCGACCGCGTCGGCGGGCTCCGGCTCGGAGGGCGGCTCGGGAGAGCGTGCGGAGACCACCCGCTCGAGGGTGCCGCGCAGTCGGGACATCAGGACCGGCTTGGTCAGGGCCGCGTCGATCGAGGCGGCCTCGGCCTCCGCCGGGCTGACGTCCGGCCCCGACGTCATCATCACCACGCCGGTCGCGGCGAGGTCGGGCTCGGCTGCCGCGCTGCGGGCCAGCTCGAGTCCGTCGATCCCGGGCATGCACAGGTCCAGGACGGCCAGGTCGTAGGGTCGCCCGTCGGCGACGGCCGCGCGCCACCGCGCCAGTGCCGGCACGGCGCCGTCGACCACCTCCGGAGCCATCCCCCAATGGAGGAGTTGGTCGTGGAGGATCGCGCGGTTGGTCGCGTTGTCGTCGACGACCAGCACGCGCAGTCCAGTCAGCGGTGAGGTGGACCGGGCGGTCGGGGCGAGCGCCGGCTGCTCGGGCTCGGTCGGTACGTCGAGGGGCACGGTGAACCAGAAGGTGCTGCCGGCGCCGGGCTCACTGTCGACGCCGAGCCGGCCGCCCATCGCCTCCACCAGCCGGCGGCAGATCGCCAGCCCGAGTCCGGTGCCGCCGAACCGTCTGGTCGTGGAGGAGTCGGCCTGCGAGAAGGCCTCGAAGAGCCGGTCCCGCTGGTCGGGCTCGATGCCGATGCCGGTGCCGGTGTCAGTGACCTCGAAGCGGGCCACGAGTCCGGTCTCGCCGCGGTGGTCGACGGAGGCACGTACGACGACCTCGCCGCTGGCGGTGAACTTGACCGCGTTGCCGGCCAGGTTGAGCAGCACCTGCCGGATCCGCTGCGGGTCTCCGCGCAGCACCGTGGGCAGCTCCGGCGAGCAGTAGGCCAGCAGCTCGAGGCCCTGGTTGGTGGCCGGCTCGCCGATCAGCTCGGCCACGCTCTCCACGAGTTCCACCGGATCGAAGTCGATCACCTCCAGCTCGAGGAAGCCGGCCTCGATCTTGGAGAAGTCGAG
>DOWL01000224.1:65164-65308 GCA_003519585.1 Nocardioides sp. | reverse complement strand
CCGGTCGAGGTGCGCTACCGGCCGCTGATGGAGCTGCCCGAGGACGACGACGAAGGTGAGCCGATCGTCCGGGACCAGACCGAGGCGATCGTCGAGGCCTGCCGCGAGCTCGCCGCGGAGGGTCCGGGCGACGTGCTGGTCTTC
>DOWL01000224.1:62695-65036 GCA_003519585.1 Nocardioides sp. | reverse complement strand
GGCGACGTGCTGGTCTTCCTGCCCGGTGAGCGCGAGATCCGGGACACCGCCGATGCGCTGGCCGAGGTGGCAGACCAACGCACCGAGGTGGTCCCGCTCTACTCGCGGCTCTCTGCCGCCGAGCAGCACCGGGTCTTCGCCCCACACACCGGACGCCGGATCGTGCTGGCCACCAACGTCGCCGAGACCTCGCTCACCGTCCCCGGCATCCGGTACGTCGTCGACACCGGTGTCGCCCGCATCTCGCGCTACTCGGTGCGCACGAAGGTGCAGCGGCTGCCGGTCGAGGCGATCAGCCAGGCCTCGGCCAACCAGCGCTCCGGCCGCTGTGGCCGGCTCGGGCCCGGCATCGCGATCCGGCTCTACTCCGAGGAGGACTTCGAGCGGCGCCCCGAGTTCACCGACCCCGAGATCCTGCGCACCAACCTCGCCAGCGTGATCCTGCAGATGACCTCGCTGGGGTTGGGCGACATCTCGAGGTTCCCGTTCGTGGAGCCGCCCGACCGGCGCAACGTGACCGCCGGCGTACAACTGCTCGACGAGTTGGGTGCCTTCCCGGCGGGAGGCTCGACAGGCTCGACCAACGGTGCGCGGCTCTCGCGAGTAGGCAAGCGGCTGGCGCGGCTCCCGATCGACCCGCGGCTGGCCCGGATGGTGCTGGAGGCCGAGCACCGCGGCTGCGTCCGTGAGGTCATCGTGATCGCCGCCGCGCTGTCGCTGCAGGACCCGCGCGAACGACCGGCCGAGCTGCAGGCGCAGGCCGACCAGCAGCACGCGAGGTTCAAGGCCGAGGGCAGCGACTTCCTGACCTGGCTGAACCTCTGGCGCTACCTGCGCGAGCAACAGCGCGAGCTGTCCTCCTCGGCGTTCCGCCGGATGTGCAAGCGCGAGTTCCTCAACTACCTGCGGGTGCGCGAGTGGCAGGACTTCGAGTCGCAGCTGCGCCAGGTCTGCAAGGAGATGGACATCAAGCTCGGCCAACCGGCCGACGTACCTGACTCCGACGGGATCCATCAGGCGTTGCTCGCGGGGCTGCTGTCGCACATCGGCCTGCTGGAGGAGCGCGATCGCAAGGACTCCGCGCGGTCGCGGGGGCCGCGCGAATACCTCGGCGCGCGCGGCGCCCGCTTCGCGATCTTCCCGGGCAGCGGGCTGCACCGGAAGAACCCGCAGTTCCTGATGGCCGGCGAGCTGGTCGAGACCTCCCGGCTGTGGGCCCGCCAGAACGCCGCCATCAAGCCGGAGTGGGCCGAGCAGCTCGGCGCCCACCTGGTCAAGCGCACCTACTCCGAGCCGCACTGGTCGAAGAAGCGCGCCGCGGTGATGGCGCACGAGCGGGTCACGCTGTACGGCGTCCCGCTGGTCGCCGACCGGCTGGTCACATACGGCTCCCGCGATGTCGCACTGTCGAGAGAGATGTTCATCCGGCACGCGCTGGTGTACGGCGAGTGGGCGAGCCGGCATCGCTTCCTCGAGACCAATCGACGGCTGTTGGAGGAGGCCGAGGAGCTCGAGCACCGGGCGCGGCGTCGCGACATCGTGGTCGACGAGCACACGCTCTTCGACTTCTACGACGCGCGAGTGGGCGCGGAGGTGGTCAGCGGCGCGCACTTCGACCAGTGGTGGAAGCAGGAGCGGCGAACGCGGCCCGAGCTGCTCACCTTCGACCCGGCGATGCTCACCCACGACACCGCCGACCAGGTGCGCTCCACCGACTATCCCGAGCGGTGGGAGAGCAGCGACGAGGGGCTGACCTTCCCGATCAGCTACCAGTTCGAGCCGGGCGCTGCCGACGACGGACTCACCATCGACGTGCCCGTCTCGACGCTCAACCGGGTCGAGGCCGACGACTTCTCCTGGAACGTCCCCGGCCTGCGCGAGGAGCTCGTCACGGCGCTGATCCGCTCGCTGCCCAAGAACCTTCGGGTCTCGTTCGTCCCCGCGCCCAACAAGGCGCGGGAATTCCTCGCCGCGGTGCCGGCCGGCGAGGAGCCGCTGCTGGACGCCTTGGAGCGGTGGATGCGCGCCACCACGGGCGTCGTCGTGCCGCGCGAGGCATGGGACTGGTCGAAGGTGGCGCCGCACCTCCAGCCGACCTACCGCGTGGTCGACGAGGAGGGCGCCGAGCAGGCGCGTGGCAAGGACCTCGAGGCGCTCAAGGCCCCATTGCGGCCGCAGTTCGAGCGGGCGCTGGAGGAGGTCGCCACCGACACCGGCCTGGCCCGCACCGGCGAGACCACCTGGACGTTCGGGACCATCGAGGAGTCGGCGACGCTCACCCGGGCCGGCCACCGGGTCACGGTCTTCCCGGCCCTGGTCGACGAGGGCGGCACCGTGGGCC
>DOWL01000224.1:62165-62517 GCA_003519585.1 Nocardioides sp. | reverse complement strand
CCGGCTCGGCCTGCGCCGGCTGGTGCTGTTCGCCATTCGGTTCCCGTCCGACTCGGCGCTGCAAGAGCCCCTGTCGCTCCACGACCGCCTCGGGCTGGCCGGCTCGCCGTACGGCTCGGTGGCCGAGCTGCTCGACGATGCCCGGACGGCGGTTGTCGGTGGTCTGGTCGATGCTGAGCCCCATGTCCGATCCGAGGCCGAGTTCACCGCGTTGGTCGCGCGGGCGCGCGCCACCGCGGAGCCGGCGCTCCGTGACTTCCTCGGGGAGGTCCTGCGGGTGCTCGACGGCTGGCGGTCCGTCGACAAGCAGCTCAGCGGTCGCGCCGAGATGGCGCTGCTGCCGGCCCTGGCC
>DOWL01000224.1:10606-62047 GCA_003519585.1 Nocardioides sp. | reverse complement strand
ATGGCGCTGCTGCCGGCCCTGGCCGACATGAAAGGCCAGCTGGAGCGGCTGATGCATCCGGGGTTCCTGTCCGAGGCCGGTCCCGAGCAGCTGCGCCGCTACCCGACCTACCTGCGGGCGCTGACCCTGCGCCGCGAGGCGCTCGACCAGGGCGGCGCCGCGGTCAACCGCGATCGCGCGCTGATGGACCGGATCCTGGACCTCCAGGACGCCTACCTGCACCAGCTCGCCGCGCTCCCCGAGGGGCGGCCACCCGGCGAGCGCTTGCGGCGGGCGCGCTGGATGCTCGAGGAGTACCGCGTCTCCCTCTGGGCCCAGCAGCTCGGCACGGCACACCCGGTCAGCGACGAGCGGGTCCGCAAGGCGCTCGCCACGTGACCGGCTGGTCGGAGGTCAACGCGCGCCGGCTGGCTCGGCACGGACTCTCCGATGCCCCGGGGCCGTTGCCATCGCTGACGCAGGCGGCATCCGCGATGGCGGGGGTGCACGCCCAGGTGATGTCGGCGGCGGAGCTGTCGTTGGCCCTCCGCGTGGCCGGTACGACGCGCGCGGACGTCGCCCGAGCGCTCTGGGAGGAGCGGTCGCTGGTCAAGACCTTCGGCCCGCGCGGCACGGTCCACCTGCTGCCGGCCACCGAGCTGGACTGGTGGCTGGCAGCGCTCGCGTCGGTGCCCTCGTCGGGCGGTCACGCCGAGGGGGTCCGGCTGACGGCCGAGGAGACCGATGCGGTGGTGGCCGCCCTCGACGAGGCCCTCCGCGACGACGACCGGACGACCGAGGAACTCGACGCGATCGTGGCCACGGCGTGTGGTGAGTGGGCGAGCGCCGAAACGATGCCGGCCTTCGGCGGGTTCTGGCCTCGATGGCGGCAGGCGCTGCGGCCGGCGGCGGCCCGCGGCGTGCTCTGCTTCGGCCCGACTCGTGGCCGGCGGGTCACCTACGCCAGCCCGTCGTGGTGGCTGCCCGACATGGTCCCCGCCGACCCGGGACCGGCCCAGCTCGCGCTGCTGCGCGGCTACCTCGCGGCGTACGGCCCCGCGACTCCCGCCCACCTCGCGCAGTGGCTCGCGACCTCGACGGTCTGGGCGCGTGAGCTGTTCGAACGGGCCGCACTCGACGAGGTCGACCTCGACGGCGAGCCGGCGTGGGTCTGGCGTGGCGACACCACGTTCGACGCGGCGCCGGCACCCGAGGTCCGGCTGCTGCCGTACTTCGATGCCTTCCAGGTCGGGTCGCAGCCGCGGGCCCGCCTCTTCCCGGGCCGGGCCGCGGAACGCGCGCTGGCCGGGAGCCAGGCCGGGAACTTTCCCGTACTGCTGCTCGACGGAGAGGTCGGTGGCGTCTGGCACCAGAAACGCGCCGGCCGGCGCGTGGCCATCACCGTCGAGCCCCTGGGCCGACTCACCCGGCGCCAACTCGCCGCCCTCGAGGTCGAGGTGGAGCGGATCGGCGCCATCCTCGATTCCCGTCCCGAGCTCGTCGTCGGCACGGTCCGGGTCGGCCCGCACGCCTGACCTCACGGCTCACCACGCGCGCGTAGCGTGGCCTGCGTGTCAGATCGTCAGCACCACCGCCCGATGAAGCCGGGCGCCGACTTCTTCGCCGAGATCGTCGGCGGCGAGGACCCGGCGCGGGTGAGCGAGGCGGCCGACCGGGCCGCCAACCTGCTGGTCCGGGGCGCCCGCTCCACCGACGACCCCGAGGTCGCCGAGCGCGTGCTGCGGCTCGCGGAGACCGAGGGCATCGAGACGATCGCCGAGGTGTGGTCGGGGTCCCCGGCCGACTCGCTGGCCGGCTGCCTCTGGCGGCTGTTCGTGCTCCGCTCGTGGGTCTACGCCGACCCGGCGCAGGTCGCCCGGGAGTACGACGCGGGCCGGCGTACCGCCCAGGTCGCGCAGGTGGTGGCGGGCGTGGCGGACCCGCCCGGCCCCGACGAGCTGCGGACCATGGTCGACGAGGTGCTCCGCGGGATCGCCGGCAGCGAGTTCGCGGATGTGCTGTTCCGGGCGGCGGCCTTCGCGCGGGTGGTCGCCACCGGCCGGGCTGCGCTCGACGATCCGACCGACGCGGAGGTCCGGCGGATGCTGTTGCTCGCCGAGCAGCTCGAGGCGGCGGGACATCTGGAGCTGACGCACGGCCTCGCGTGAGGCCGCGTCGGTCTTTGTGAAGTAGGAGCATGCCGGACCGGGAGCGCCTCACGGCGCGTGGCCGCTCGTGGCGGCTGATTTTGGGACCCGGGGCTGCCGCGGCCCGGCATGCTCGCACCATTGTAACGAGGGTCCGGCGTGAGGCATTCCACCGTTCGGTCATAGATTTCCGGGCGTGACGTCATACGCACCCGAGGCGGACGGTGAGCCGGACCCGGGCGAGGTGGTCTGGGGCTGGGTGCCCTACGAGGAGGACCCGACCCAGGGCAAGGACCGTCCGGTGCTGCTGATCGGTCGACGGGAGGCCGACGGGGCGGAGTACTGGGCCGGGCTGATGCTGACCAGCAAGGACCACGACCGGGACGCCGAGGATGAGGCACGGTACGGGCGGTACTGGATGGACATCGGCACCGGCGACTGGGATGCCGAGCGGCGGCCCAGTGAGGTCCGGCTGGACCGCCTGCTGATCCTGCGCACCGACGCGATCCGGCGCGAGGGCGCGGCGCTGCCGAAGGACGTCTTCGACGCTGTGGTCGCCGCCGCCCGCGCGCACCACGCCGTCGACTGACGCTCTGGGCCCCCTAGATAGGGTGGCCCAGCCGAAAGGAGGGCGAGTGCGTCGGAGTTGGATCGTGGTGCCGCTCGTCCTCGTATTGGGCGCGGCGGTGGCTGGCTGCACCGGCGACGACGATCCCGGCCCGGACCAGCCCGAGCCGAGCACGCCCCCCGCCAAGGTCGCGCTCACCTTCGGGGTGTGGGGCACCAAGCCGGAGGTGGACGCTTATCAGGGCGTGGTCGACACCTGGAACGCCTACCACCCCGAGACCCAGGTCAAGATCAAGGCCTACGCCAATCACGAGGATCTCCTCGCGGCCATCCAGGACGGCAAGGTGCCCGACGTCTTCCAGGTCAGCCGCGCCGACCTCCCGGTGCTGCGCGACCAGGAGCTCAACCGACCGATCGGCGAACTCCTCGACGAGCGCAACGTCGACTTCGGCGACGGCTACTCGCGCCCCGCGCTCGAGGCGTTCTCCAGCGACCGCAAGCTTCAATGCATGCCCTACGGCATCTCGCCGATGGTCATCTACTACAACCCCAAGCTCGTCGACTTCGAGGCCATGGCGGCTCGCGGCCTCGACGTCCCGACCGTCGACTACGAGGACCTCACCAAGCGTCCGACGTGGACCTTCGAGCAGTTCCAGGCCGCCGCCGAGTACGCCAGCCGCCCGCGGCGCGGCATCGCCGGCTTCTACATCGCGCCGACGCTGCGCGGGTTGGCGCCGTTCGTGCTCTCCGGCGGCGGGCAGATCTTCGACGACGAGGACGAGCCGTCCTCGCTGGCGTTCTCCTCCGACGACACCAAGTCGGCGCTGGAGGAGGTGCTCCCGCTGCTGCGCGACCCCAAGGTCACCCTCACCCCGGATCAGTTGGCCGAGAAGACGCCACTGGAGTGGTTCCGCGAGGGCAAGCTGGGGATGATCGCCGGCTTCCGCGACCTGGTGCCTGAGCTGCGGCCGACCGGCACCCTCGACTTCGACATCCTTCCGATGCCCATCGTCAACGACCCGGCGACCGTCGGTGACCTGACCGGTATCTGCATCGCCCAGGACACCCCCAACGTCGCGCAGTCGGCTGACTTCCTCGTCGACTTCATCTCGGAGGAGTCGGTGGCCGCGGTGGCCGGAGCGGGCTACCTCGCCCCGGCCAACACCAAGGTCGCGCTCTCCGACGCCTTCCTCCAGCCGGGCCGAGCCCCCGTGCACTCGGGTGTCTCCAACAACAGCATCAAGAACATGGTGATCCCGCCGCTCGTCGAGGACTACCAGGCGCTGGAGGAGGCGGTGGCCGCACCGATCCGGGCGCTGATGGAGGTCGAGGTCCTCGATCTCGACGCGCTCACCCAGCAGATCGACGAGGCGTCCCAGACGGTGCTGGCGCCGCCCGAGGAGCCCAGCGAGTCCGAGTCGCCCAGCGAGGACGAGTCGCCCTAGGAGGCCGAGTCACCGGAAGGCGGTGACTCGGCCTCGGGCAGCGGCTGGTCGGCCTCGAGGATCGCCCGGCTGATCACCGGGCCGGCCAGTTCGATCTGCCACGCGCGGGCGCCGAGCTCGGCCAGCGTCGCTGCGACGGCAGCGGGGAGCGAGTCGGTGTCGCGGGTCTTCGGTGGGGTCCAGAGCACCCGGCGCAGGTAGTCGGGCGTGAGCAGGTTCTCGACCGGGAGTCCGAGTTCCTCGGCCACCTTCGCCAGGGCCTCGCGGGCCAGGGTCAGCCGGCGCGCCGCGACCGGGTCGCGGTCGGCCCAGGCGCGGGGCAGTGGTGGCCCGTCCGAGCGGGGTGCGCGGGTCGGCAGCTCGGCCTCGTCGAGGGCGTCGACCGCCCGGAGCGCGGCCACCCACCGCGAGGAGTAGCGCTCCGCGCCGCGGCCGTGGAACCCCTTGACCCCCAGCAGCTCCTCGCGATCCTTCGGCAGGGCCTGGGCAGCGGCCACGATCGCGGAGTCGGGGATGATCCGCCCCGGCGTGACGTCGCGCCGTTCGGCCAGCTCGTCGCGGGTCTCCCACAGGGCTTTGACCGCGCCGAGGCCCCGGCGACCGCGCACCTTGTGCATCCCCGACGTACGGCGCCACGCGTCGACCCGGGGGGTGGCTTCGAAGGAGAGCAGGTGGGAGAACTCCTGCCGCGCCCACTCGTCCTTGCCCGCGGCCACCAGCTGGTCGGCCAGGGCGGCCCGTAGCTCGACCAGCACCTCGACGTCGAGGGCGGCGTACTCGAGCCACGGCTCGGGCAGGGGGCGGCGCGACCAGTCGACCGCGGAGTGCTCCTTCTTCATCCGCTGCCCCAGCACGGTCTCGACCTCGGTGGCCAGCCCCACCCGTGGGTAGCCCAGCAGCCGCCCGGCGAGCTCGGTGTCGAAGAGCGACTCGGGACGCAGCCCGAGGTCGGTGAGGCAGGGGAGGTCCTGCGTCGCGGCGTGCAGGATCCACTCGGTGCCGGTCAGCGCCTCGGCCAACGGGGCCAGGGAGTCGAAGGCGATCGGGTCGATCAGCCAGGTGCCGGCGCCCTCACGGCGCAGTTGGATGAGATAGGCGCGCGAGGAGTAGCGGTAGCCCGAGGCCCGCTCGGCGTCGATCGCGACCGGACCGGTGCCGCCGGCGATGGCCGCGCAGGCCGCGCGCAGCCCGGGCAGGGTGTCGGTGACCGGCGGCAGACCGTCGCGGAGCGTGAGCAGGGGCAGGGGCGGGGACTCGGGCTCGGGTGGCACGGCGGCCTCCGCCGCCTCGCCCTCGCCCTCCGGTGTCGGATCGACCGTCATCAGGTGCCCGAGCCGCGCTGTCCCCGGCGGCTCGGGATGACGGCCACGCCGTCGGGCACCGGTGGCAGCCCGACGGCCGTGCAGAGCAGTTCCCCCCAAGCCTCCACGTGCGGAGCGATGTCGAGCTGTGCGTCGGCGGGAGCTCGGGTGGCGAGCACCGGCGTCCAGGAGGCCCGGATCTCGAGCTGGGCGGCGGCGCTGTCGTCGGCCATCCCCCCGAAGCTCTCGGTGGCGACCCTGGTGACCGTCCCGGAGGCCATGATGTAGCTCGCGCCGTGCGCGTCGAGTGCGTCGGTCAGCCAGCTCCAGCCGACCGCCGCGAGCATCGGGTCGGTGATCAGGTCGACGTCGATCTCGGCCCGGGCGTACGCCACGCAGCGGAACTCGCCGTCCCACGCGTCGTTGCCCATCGGGTCGTGGAGCAGGATGATCCGGCCGGTGCCGACCTCTTCGCCATCGACGTCCACATCGGCCGAGAGAGCGGCGGCGAAGGGGGCGATCCGCTGCGGTGCCGGCATCTCCTCGCAGTGGATCTCCGGCCGCAGTCGGGCCGCGCGCATGGTCGCGACGGCCGCCACGAACTCGGGCGGCTCGCCAGCGGCGCCCGCGCCCGGGCGCGTCTCCTGACGCACGACCATGCCCACACAGTAGGTCGGGCCGTCGATTCTCGATGTGGGAACACGCCGGATCGCCTGCGAGGCTTGGACCGTGACCGCAGCCGTCGCCTCCGTCAATGAGCCCCTGACCAGCGTGTTCCTGCGCGCCGTACGCGGTGAGCCGGTGCCGCACACGCCGGTGTGGTTCATGCGCCAGGCGGGTCGGTCACTGCCCGAATACCGCGCCCTGCGCGAGGGCGTGGGCATGCTGGAGTCCTGCATGGACCCCGATCTGGTCACGGAGATCACCCTGCAGCCGGTCCGTCGGTACGGCGTGGACGCGGCCATCTTCTTCTCCGACATCGTGCTCCCGCTCAAGGCGGTCGGTGTCGATCTCGACATCGTGCCGGGCGTCGGGCCGGTGGTGGCCAACCCGGTCCGCACCCTCGCCGACGTCGAAGCGATCCCCGATCTCACCCCCGCGCACGTCACCTACATCACCCAGGCGGTCCGGCAACTGGTCGCCGAACTGGGCGACACGCCACTGATCGGCTTCGCCGGCGCTCCGTTCACGGTCGCGTCCTACCTCGTCGAGGGCGGGCCGTCCCGGGAGCACGCGCTGACCAAGGCGATGATGTTCGGCGCTCCCGACGTGTGGGCCGCCCTGATGGCCAAGATCGCCGACATCGCGGCCGCCTACCTCGAGGTGCAGGTGCACGCCGGCGCCTCGGCCGTACAGCTGTTCGACTCCTGGGCCGGCGCGCTCGCGCCCGCCGACTACGCGACGTACGCCCAGCCGCACTCGGCGCGGGTCCTGGCTCGCGCCGGGGCGCTCGGCGTACCCCGCATCCACTTCGGCGTCGGTACGGCGAACCTGCTCGGCGCGATGGGCGAGGCCGGCGCCGACGTGGTCGGCGTCGACTGGCGGACGCCCCTCGCCACCGCGATCGCCCAGGTCGGCGACCGCGGGGTGCAGGGCAACCTCGACCCGACCCTGGTCTTCGCACCGACCGAGGTGATGACCGCCCGGGCCGCCGAGATCATCGAGGCCGGCCGCGCGGCCCGCGGCCACGTCTTCAACCTCGGCCACGGGGTGCTGCCGAGCACCGACCCGGACCAGCTGCAGCGGCTGACCGAGTTCGTACAGACCTACCGCTTGTCCGACTAGTGCCGTGAACGGGAAATATTGGAACGTTGCGCGTGCTCGAGCTGCGTGCATTCGCTAGGCGCCGGAGCGACGCTCTACCTGTACGTCCAGCTAGCTTCGGCAACGACGCGAGGTGCGTGGCTCCAGTGCGCGAAGCGCTTCAGTATTTTCCGTTCACGGCACTAGCTCTTGGCGGCCCGGCCCGCGGAGCGCTTGCGGGTCGTCACCGTCGGCCGAGTCGTGATCTCGGGCGCGGTCGCGGGCTCGGGCTGCGTGGTCGCGGCCTTCTTGGCAGCCGACTTCGTGGCGGCGGCCTTCTTCGGTGCAGTCTTCCTCACCGCGGTCTGCTTGGTGGCCGCCGGCTTCGCGTCGCGGTTCGAGCGCCACCGCACGCGCACCGTGCCGTTGTCGGGCTGCTCGACCTCGAGGTAGCTCTGGGCACGGACCAGGTCGACGAACTTCGAGGCGCCGTAGTCCTTGACCGAGAAGGACGGCTCCACCCGGGTGATGTGGTTGGCCATCGACGACAGCGACGCCCAGCCGTCGTCATGGGCGGTGCCGTTGACGGCCCGCTCGAGCAGGCGGCGTAGGTCGGGGATCCGGCGCGGCTCGGCCTCCTCGGCGTCGGCGGACTCGGTGGCGCCGCCGTCATGGAGGTCTTCGAGGAAGATGAACCGGTCGACCGCCTGGCGCAACGGCTCGGGTGTCTTGCGCAGCCCCATGCCGAAGACCGTGCGCCCGGAGCCGCGCAGCCGGATCGCGAGCGAGGTGAAGTCGCTGTCGCTGGAGACGAGGGCGAAGGCGTCGACGTTGCCGGAGTAGAGCAGGTCCATCGCGTCGATGATCAGGGCGGAGTCGGTGGAGTTCTTCCCCTTGATGTTGGCGATCTGCAGCATCGGCTGGATGCCGTGCTTGGGCAGGTGCGAGAGCCAGCCGCTCAGGTGGTTGTCGGTCCAGTCGCCATAGGCCCGCTTGACCGTCGGGACGCCGTACTTGGCCACCTCCTCGAGCAACGCCTCCGCATGCCGGTGCGAGGTGTTGTCGGCGTCGATGAGCACCGCGATGCGGACGTTCTCGGGGGAGGGCACCCACGAAGACTAGGCCGTCTCCGGGCCGGACTCCGGCCGGCGGCGCAGTCGCCGGAGCGCCAGCCAGGTCGGCACCCCGAGGATCAGGGCCAGGACCAGCCAGGGCAGCAGCGCGCCGGCCACCGTGGCCAGACCGACCAGGAAGCCCTGCATCGCCTTCCAGCCGCCGGAGAGACCGGCGAGGAAGCCGGCGTCGTGGGTGTCGGGGTCGGCGGGCGTCGTCTGCTCCCGGTTGCGCTCGACCGACAGTGTGATCGTGGAGAGCGAGGTCTGGTCGGCCAGGTAGCGCTGCTGTGCCTCGAGCGAGGCGAGGTCGGCCTGGCGGCGGGCCAGCTCGCCCTCGAGGTTCACCACGTCGCCGATGGTGGTCGCCTGGTCGTACAGCGCCTGGATGCGGGCGATGCTGCGCTTCTGGGCCGCCACCCGGACGTCGGTGTCGAGGACCTGCGTGGTCACGTCGGCCGTCTGGCGGTCCGAGGAGACCAGGGTGGCGACCCGTTCCAGCTCGGCCATCGCGTCGCCGAACTGTGCGGTCGGGATGCGCAGCACCATCCGCGAGCGGAGTGCCACGCCGGACCGGTCGGTTTGCGTCTCGTCCTCGGCGATGGTCCCGCGGTGAGTGGCGACGACGCCGCGCACGTCGAAGATGGCCTTGGCCACGTCGTCGGTGCGGAGCGCGACGGAGCCGGTCGAGATCACCGACTGCTGCGCGACCGGCTGCCCCGGTGCGGGCTGCCCCGCTTCGGGCTGACCGGCTTCGGGCTGGGCAGCGTCTCGGGCGCTCTGGGCGTCGGCGCCGGCCGCGTTCTCAGCGGCGTTCTCCGGCCGGGGCGCGGCCAACGACGCGGCCGAATCGCCGGACCCGCCCGCGTCGTCGGAGCCGCCACCGGAGGAGCACGAGGAGAGCAGGACCAGGACGGCCGCGGCTCCCGCCGCGAGCGCCGTGTACGAGGACCGGGTGCAGCGTCGAGTCGCCATGGCGGCTCGGACGGGCCGTTGCGCACGCGGGGTTCCCGCTGTGACCGGATCGTTATCGCCAGTTCCGGGTATACGGGCGTGCGGTCGAGACGCTAAAGTGCATGAAATCAGTAGATTTACACGACAGCGCGGAAGGGGCGGTGCGATGTCCAACCTCAGGTTCCACTGGTTCCTCGACTCGAACGGCGGGCGCGTCGTGACCTTCGACGGCGCCTGTGTGAGCGCAGCCGACGCGACGCTCGCCTGGCGGCAGGAGCCGGTGCCGGGGATGTATGTCGAATCCGGCAGTCCCGGTGCAATCCCCGTCTATCTGATCTGGGGAGAGCCGGTCGAGGCCGTGCGCGATCGGATCGCCTGGGTGCGCAGGCTGTCCGCCGGCCCCGGACGCGCCGCCCCGCCGCGCTTCGGGGTGCGGCTCGACACGATCGCCCGCGACAGCCGGGCCGAGGCGCAGGCGGTCGAAGCCCGGCTGACGGGCGCCGGCCCCACACTGGTCGGTTCGCACGCCGACATAGCCGACCTGGTCGAGCAGTACGTCGACGCCGGAGTTGAGGAGTTCGTGCTCTCCGGCCCCTCCCGCGTGGAGGAGGCGTACTGGTTCGGCGAAGGCGTGGTCCCCGAGCTCACCCGGCGCGGCCTGTGGCCGACGCCGCTCTCGGTGGGTCCCGCCGCCTGACTCCTCGTACCGCCTCGACCAGCACCCGGCCGGGGCGGTACGAGGTCATGGTGGGAGGCTGCACGGGTGCGGGTCGTGGTCGTCGGCGGAGGCGTGGCCGGGCTCACCGCGGCGTACCTCCTGACAGGCCGCGGGCACGACGTGACGGTGTTCGAGGCCGCGCCCGAGGTCGGCGGCAAGCTCCGGCGGCTCGAGGTCGGCGGGACGATCGTGGACGTCGGCGCCGAGGCGATGCTCAACCGGCGGCCCGAAGGTGTCGAACTGGCGCGCGAGCTCGGCCTCGACATCGAGCACCCGGCGGTGCAGTCCTCCCGGATCTGGACCCGTGGTGCGCTGCGCCCGCTGCCGCGCTCGGTGATGGGTGTGCCGGTCGACCTGCCCGCACTCCAGGCATCCGGTGTGCTCTCCGAGGCCGGTCTTGCTCGGGTCCGGGCCGAACAGCCGGGGCTGCCCGTGGAGGAGGACCTCTCGGTCGGCGACCTGGTGGCCAGCCGGCTGGGCGACGAGGTGGTGGACCGGCTGGTCGAGCCGCTGCTGGGCGGGGTGTACGCCGGCCGGGCCCGTCGACTCTCGGCGCGAGCGACGGTCCCGCAGCTGGTCGCGCTGGCGACCCGCGGGCCGCTCCTGGACGCCGAGCTGCCGACGAGCGACGTGCCCGTGTTCGCAGGACTTCCCGGCGGGATGGCGGGGCTCACCGATGCGCTGGCCGCCCGGGTGGTGGTCCGCACGGGCGCGACGGTCCGCGAGCTGGCGCGCACCGAAGACGGGTTCGCGGTCGTCCTCGGGCCGACCACCGCCCCCGAACGCGTGCTCACCGACGCGGTGGTGCTGGCCACTCCGGCGGCACCGACCGCCCGACTGCTCGCCGAGGTCGTGCCGGCGGCCGCCGCGGAGCTGGCCGACCTCGAGTACGCCTCGATGGCCGTGGTGACGCTGGCCTTCCGGGCCCCGGACGTGAATGGCCTGGATGAATCCTCCGGCTTCCTGGTCCCGCCCGTGGACGGGCGGGCGATCAAGGCCTCGACCTTCTCGTTCGCCAAGTGGAACTGGGTGCGGACGGCGGGGTCTGAGCACGGCGTGGTCCACCTGCGAACGTCGCTGGGCCGTTACGGCGAGGAGGCGACCCTGCAGCGCTCCGACGAGGAGCTGGTCTCGGCGTCGCTGGGCGACCTGGCCGAGGCGGTCGGCATCACGGCCACCCCGATCGACAGTCAGGTCCAGCGCTGGGGCGGCGGCCTGCCGCAGTACGCCGTCGGCCACCTCGACCGGGTGGCCCGGATCCGCCAGGCGGTCGCGACCGTGCCAGGCCTCGAGCTCTGCGGTGCGGCGTACGACGGCGTCGGCATCCCGGCGGTGATCGGCTCCGCGACGGCGGCCGCGAAAGGGTTCACGCTCGATTAACCGGCTGTCCTCGCTGGCCTCGTCCGTCCACCTCACCTTCTCGACCCAGCTGGCAGACACGTGCGACGCCGAATCAGTCCACGTGTCGGCTCCACCCTGGAGTGGCCATGCCCGCGTCGGGTGGTGGTCGGGCAAGCCGAGGGCCCTGACGAGCACGTGGGCCGCTGCGACGCGCGCCTTCCCCACCTCGCCCCCGCGCTGCTCCGCGGTGTCGAGGTGGTCCATCGTCGACTGGTAGGCGTTCACCACCGCCCTGTGCCACGCCTCGCGGGAGCCGGGATCGACACGCGCGAGCACGACGATCTCCGGCGGCACTCCCTCGGCCAGCCCAGCGACGAGCCGATCGTGACCATCGAGGATGAGCACCCCCTGCACTCCCGACACCTCCCACACCAGCAATGGAGGCAGTGCACCTTCGCGTGCGAGTCGCCGCATCGCCTTCACCCGCGCGGTGTCCGGGCGGCTCAGGGTTCGCGTCGGAACCACCGGCACCCCCGTGGCTCCCGCGCGATGACTTCCGTAGTCGAAGGATGCTTGCCCCTGCTCGTCGTACCGCATCAGATCGCTGCTCAACCAGCGCAAGAGGAACTCGTTGGCCTTAACTACATCCACATCCGGGACCAACTCGGACCAGTCGAACGCGTACAGAGTCCACTGGCCCGCGTGGAGCGGGCACGCGTCGGACTGGCGAAGTCTCTCGAGAAACCAGTGGCTCCATCTCGCCACGTCCGTCCCGAGCGCTCTGGCCGCCGACGAGGGGATTGGCGGTACGACGTCGACTCGCTGGTCCCGTCGGGACAGCAGGAGGTCGAGCCCCCACCACTCCTCACCGATCCGTCCGAAGAACACCACCGACGAGTCCATGACCAGTGCGAAGCGTCCTTGCCCGGCCGCGAGAAGGCGCAGATAGGGGACCGTCGGACCCTCGCAGCGGAAGTCGATACCCGGGGGGTCCCGACGTGCCAGTCGACCAATCACATCTTTGCCCTCGATCCGGTCCCCATGGTTCGACACGGTAAGGAGCGCCGGCGCGGCGCAGACGGCTCAGAGCGCAAACCTCGACGGCTCGCCCGCCCGACCACCTAGGACGTCGGCGAATCACGTGCGCTCCAGGACGCAGCTATGCGCTGTGGGACGGACCGGGAGCGCTCACAGTCGACTGTGGTGCGCGATGCGGCGACACGCTGAGGGTGGCTCGGTTGGGGGGATTCGCCCACTCACTGGAGGTCACCACTCGTGAAGTCACTGCAGTTCAACCTTGCCCGGACGGCGGCTCTCGCCCTGATCGCGACCGGTCTCGGCGCCGGACTGGCGCTCGGCTCGGGAGCCTCGCCCGCGGCTGCGGTAGCGGTGGTCGAGAAGGTCGCCGACGGCGGCTTCGAGGCCAATACCGGCAACCCGGTCACCAACTCCTCGTGGACTGCGACCAACTCGCGCAACCAGAACGTGCTCTGCACCGTCGCGGCCTGTGGCCAGTTCGCCGGCGCCACGCCCCGCACCGGCAACGGCTGGGCGCGGTTCGTCACTCGCTCGACGGACCAGGGCGCGAGCACCGCGTCGATCCGCCAATCCGTGGTGATCCCCGCCAGCCCGGGCGCCTCGCTGACCTACTACTACCGCCACGGAGCGTCGTCCTTGCCGTACAACGCGACGCTCACCGTCAAGGTCGACTCGGTCGTCGTCCGCACCCACTACCAGGCGAGCACCTCGGACCCGGGGTACTCGCTGCAGAGCGTCCCGCTCCAGCAGTTCGCCGATGGGCAGAGCCACATGCTCTCCTTCGAGTACGCCAAGCCGGCGGCCAGCGAGACGTGGATGTCGATCGACGACGTCAGCATCGCGGACCGTGGCGTCCGTGTCGCCAAGGGCTTCTCCACCGGGGTTTCGGCCGTCTGGTCGGTCACCTCCACCCTGGGGACCTTCTCCGCCTCCACCGACCTTGCCGACGCGAGTGCACTCACTGCCGTGGCCACGGGGCTGCCCGCCGGCCTGACCATCGTCCCCACCTCGCAGACCGCGGCCGGGGTCCGGCCGAGCACGACGACCTGGTCGATCACCGGCAAGACCTTGGTGGCACCCGGGACCTATCCCGGGAGCGTGGACGTGAGTGACGGACAGACGCACCAGGCGATCACCTTCAACGTCACTGTCGGGAAGAAGATGACGACGGCCAAGTACAGCGGCCCGACGACGGTGATGGCCCCGGCAATGGGGAACGACATCGTCGACCTGGGCTTGTCGGCGTACCTCACCGAGCCCGCGAACTACATGGAGTACAACGACTTCACCCTGGCCACCGCGACGTTCAAGGACACCACGACCGGCGAGACGCTCTGCTCGACGCCGTTCACCGCGGCAGGCACCGCCTCGTGTGCCTACCTGGCCGACTCGCCTCGGACCTACCAGGTCCAGGTCATCGTCACCAGTGACTACTACCTCAGCCTCGGCGGCTCGACCAGGGTGCAGGTCACGTTCCCGTAAGTCCGCTGAGGTGTGGGCTGCGGCCGGGTAACTCCGGCCGCAGCTCCATGCGGCTCTGACTGGCTTGTGGCATGGCCGGCACCGACGTACACTTTTCTGTACAGGAGGTGGGAGTCGTGAAGACGATGAGCTACACCGAGTCACGGGCAAGGTACGCCGAAGTGCTCGACGCTGTTGTCGAGGACCGTGAAGAGATCGTGATCACTCGCGCGGGCCACGACCCGGTGGTCATCGTCTCGTTGGCGGACTTCGAGTCCTTGCGTGAGACCGCCTACCTCATGCGCTCCCCCACCAACGCGCGCCGACTCCTCGACGCCATGGAGCGCCTTGAAGCAGGTGAAGGCGAGCAGCACGATCTCGTCGACGTCGACTGATGCAGCTGGTCTGGGACCAGAACGCCTGGGACGACTATCTGTGGTGGCAGGCCCAGGATCGCAAGGTCCTCCGGCGCATCAACCTCTTGCTCCAGGACGTGATGCGGAACGGCAACGAGGGCATCGGCAAGCCCGAGCCGCTCAAGCACGACTTTGCCGGCTTTTGGTCGCGGCGCATCACCGACGAGCATCGACTCGTCTACAAGGTCACCGCGACCGAGGTGCGGATCGCCGCCTGCCGCTACCACTACGGACGCTGAGCTACCGGTTCCACACTGCACTCGCCAGCACACTAGGGAGTGAGCGGCGCCGTGAGCCCGCGGCGTGAGCAGGTCCGGGCACAACAGCCAGCCCCCGGAGAGAAGCGCGAGCCCGGCGGCCGCGCTGGCGAGGATTGACGCGGTGCGTGGGCGCCGCCCGAGACGGTCCCACAGGGCGGGGATGACTGCCGGGTTGTCCCTCCCCGCCGGGACATCGGGACCGGCACGGTTGCGTCATCGCACACCAACGAGCCTCGAAAGGGATCGCGATGACCACCGTCACCACGCAGAACCCGGTCCGCTCCGACCTGGCCTCCACCGAGTCCGGTCACGCCGACCGCACCACCCACTCCCGCCTCTGGGCGGTCGCCGGCGTCGGCGCCGCCCTGGCGGGGATGGCCACGATCGTCACCAGCTCGGCCATCGACATCGTCTACCGCGACGAGTTCGCCGGCACCACCGACGGCGTGGCCCAGGCCCTCTCCGACAAGAGCCCCGTGCTGTTCGTCTTCCACACGGCGACGGCGCTCGGGGCGGTGCTGATGATCGTCTTCGGCGCCGGCCTGTTCCGCCGGCTTCGGGCCACCACGGGCGACAGCCTGGCCCCGGTCGTCGCCCTGGTCGGCCTGGCCGGCACCGCGGTCGTCTCGATCCTCGGGTCGGGCCTCGACACCGAATTCATGATGCCCGGCCCCGACTCCGAGCCGGGGTACGCCGACTCCTCGGCCGCGCTCTACAACCACTGGATCGGGACCATTCCGTGGCTGTGGACCCTCGCGGGGCTCGCCGGCCTGGCGATCTTCGCCGCAGCGCGGGCGCGCGCCGTACCGCGCTGGCTCGGCCTGGTCGGCCTGGTGCTCGGCGGCCTGACCGTGCTGCTCGGCGTCTCGCCGTTGGAGTACATGGCCGGCATCACCGGCGTGCTGTGGCTGCTGGTCACGGCGCTGGGCTTCACCTTCGGTGACAAGGCGTACCGCGCGTCCCGATGAACCATCCCGGCACTAGGGCGTGTCCCGCAAATCCTGGCGGCGCCGGACGCCGCCCAGATCACGCGCTGGCGACGTTGCCGACGCTTCGAAGACACCCAGTCTGCGTTCGCGCCGGCGCCTTGCCACCGCGCGCCTGGACGACGCCGGCATCCACCACGATTTACGGGACACGCCCTAGTGGTCATCTCCGGAAGTTCAACGGGTGTCCCGCACCCCGGGCACGCACCTCGCGGCGTTGCCGTCGTTCGCTGGACGAGCAAGTACGGCGTCACTCCGGCGCCTTGCGATGCACGCACCCGGAGCACGGGACACCCCGACGAACTTCCGGACATGACCACTAGCCCCTTCGGCGACACGCCCGGTCGGGTCCTCCACGGACCCGGCCGGCCTCGCCGCGTCCCGCAGAATGTGCCGGTGCCTGCCCCTCGGACCGAGCGCCGCTGGGCGGTGCTCGTCCTACCCGTGGTCTCCGTGGCGCTCTTCGCGGCGACCGTCTGGCTGGACGTGCACACCCCCGCCGAGGGGCCGGGAGTGGAGTTGGCCGAGGGGTCGGGCTGGCCGTACGCCGCGATCGGGATGGTCTTCGGCGTCTGCTGCGCGGTCGTGCTCCTCCACGATCGTCGCCAGGCCTTCGGCTGGGGGCTCGGCTGGATCGCGCTGTTCTGGGGCACCGACGGGCTGGCTCAGTCGTACGTGCGGTTCGCCGTACGCGCGGACGAGGCCCTGCCGGGCGTCAACCTCGCCCTCTGGATGCTCAACCGGTTCGGCGCGTTCCTGCCGTTGACGGTGGCTGCCCTGCTGCTGATCTTCCCGACCGGGCGCTTCCTCGAGGGCCGCTGGGGGGCGGCCGGGCGCGTCGCCGTCGGGGGCATGTCGCTCTCGGCGCTGCTCGTCGTCGTGGCGCCGGCCAACGGTCGGATGCCCGATGTGCAGCTCCCGCCGGGCGTCGACCTCGACGTCGGGGCCGTGCCGATGCCGACCCCGCTCACCGACATCCTGATGCCCGTCGCGGTGGTCGCGACGATCTTCGGCGTCCTCGTCGCGATGGCCTCGGTCGTCGTCCGCTACCGCCGCTCGACCGGGCTCGAGCGCGACCGGATGCGCTGGCTGCTGTGGGCCGTGGTCGTCATGGCCGTAGTGCTGGGACTGTCGTCGTTCAGCGAGCTCACCGCGGTGCGCGACGCGGCGATCTTCGTGGTCGCGGCCCTCCCCGCGGTGGCCATGACGATCGGCATCGTCCGCCCGACCCTGGTGCCGGTGCAGCAGTTGCTCGACGGCACGTATGTCTTCGCGCTGCTCTCGGTGGTGTTGGTCGTCGTCGACCTCGCGGTGGTCGCGGTGCTGCACGAGCTGGTCGGCGACCGGCTGGGGCAGCGCCAGGTCGTGCTCGTCGTCCTGCTCCTCTCGGCGGTGCTCTACAACCCGCTGCGCGCCGCGCTCTGGAGCTTCGTACGACGGCTCTTCCTCGGCCAGCGCGACGATCCGTACGACGTCGTGGCCCGGCTCGCTTCCTCGCTCGAGGCCGCTGACGAGGAGGCGGAGCAGCTGACGGCCGTGGCCCAGGCGGTCGCGCTGGCGTTCGGCATCGGCTTCGTCAGCGTCGAGGTCGACCGCGCCGACGGCGACCGGATCGTGGCGTCGTACGGCACTCCGGTGGCCGAGACCCGTTCCCTGCCCATCACCTACCGCGGCGAGCAGGTGGGGATGCTCGTGCTGCCGGCGCGGGGGGTCCGGGCCCGGCTCAGCGGCCGCGACGAACGGCTGCTCAGCGACCTGGTCCGGCAGGCGGCGACCGCCTCGCGCACCGGCCGGCTCGCAGACGAACTCCAGCAACATCGGCAGGCGTTGGTCGTCGCCCGCGAGGAGGAGCGGCGCCGGATCCATCACGACCTCACCGAGGACCTCGGCCCGACGCTCGGTGGGCTCGTCCACCAGGTCGAGTCGGCGCGGCTCTTGGTCAAGGAACGCCCGGAGGCGGCCAAGGAGACCATCGCCCGGACCAGCGAGCGGCTGCGCGACGTGGTCGCCGACGTACGCCGTGTCGTCCACGACCTGCGCCCGCCGGCCCTCGACGACCTCGGACTGGTCGGCGCGCTGCGCCAGCAGGCTGCCCTGCTCGACGCCGGGCGTACGGCGCGCCTGCACGTCGATGTCCGCGGCGACGCGGGTGCCGGGCTGCCGGCCGGTGTCGAGGTCGCGGCGTTCCGGATCGCCAGCGAGCTGCTCGAGCGCTGCGCCGCGCTCGACAGCCGCGGCGATCTGGTGCTCGATGTCACCGAGAGCGCGCTCGTCGTAGGGCTGGTAGGCACCGACGCCGACCCCGAGGTGTTCCTCGACGAGGTGCGGGACCGGGCGACCGAGATCGGTGGCCGGTGCGGGGTCACCGAGCACGGTGCGGTCCGGATCGCGCTCCCGATGCGGAGGTCCGGGTGAGGACTTCCCTGAACAGCCGTGTGGCGCTGGCGCCGCCCGCCGTCGCCTCGATCGTGGTCGCGTTGGCCGGAACCATGGAGGTCGCCGCCGATCAGGACTCCTTCGGCCACGAACTCGTGCCCGGTGCCGTGTGGATCTACGCCATCCTCGGGCTCGCCCTCGCGACCCTCACCGGCGTGCTGGCGGCCACCGGTCGCCGCGGACTCGCCATCGGCTGCTCGGTGTTCGCCGCCTGCGCGCTGGCCTCCTCGCTGCTGCGCGCCTGGGTGCACTGGTCGGTCGACGCGGTGCCGGTCGGTGGCGCCGCCGGGCTGCTCGCGCTGATCTGGGTGATCAAGGTGACCACCCTGGTGCCGCAGCTGTTCGTGTCGTACGGGCTGGTGCTCTATCCCGACGGCCGCGCGCTGCCCGGGTGGTGGGGGCGGATCGCGCTGCTCAGCATCGCGGGGTCGACCCTCTCCGGCCTGGCGCAGATCTTCGGGCCGGGCACGCTCGACGCCGTACCGATCGTCGGCCTCGATCCTGGGCACACCGTGCTGGAGGGCGAGCACGTCCTGGTCGGCCCGCTGATCGGCGCGCACCTCGAACACGTGATGCCGGTGACCGCGATCACCGCGATCGTCGTGCTGCTGCCGATCCAGCTGTCGATCCCGGTGCTGCGCTGGCGGCAGAGCTCCGGAGCTGATCGGGAACGGCTCTACTGGCTGCTCTGGGCGGTGGTGGCCGTCGGCCTCGCCGCGACCGTCGACGTCATCGTCCGCGAGGGCACCCTCGACGCCTGGCTGATCGGCCTCGGCACCGCGCTCGTGGCGCTCGCGATGGCCGTCGGCCTGCTCGACCAGACCCGGGTCTCGGGCGAGGAATGGCTCACCAACACCGCGCTGTACGGCGGGCTGTGGGTCGGCGTGCTCGCGCTCGACCTGGCCTTCCTCAGCCTGCTCACCGTCATGCTCGGTGACGCCCTCGACGAGCAGGACGTGATCCTGGTCGTGCTCTTCTTCTCGGCGTTGATCTACGCGCCACTGCGGGCCGCGCTGTGGAGGCTGGTACGACGCTTCCTGCTCGGCGGGCGCGAGAACCCCTACGACGTCGTCGCCGGTCTCGCGGCCGGACTGGAGCTGGCCGACGAAGGACCCGACCAGCTCCTCGCGGTAGCGCGGGCCGTGGCCGACGCGTTCGGGGTCGCCTACGTCGCGGTCGAGGTCGAGCGGGCCGCCGGCGCGCGGCTCACCGCCGCGGTCGGGACCCGGCCGCGGGAGATCCGCACCCTGCCGATCACCTACCGCGGCCGCGAAGTCGGGCGGCTGGTGCTGCCCGCGCGTGGACTGCGCGCGCGGCTCGGACGCCGCGATGAGGAACTGCTGGGCGATCTGATCCGGCAGGCCGCCGTGGCGGCCCGCACCACCCAACTGGCCGATGCGCTCCAGGACAACCGCGAGCAGCTGGTGCTGGCCCGGGAGGAGGAGCGTCGCCGGCTGCGGCGCGACCTCCACGACGGACTCGGGCCTTCCCTCGGTGGCGCGGTCTTCCAGCTCGACTCGGCCCGGCTCACCGTGGACCGCGACCCCGAGGCTGCCGCGGCCCAGTTGCAGGCGACCGAGACCCACCTGCTCGGCGTGATGGACGACGTACGCCGGCTCGTGAGTGACCTGCGCCCGCCGGCCCTCGACACGGTCGGCCTGGTCGGCGCGTTGCGTCAGCAGGGCGATCTGGTGCCCGGAGTCGAGGTCCGGGTCGTGGCTCCGGCACCGCTGGGCACCTTGTCCGCCGCGGCCGAGGTGGCGGCGTACCGCATCGCCGGCGAGGCGCTGACCAACGTGAACCGGCACGCACGGGCCCGCAACTGCACCATCCGGCTGGCCGTCGAGGACGGCTGGCTACTCGTCGAGATCGCCGACGACGGCACCGGCATCTCCCTCGAGCGCGAGGCCGGCGTTGGCCTGCTGTCGCTGCGTGAGCGCGCCGACGAGCTCGGCGGCCGGACCGAGATCAGCTGCCCGCCGTCGGGCGGCACCGTCGTACGCGCGTGGCTGCCCGCATCCGTCACCCAACCCGAGGAGTCCCTGCTGTGAACAACATCCGCGTCGTCGTCGTCGACGACCACCAGATCGTGCGCGACGGCTTGGTCGCCCTCCTCGGTGCCCTCGACGGCGTCGAGGTCGTCGGCACCGCCGAGGACGGCAGGGAAGCGCTGCACGTGGTCGAGGAGGCCAGGCCCGACGTCGTGGTGATGGACATCCAGATGCCGCGGCTCGACGGCATCGAGGCCACCCGGTTCGTGACCGGCAAGCATCCCGAGGTCCGGGTCGTGATGCTGACCATGAACGAGGACGACGACACCGTCCTGAGCGCGATGCGGGCCGGCGCGTCGGGCTACCTGCTGAAGGGGTCGGGCGCCGAGGAGGTGCACAACGCGATCCGGGCGGCCGCGGCCGGCGGGATGATCTTCGGCGCCTCGCTGGCCGGAAAGGTCGCGCTGTACTTCACCTCGATGTCCTCGCCCCAACAGCAGGAGGAGCCGTTCCCCGACCTCACCGACCGCGAGCGCTCGGTGCTCGACATGCTGGCCGCCGGCAAGACCAACGACCAGATCGCCCGCGAGCTGTATGTCTCGGGCAAGACCGTGCGCAACACGGTCTCGACCATCTACACCAAGCTGCACGCGGCCGGCCGCGGTGAAGCGATCGTCAAGGCTCGGGAGGCGGGGTACGGCAAAAACTCCTAGATCTCGTGGTTCGCCTGGAAGACGCCCTTCGGGTCCACCGCCGCCTTGACCGAGCGAAGCCGGGCCCAGGCCCAGGGGTCGTACGCCGACGCCGGGTCGACACCGTGCCGCTCGGCGAAGTTGAGCACGTGCTGGTCGGTCGACCAGGGCCGCAGCGCCGCTACCGTCGCGGCCGCGTGCGCCAGGCCGACGGTGGCCGCTTCGGGCACGGGGGCGACGGCGACGCAGAACAGCGCGTACGAGCCGGGCAGGGTGTCGAGCACGCCGCCCCGCTCAGCCGGACGGCCCAGCGCGCCGCCGAGGTGGCGCAGTTCGGCGAAGAGCAGCGAGGTCGTGGTCCCCGGACCGACCTGACCCAGCAGCGCCTCGACCGCGGCGTCGGGCAGCTCCTCGAGCACGGCGTGATCCGAGACCGCCGGCGTCGGGCCGGGCGGGTCCATGTGCACGCCGAGGAGGCCAGCGCTCGGGATCCGCGCGAAGGTGTCCATCTCGGGCTCCAGCGCACGTAGCGGTGCGAGCAGTTCGTGGGCCCGTTCGTCGGACTCGAGCACGGCGCCGTCGATCACCACGATCCTTCGGCCGCTGAGGAACGGCGGCAGCTCGGGCAGCGGCGGGAAGCTCATCACCCGCAGCGAGGTCGTGACGCTCTCCGGCACGGTCCGGGTCCAGCCGGCCCAGGCCTTCGTGACCTCGGGCGCGCGCTCGATCGGCCAGAGCAGCATCCCGGCCACGACGTCGGCGATCGGCAGCAGCCGCAACTCGATCGCGACGACGACGCCGAAGTTGCCACCGCCGCCGCGCAACGCCCAGAACAGCTCGGCGTTCTCCTCGGCACTGGTGCGGACCAGGGCACCGTCGGCCGTGATCAGCTCGATCGCGTCCACGCTGTTCGTGGCCAAGCCGTGCGCCCGGCCGTAGAACGAGAGGCCGCCGCCGAGCACGTAGCCCGCCACCGCGACGTCGGGCGAGCTGCCGTGCAGTGCGGTCAGGCCGTACGGCGCGGCGGCGGCGATCACGTCCTGCCAGAGGGTGCCGCCCTCGACCCGGGCGATCCGCCGCTCGGCGTCGACGTGCACGCCGGTGAGCTCGGTCAGCCGGAGCAGCACGGTCTCGGCGAGCCGCCCCTCGAGCGGGGCGGCGGCGTGGCCGCTGCTCTGTGGCGCGATGCGCAGGCCGCCCGCCGCCGCGGCGCGGACGACGTCGGCGACCTCCGCCACGGTGTGCGGGACGGCCACGGCGGCCGGCCGCTGGTCGACGGCGACGTTCCAGGGCAGCCGGGCTGCGTCGTACCCGGGGTCACCGGGCAGGTGGACGCGCTCGGGGCAGGCCCGCTGGACCGCGGTGGCGGCGGGGAGGATGGCCCGGATTGCGGGCTGGGTGATGCTCATGTCTGTTCCTTCTCGGGGTGTGAGGATGGCAGCGAGGGCGACGAGCTGACCGGGTCGGTCGAGCTCGCTGACCTCGCGGATCCGGGTGTGGGGTCGAGCTCCGGTCGCGGCCAGGCGGTCCGTGAGGACGTCCAGCACCCCGAGAAGGGCGATCCGGTCGGTGGTGAGCACCTCGACCTCGGCCAGCCCGGCCGGCGTCCGCCCGAGGTCGGCCAGCGCCGCCTCGAGCCGGGTGACGACCAGGGCCAGTTGCGCCGCGAGGTCGTCCTCGTGCAGGAGCCGGCCCCGGTCGTCGACGGGAGACTGGATCGGGACCCGGCTCGGGACCTGCCCCGGGAGCTGGTGGTCGGTGGTGGTGCTGCTCACGCCGAGAAGACTCGGGCTCGGATCGGGTCACCCACCATCCCGATGAGGCGGGGGATTCTCGCCCTGCTGGTCTGGGGGCCCCGACTCCCCAGAGTTATGGGATGTCCCCGGCGGCCTTCTCCGCACATACTGATTCCATGACCGCCGCCCTGACTGCTGAACGGGTCCGGGGTGACGTGGAGGTGCTCTCCCGGGCCGGACTCGACCTGGAGACGTTCCTCGCCGAGGCCGTGGCCTCGGTATCTCGGGCCGTGCCCTGGGTCGCCGCCTGCATCGGCACCCACGACCCCGCCACCCGCATGCTCACCAGCTCGCGGAAGTTCGGCGACCTCACCGGGCAGAACTCGCACGACGGCCTCTTCGGCCAGATCGAGTACGACTCCGCCGAGGTCACGACCTATCCCGAGCTGGCCGGCACGGACCTGCGCTCGATCGGCGTTCACCTGTGGTTCGACGGCGAGGTGGAGCGGTCGGAGCGGATGACCCGGCTGATGCTGCCGAAGTTCGACTACCACGACGAGGCGCGGCTGGTCTTCCGTGAGGGCGGCCGCTTCTGGGGCGGCATGGCGCTGTTCCGTGGCTCCGACGATCACGCGTTCGGTGAGGCGGAGATCGAGTTCCTGGCGTCCCTGAGCGAGTACTTCGGGCGTGGCGTCCGCACCGGGCTCCTCACCCGGCTCGCCGACGCGACCCCGCCGAACACTGTCGCCGGCCCCGCCGTCATGGTCATCGACGCAGCGGGCGAGCTGGTCCAGAGCACGCCGGCCGCCACCGCGCGGCTGGCCGAGATGAGCACCGCGGCCCACGCCGGCGCGCCGTACGCCACCATCACCGCAGTGGTCGGCGCCGCTCGTCGCCTGGCCCGCGGTGAGACCGACTCGGTGCCGCACGCCCGGATCCGGACCGCACACGGTGTCTGGCTGGTCCTGCACGCCTCGCCGCTGTCCGGGCTCGGCGATCGCGACGGCGACGTGGTGGTCACCATCGAGGAGGCCCGGCCGCCGGAGATCGTCTCCCTGGTGGTGGCCGCGTTCGACCTCACCCCGCGCGAGCGCGACGTGACCCAGCTGGTTCTCCAGGGTGTCGACACCAAGGAGATCGCCGCCACGCTCCACATGTCGGCCTACACCGTCCAGGACCACCTGAAGTCGGTCTTCGACAAGGCCGACGTGCGCAGCCGCCGCGAGCTGATCGCCCGGGTCTTCTTCGACCAGTACGTCCCACGGATGGGCAACGAGGTCATGCCCTCGGGGTTCTTCGGGTCTGCATAGTTCACGGGTTAGATCACGAGCCGTAGGTCTCCTCGAGCAGCTCCCAGATCGCGTCCGCGCGCTCGGATCCCAGGCCCCTCGTGACGTAGCCCGTCGCGTACGCACCGGCGAAGGAGAACCAGCCGGCGCAGCCACCCGCGCCACCCATGCCGATGTCCTCGTCGTCGACCTGGAAGCCGAGGGTCCACGTCACCTCGCGGTCGAGGACCCGGTCGTGGCCGGTGAACTGCGGTCCGACGTACGCGCGGTGCAACTCGGCACCGAGCAGCCGGGCGACGGCGCCGTCCTCGGCCATCAGGTCGCCGTAGAACCGGGCGATCCCGCGGGCCGAGGCGTGCACGTTGACCGCGGCGAACGACGTGGTGCGCCAGCGCTCGGTGTTCAGCTCCGCAGGGTCGAAGGGGCCGGGCGGGCGGATCGAGGCCGGGCGCCACTGCGGGTCCTCGGTGTACTTCCCCGGGAAGCTCGGGTCCTCCACGAACATCTCGGCCACCCGGCCGAAGTGGGCGGGGGAGAGCCGGAGGTGGATGTCCCAGCCCTGCGCAGTTGCGATCGTCGCGAACCGCTCGGCCAGGTCCTCGCCGGTCGCGCCCCGGACCAACTGGTCGCAGAGATGGCCGTAGGTGAGGGCGTGCTCCGCGCACTCGGCACCGGGCTCGTGCTCGGGCGCGGCCTCGGCCAGCAGCCGGGTGAGCGTCTCGCGGTCGTCGTAGGCGACCTCGGCTGCGGCCTCGGGGAACGACGGGAGCCCGGCCCGGTGCGAGAGCACGTGGCGCACGGTGGTGGCGCCCTTGCCGTGGGCGGCGTACTCCGGCCAGACGTCGGCGACCGGCTGATCCAGTCCCAGCGCGCCGTCGGCCACGACGCTGAGCACCGTGAGGGCGGCGAAGGGCTTGGCCACGGAGTACGCCATCGCGAGCGTGTCGTCGGTCCAGGGGCGGACGCCGTCGAGGGTGCCGGCCACTCCTTCGTCCGCGAGCTCACCGCCGACGACGACACAGGCCGCGCCTCCGGGCTCGTCCAGGTCGTCCAAGAGCTGCTGCAGGGTCCTGGCCACGGGCCGATCCTGCCGCACGGGCACAATGGGAGCCATGAGTGAGGGCCAGTCGAACGCCGCCCGGATCCGCGAGATCAACGACTCCATCCGCTACACGATGTGGTCGGTCTTCCGGCTCGCCGACGTGCTCGGGGACGCCGACCGGGCCAGTGAGGGCGCCGAGGTCGAGAAGCTGTTCGCCGCGCTGGCCGAGGAGGACGTCGTCGTGCGGGGCGTCTACGACGTGAGCGGCCTGCGCGCCGACGCCGACCTGATGGTCTGGTGGCATGCGGCGGACTCCGAGGCCCTGCAGGCGGCGTACCACCGGTTCCGGCGTACGGCGTTCGGCCGGCGGCTCGCGCCGGTGTGGTCGCAGGTCGCCCTCCACCGCCCGGCGGAGTTCAACCGTAGCCACGTGCCGGCGTTCCTGGCCGACGAGGAGCCGAAGCGGCACGTGTGCGTCTACCCGTTCGTGCGCTCCTACGAGTGGTACCTCCTCGAGGAGAGCGAGCGCCGTGCCCTGCTGGCCGAGCACGGCAAGATGGCGCGCGACTACCCCGACGTGCGTGCCAACACCGTCGCCAGCTTCGCCCTCGGTGACTACGAGTGGCTGCTGGCCTTCGAGGCCGACGACCTCTACCGCATCGTCGACCTGATGCGGCACCTGCGCGGCTCCGAGACCCGGCGGCACGTGCGCGAGGAGGTCCCGTTCTACACCGGCTCGCTCGTGCCGGTCGCGGACCTGGTCGACCGGCTGCCCTGACGCCGGTCTGGACCACGACGGAACCACCCGCCCCACGACGGCGTCCGACGGCCATGCGCACGTCGCCGTCGTTGCTCGCTGCCCTGGCCACCCTCGTCCTGGTCGGGTCGGCCTGCGGTGCCGACGGCTCCGACGACGTCGCCCGGGACGCGCCGCCCGACGCCACCACTCCCGGGGTGCTGATGGGCGTGCTCCCCGACGGGCCGGTGCGCACGGTCAACCTGGTCACGGTCATGGACACCGGGTCACCCGAGCTGTGCCTCGGACCCATCGCCGAGTCCTACCCGCCCCAGTGCGGCGGGCCAGCGCTGGTGGACTGGGACTGGGCCGACCACGAAGGCACCTTCGACCAGCAGGGTGACATCCGCTGGGGCACCTACGCGCTGACCGGGACGTGGGACGGCACCTCGTTCACCGCCACCGACGCCATCTCCGGTGCACTCTACGACCCGGCGATGCCGACCCCCACCCCCACGCCGACGCCCGCGACGACGTACGACGCGACCGAACTGGAGCAGATCGCCACCGAGCTCCAGGACGAGAAGTGGGTGCTGGGTGCATACGGCGGTGAGGGCAGCGACGGACACGTGCTCGTCGACGTCGTCTACGACGACGGCACCCTCCAGGACCGCGTCGACGACGAGTACGGCGCCGGCGTCGTCCTGCTCAACCCCGCGCTGGTCGACGCGAGCTAGTCCGGATGGCGTAGGGCTCGGCGCGCCCCGAGACAGTCGACCTTTTTCCGAAGCGGCCCTGGTTTGCCCACTACCGCCGGCACCCAGTGCCGACGATGGTGCACAGTCGATCTGACGGAGGCTGGCACTTCGGAAAATGGTCGACTGTCGAGCAAAATCCGAACTGCACCGGCGGTGGTGCGGATCAGCCTTGCTCGGCGCCGTCGGCGGGCTCGAGGGTCAGGCTGATGGAGTTGATGCAGTATCGGTCGCCGGTCGGCGTGCCGTAGCCGTCGGGGAAGACGTGGCCGAGGTGGGAGCCGCAGTTGGCGCAGCGGACCTCGACCCGCTTCATGCCGAGGGTGTTGTCCTCGATGTACTCGATGGTGTCGGAGATCGGCTGGTAGAACGACGGCCAGCCGCAGCCGGAGTGGAACTTGGTGTCGGACTCGAAGAGCTTGGCCCCGCAGGCCTTGCAGGAGTAGATGCCCTTGGTCTCGGTGTCGGTGTAGCGGCCGGTGAACGCTCGCTCGGTGCCGGCCTTGCGGAGCACGGCGTACTCCTCGGGCGAGAGCTCCTCCCGCCATTCCTCGTCGGTCTTCTCCACGGCGTAGCTCATGCCTTCAAGCGTAGTCACGACCACAAGGCTCGGACCGGCTGCGGACCGGCCTCAGAAGCCGGTGATGCAGTACGGCGCCGGGCCGGTGTCGGCCATGGCGCCGAACGTCGCCACGCCGGGGCCGGTGAGCCGCCCCGCGCGCTGCAGCGTCTCGGTGGCGACGCCGCCGAGGTAGAGCGCGCCGAGGGTGTCGGCGTCCAACGTGACGTCGGCGTCCGCGTCGGTCGGGGCCACCTCGGCCGTGCCGTCGCGGGTCACGACCCGGAACCGCCCGTGCGCATGGCCGAGGGGATCGGTCACCTCGAGGACCACGTCGCCGTCGCGACCCCAAGGCCGCGCGGCCAGTGCCGTCGGAACGTCCAGCACCCGGACCCAAAGCGACTCGATCTTTCGGGTCACCTTCACCCGGTAGGGATCGACCAGGGCCCACACGAGGGGATCGTCGACGGAGGCTCGGCCCCACTCGACGCTGTCGCTGAGGTCGAGGTCGGCGAGGAAACGCCAGAGCCGGAGGTACGCCGTCGGCGTGACCGCGACCAGGTCGCTGACATGGATCGTGCGGGGCCGTCCTTGCGCGGGTTCGGGCGGTAGGCGACGTAGCCGTCCGGCGTACCCGACCCGTCGACGTGTACGGCGGTCCGCAGCTTCCGGTCCTCGCCGTCCTCGAAGTTGAACGCGCCGGTCAGGATCGGCTCGTAGAACTGCGGCCGCTCCACCGAGCCGCGGGTCTGCTCGTGGAACCGGGCGAAGATCTGCGCCATCGCCGGCCAGGCCTCCGCGGGCTCGAGCAGTTCGACCGAGCCGTCGTCCACGAACGGCCGCAGCGCGAAGCGCGGACCGGTGTCGACCTCCAGCGCGTGCTCGAAGATCGCCGGCCCGAAACCGAACCGCCCGTAGATGGCCCCCTCGGACGCCGTGAGCACGGCCAGCGGCACACCCTGCTCTACGGCGTCGGCGAGATCAACGGTCATCATCGTGCGGAGCAGCCCACGGCGCCGGTGCGTGGGGCTCACCGTCACGTCGCTGATCATCCGCACCCGCTGGAGGCCGGATCCGGTGTTGCCCGTGTTCCCCGTGTTCAGGGTCTTGTCGTAGCTGGCGTACGTCGCCACCGGGATCGTGCCCGAGCCCAGCGCGGGGGAGTCCTGCCAGACGCCACGCAGCACCACGTCGTCGGCGCGCAGGTGCTCCCCGAAGTGCTGGCGCAGCTCCTCGCTGGTGCGGCCCTGGTGGAAGCCGCGCTGCTGAGCCTCGTACCAACCGTCGAGCCGCTCAGGTTTGTCGTCGGCGCGGAAGGTGACGAAGTTCAGGCCGTCATGGGCGGGCTCGGTCACGGTTCCCCACGCTACGTTGCGTGGAGTGTCCGTCGCGTCAGGTTTACTGACGCCATGCCGAAGGCCGCAGTAGTCGAGGTCCAAGCGGGCGACCGCACGGTGCGGGTGTCGAGCCCGGATCGGGTGATCTACGAGGCGACCGACTCGACGCCCGAGGTCACCAAGCTGATGGTGGCGGAGTACTTCGTCGCGGTCGAGGACGGCCTGATGCGCGCGCTACGCGAGCGCCCGACGGCGTTGGAGCGCTGGACCTCCGGCGTCCGCCCGGGGATGAAGCTGGCCACCTCCCGGATGGCTCAGTCATCACGAGGGGAGGACGCCGACGCGTTCTATCAGAAGCGCGTGCCGAAGGGGGCTCCCGACTACCTCGAGTCGGTCGAGATCACCTTCCCCTCGGGCCGCACCGCCGACGAGATCTGCCCGACCGAGATCGCGGTGCCGGTGTGGTGCGCTCACATGGGCACGCTGACCTTCCATCCGTGGCCCGTGCGCCGCAGCGACGTCGACCGGCCCGACGAGCTGCGGATCGACCTCGACCCGCAGCCCGGGACGTCGTTCGTCGACGCGGTCAGCGTGGCAGGTGGAGCACGCGAGCTGCTGGAGGAGCTCGGCCTGCGCGGCTACGTCAAGACCTCGGGCAACCGGGGCGTGCACATCTTCGTGCGCATCGAGCCGCGCTGGGAGTTCCTCGACGTACGGCACGCGGCGATCGGCTTCGGCCGCGAGCTGGCGCGTCGCGATCCCGGGGTCACCGTCGACTGGTGGAAGGAGGAGCGCGGCGAGCGGATCTTCGTCGACTTCAACCAGAACTGCCGCGACCGCACCATCGCGTCGGCGTACTCCCTGCGTCCGATCCCCGGCGCTCCGGTGTCGACGCCGCTCACCTGGGAGGAGTTGGCCGGAGTGAGCGACCCGCGCGAGCTCAACCTGTTCACGGTGCCCGAGCGGCTGGCTGCCTCGGGCGATGCCTGGGCGACCATCGACGACACGGCCCACTCCATCGAGCCCCTGCTCGCGCTCTACGACGAACTGCCCGGCGGCGAGATGCCGTTCCCACCCGACTATCCCAAGATGCCCGGCGAGCCACCACGGGTGCAGCCGAGCAAGAAGGTCGAGGAGCACTGGGACGCCGACGGCCACTGGATCGGGCCGTCGTGAGCGCGCCCGCGGCCGAGCAGCGGCGTCCGTCGGCGTCCAAGAAGCTGGCGGCCAGCCTGCTCGCGATGGGCGCGATCGCGTCCCTGCTGTTCGCGCTGGTCGGGGTGCTGGTCTCCGAGACCGTCGGCGGGCTGCTGGTCGCTGGGGTCCTGTTCGGTGGCGGCGGAGTCGTGGTCGCCCGTACGGCGTGGCGGCTCTACCGCGGCGCGCCGCCGGCGTGGGAGCTCGCCCAGGGCCGCCCGCCCGAAGAGGTGCGTGCGATGGCGCGGGAGCTGGCTCGCCGGCAGTGGCTGGGCGGGGCGAAACTGCTGCTGGGCCTGGCGGCGGTCTACCTCTTGTCGGCCGTGTTGCTCGAGGACCACGAGGCCGGGCTCGGGGCCGCGGCGTTCAGCGTGGCCATCGCCGCCGGGCTATTGCTGCTGGCGTGGCTCCAGGGCCGCCGCTCGGGTCAGGTCCGAACCTGACTCGAGCCGCGACCCTGGAAGGTGTCTATCGCTGGTGGCTCAGCCCTTGGTGAACTTGACCCAGTCCATCTCGCCGGCCCAGTAGTCGCAGCTGTCCGCGCCGGTGTTGGGGTTGCTGGTGTCGCAGTCGAACTTGCCGCCGATCGTCCACGGCTTGGTGTTGTTGATGTTGCTGGTCGTGTGCTTGATCCGCTTGTTGAAGACGCCGTCGACGTACAGGGTCACCTGGGTCGGCGTGCGCTCGCAGCGGATGGTGTGCCAGGCGCCGTCGCTGGTGAAGATGCTCGACTTGATCGAAGCCTGACCGTTGGGCGACTTGAACATGCAGCTCATGTAGCCGCCGGGCTGCTGGAACTTCACCTGGCCGCCGACCGCGGTGGCCTGACCCTTCTGGATCACGTTGCCGAACTTCACGGTGGAGCGGAACCGGAACTCGACGGTGAAGTTGCCGGTGCCCGGGTCGAGCGAGGCGTCCGGGGCGTCGTCGATCATGATCAGGTGCGCGGCACCGTAGTAGATCCCGGCGTCCGGCGGGTGCCGGTCGATGGTGGCGGTTGAGCCGTTCATCTTGACGTGGCTGCCGATCGCGCCGTCGTGGCCGAAGCCGGATGAGTCGACGGCCGTGGTGGAGCCGGCGGCATCGTTGAGCTCGAGATCGAGCGTGGTGACCGGGGCGGCCAGGAAGGCCGGCTGGTGGCCGCGAGCGGCCATGGCGCTGGGTGTCGCCAGGACCAGGCAGGCGGCGGCGCCGAGGCCGACGAGCAATCGAGAGGTTCGCACTTTCACTCCTGAGAATCGTGCCGGTGCGGGGTTGCGGCAGGCCCGGCCAGCGTGCACCTGAGAGTGCTCTGGACCACTGGAGCGGAGCGGAGTTCCCCAACTTTGGGTGTCGCCGTCAACGGGTCGACGAGGCACACCCCGGGGCACCGCAGCAGTGGCTAAATGCGAAAGGGCCCGCCCGGTGCATCCCCACGAGCACCCGGGCGGGAACCCTTTGCTGAGACCTGATGACTCGTCCCCCGACGAGCCCCGCTGGGTGGTGTCCCCCGACACCGCCTGGTGGAGGTCCTGCATTGCTGAGTCCGATCGAACTGCGCTCCCCCCAGAGATGCGCGGGTCGCTCTTTCCCAGGTCAGAGGCCCGAAGACTTCCGACACCTGAACGTTAGGGGGGCGGCGTCACGCTGGGGGCACGTCGACACCACAACGACTCCAGCGTTCGGTAACAACTCATCTACAGGGCGGCGCGGAGGGGTTGTGCTGGTCCAGACGAGGGGGTTAGAGCACTCCCTGGCTCACCCCTCGCGCTCCCAGGGTGCGGCGACCGGGAAGTAGGTCGCCATGAACTCCGCGAGGGTCCGGTCGAGCCGTTCGGCGCCGAGCGCGTGGTCATGGTGATCGGCCAGGCAGAGGAAGTCCTGGCGACGCTGCAGCGCGTTCTTGAGCTGCCAGTCCAGGTCGCTGTTGCTGATGTTGATGTAGGCCCGCTCGGAGTGGTCCGGGTGCGCCGCGGCGTACGCCCGACCGGTGAGCAGCGCGTAGTGCTGGGCGAACGATGAGAGCAGCGACAGGTCGGTGTCGGAGCGGAACGGCGCCTGTGAAGTCGCGGCGACCTCGGCGGGGAAGCGCCGCTCGATCTCCTCGAGCACCGAGCGGCGGTGAGGGTACGGCGCGTGGGCGAGGTTGTCGGTGACCACGACCCCGAAGGCCTCGCGCAGGAGGCGGCGGTTGTTCCAGGCGGCCTTGAGGTACGGCGCCGCGTCCGGCGTCTCATCGATGCCGATGGTGTTGGGAGAGAACCACACCGCGGCCAGCCCCGCCGGACTGAAGAAGGTCTCGGGGCCGAGAGCCCGACCGAGGAGGAAGTCGTCGTTGAGGTAGACGAAGTGTTCGGCGAGATCCGGGATCCGGTGCAGTGCGGACTCGATGGCGTGGGAGTTGAAGGTCGGAAGGGCGTCGGCCGGCAGGATCTCGCGGTGGTCGACGACGGTGACTGCCGGATGCGAGGCGTCGAGCCAGTCCGGCACCTGGCCCGCCGTGACCAGGTGGATCCGGCGTACCCACGGCGCGAACAGGTGGATGCTGCGCAGGGAGTAGCGCAGCTCGTCGCGGGAGACGAACCGCGCCTGACCGCTGGACTCGCGGGTCGTGGCGGTGCCGGTCGAGCCGGCCAGCCGGTCGAGCCGGGCCTGGTTCCAGGCGGGGTCGCGCCCGTCGACCCAGGTGTAGACGACGTCGATGGGGAACGTGCACTCGTGGACGGTCGGCTCCGCCATCAGCGGCAGCGTCGGCACGGTCAATCCGGCCACCGTGGTGGGCACGGTGGCGGCGCCCCGGGGGAGGCGTTGGGCGTAGCGGTTGCGACGCGGCGCGACCAGCTGCCCGGCCACGTCCTCCTCCCAGAACTCCACCTCCGTCGTACACCCCTGGTCGAGCACCGAGGCATGGTCGCCGTGGACCGGCCACGGCTCGATAGCCACGACCGAGGTCCGGCCGCGGAGCAGGTCGGCGGCCAGGACGCCCACGGGGGCGCGGCGTTCGTGCCAACCGTTGGCGGCGGGGTCGCGCAGCGACAGGTACGACGGCACCTCCGCTGCGGCCAGCGCCTCGAGGTAGCGATGCCGAGCGGCCATCGGGAGCACCACGGTCGTGATGCCGGTCTCGTGGGGCGGCACCACGAACCAGTCATTGCTCACGGCCCGTGCGGCGTCCGTCGCCAGGGTGAGTGCCGCGGCACGCGCGGCGGCGGGCGTCACCCCGGCGGCGTCGTACGACGGCGTGGCCGGTGGCGCCGGTGGCGCGCGGTGGGCGAGTGCGGCGAACCGCGATCGGCCGGCGCGGCGCGCGAGCGCTTCCTCGAAGATCGAGAGCCACTGGCTAGCGATCGTGTCGGCGTCCCACTGCGCCGCGCTCTCGAGGGCGCCGGCGCCGAGCCTCCGGCGCAGGTCGTCGTCGGAGCCGAGCCGGAGCAGTGCGGCGGCCATCCCGGCGATCGACTCGGGCGCGACCAGCAGTCCATTGACCTCGTGGTGGACGATCTCGCGGGGACCGGAGGCGCAGTCGAAGCTCACGCACGGGACACCCGCGGCCATCGCCTCCTGGAGCCCGAGCGGGAACCCTTCGGCGCGCGAGGTCAGCGCACAGATGCTGGCCTTCGCCCACTCGCTGGCCATATCGGTGGTGTTGCCGGGGAGCTCGACGCGGTCCCAGAGCCCGCGCTTCCGGGTCTCGCGGACCAGGTGTGGCCGCTGGTGGCCCTGGCCCAGGATCCGCAGCCGCCACCCGGGCAGCTGGTCGGCGACCTCGCCGAAGGCGTGCACGAGCTTGGTGTACTGCTTCTCCATCACGAGCCGGCCGGCGGTCACGATCGTGCGCGAGTCGAGCAGCGAGCGCGGCGCGAAACCCTGCGGGAGCGCGTTGGGCATCGACACGATCTCCGGCGCGACCTCACCGAGTTCGCCGCGCAGCCACTCCGCGATCGACGGCGTCAGCAGCGCGACCACGTCCGCCCGCGGGGCGTTGACCAGCAGCGGCTCCATGCCGGACGTGCGCTGGGACGACGATCGGTGCTCCTGGTGGACGATCACGACGCGGTCGGGTGCGAGCGCGACGGCGCAGGCGAGCAGCGCGGGGGTGACCGTGACCAGCACCTCGCAGTCCACCGCGTGCAGCCCGCGTTCGAGCCCGACGTCGGTGAGGGCCGAGAACTGCTTGTCCCAGCGCCGGGGGACCAGCGCCGACTCTCGCTGGTGGAGCGCCTCGTCGTAGGGGACGGTCAGATCGACCAGGTGCTCGACAGTGACCCGCGGATCGATGGCGAACGCCGGCACGTCGGCGGCCTTGACGACGCTCAGGATCGTGACGTCGTGCCCTGCCGCCGCGAGGGCGTTCGCCTGGGTGATGGCGGAGCGCTCGGTGCCGCCCTGCTTGTGTGCGGACTGGACCAGGAAGGTGACCTTCACCCCTGCCTCACCCTGCCTCGGGGTCGATCGACCGGAGTGCGAGCAGGCCGTCGGGGTTCCAGCGCAGCCGGGCCCGCGGGTGCTCCGGCGGCTGCCCGTCGTCGGCCGGGTCGGCGTACAGCTCGGGCAGCAGGACCGCCCGGTTGGGGTCGGCGAGGTCGTTGGCCCGGCGCCGGACCCGCACCCAGCCGTCCTCGGTGCCGAGCGCCACCCGGAGTACGCCGAAGTACCCGGCGGGCAGATCGTCGACACCGATCAGCGTCTCGACCAGCCCTTCGTGGGCGGTCGCCGGCAACGTGGCGAGAGTCTGGTCGTCGGTGTCGAGCAGCAGCAGGTGACAGCCCGGCTCGACTGCGTCCACCGGCCTGATCCGCAGGTGGATCCGGCCGTCACGTTCGTCGACGGCATCCAGTTCGGCGGTGGCCGGCTCGGTGCGCCGACGCAGCTGCAGCCGACCGTCGTCGCGGCGTACGACCTCCCAGCGGGTGACGCCGTCCGGCGCAAGCGGGGTGCGGGTGAGCGGGTCCGCCGACCGGTCAGCGAGCTCGACGCCGGCCTGGCCGGCGAGCACGTCGTACGTCGACCCGGTGAGCGCCCCCAGGTCGTAGGGCTCGGCGCCGAGATCGGTCACCTCGCCGGTGTCCACGTCCCGCACCGATACCGGACCCTCGACGTCGAGCCAGAGGTGGGCGCCGTCGAGCACCGCGGCGTACGTCGCGTCGACGGCGGCCCCTTCGCGCCGCCGGAGCGCTCGGCCGAGCGATTGCCTCAGTGGGTTGGGCACGGCCTAAATGATGGAGGCGCCTTCGCCGCCGCCGGCCTGCTCGTCGAAGTTCTCCTGCTCCATCAGGTGCAGCACGGGGACCTGCAGGCGACGCCGGGCCTTGGACGTCCAGTCGCGACGGAGCAGCTCGGCGACGAAGTGCTCCTCGGTGAAGATGATGACCTCGCGGCCGTCGACCTCAGTGACCTTGGCGGCCAGCGCGTCGACCGGGTCGCCGGTCACGAGTTCGCCCACGGCGCCCGAACCAGTGGCCTTGAGCACCGTGACGGCGTTGGCCAGCTCGCGCTCGGTGTCCGAGCGCGCCTCGTCGATGATCTCCTGCGGGTCGATCTCCGGCAGCGGCAGCGGGCGCCCGGCGACGAGGTCGGGCTCGAGCCCACCGGTGGCGCCGAGCGCCGCCTGCACCCGGGCGGGGCCGTCGGCCAGCGGCATCAGCACGTGGTAGACGACCGGGTCTTCGATCCCCTCGTGCAGGGAGTGGACGCGGGCGGCGTCGTCCTCGGTGAGGTTCTCCTCGACGAGCAGGATGACGGCGTAGTCGGTGTTGCTCTCCGGTGCGTTCTCGGCCACGGGGTCGAGCCTAGTGGTGCGGGCTAATGCCCGCCGCTCAGCACCTCGCCGAGGTCGTAGGACGCGATCTCCTCCAACTGCTCGTAGCCGCACGACTCCGGGTCGCGGTCGGTCCGCCAGCGCTTGAACTGGGCCGTGTGCCGGAAGCGGCGTCCCTCCATGTGCTCGTAGCCCACCTCCAGCACCCGCTCGGGGCGCAGCGGCGTGAACGAGAGGTCCTTGCCCTGACTCCAGCGGCTCTGGGTGCCCGGGACCCGGTCGGGGTTCGCGGTCAGGAACTCCTGCCAGCGCCCCCACGGATGCTCGGTGAGCGGGCAGACCAGCGGCTGCAGCTCCTCGATCAGCTCGGCCCGCCGGGCCTCGGTGAAGCTGGCGGCGACGCCGACGTGCTGGAGCTCGCCGTCGGCGTACAGGCCGAGCAGCAGACTGCCGAGGAGCGGCCGCTCGGGAGTGGAGTTCTTGTGCTCGCGGTACCCGGCCACCACGACGTCGGCGGTGCGGGCGTGCTTGATCTTCATCATCACCCGGCCGTTCTGGGTGTACGGCGCGTCGAGCGGCTTGGCGATGACGCCGTCGAGCCCGGCGCCCTCGAACTGCTCGAACCAGCGCTCGGCCTCGGCGGGATCGTTGGTGGTCCGAGTCAGGTAGCACGGCCCCTCGGTGCCGAGCCCGCCCAATGCCTCCTCCATCGCGGCCCGCCGTTCGCGCAGCGGCCGGTCGATGTACGACTCGTCCCCGAGCGCGAGCAGGTCGAACGCCACGAACCCGGCCGGCGTCTTCTCGGCCAGCATGTCCACCCGGCTCTTCGCGGGATGGATCCGTTCCTGGAGCACCTCGAACTCCAGCCGGTCGCCGATCGCGACGAACACCTCACCGTCGAGGACCACCCGCTCCGGGAGCTGCCGCTTCACGGCCTCGACCAGCTCGGGGAAGTACCGCGTCAACGGCTTCGTGTTGCGGCTGGTCAGCTCCACCTCGTCTCCGTCGCGGAACACGATGCACCTGAACCCGTCCCACTTCGGCTCGAAGAGCAGTCCGTCGAACTTCGCCGGATCGGGTATGCCCTTGACCGACTTCGCGAGCATCGGCTGGACGGGCGGCAGCACGGGGAGGTCCACAGATCCGAGCCTAGGCGGCGGCGCCGGGTACCGGCACGACCATGACCATGACCGCAGACTTCCAGCCGGGGTGTCCCGCTGACTGCTGACCTCGTCTACCTCGTCGCGGGCGTGAGCCTGCTCCTGGCGATCGTGCTGCCCGACCTGCTGGACCGATGGGCTATTTCGGCGCCGATGGTCCTCGTGGGCGTCGGGATGGTGCTCGGGCTCACGTCACTGCCCGACGACCTGCCGCTGGACCCTCAGGCCAACCGGGTCGCCATCGAGCACGTCACCGAGCTGGTGGTGATCGTGGCCCTCATGGGCGTGGGGCTGGCCATCGACCGACCCTTGGACCTGCGACGACGCAGCAGTTGGCGACGCTGGGCACCGACCTGGCGGCTGCTCGCGGTGGCGATGCCGCTCACCATCGCGGCGACGGCTCTGCTGGGCTGGGCGGCTGGGCTGGCCGCGCCGGCGGCGCTACTCCTGGGGGCGGTGCTTGCACCGACCGACCCGGTGCTCGCCTCCGACGTGCAGGTGGCCGGCCCGCAGACCGGCGACCACGAGGTCGACGAGACCGACGAGGTGCGGTTCACCTTGACTTCGGAGGCGGGGCTCAACGACGGGCTCACCTTTCCGTTCGTGTACGCCGCGATCTTGCTCGCCACGGAAGGGACGGTGGAGCACTGGGGGCTGGCGTGGGTGGGTTGGTACCTCGTCGGCAAGGTGGTCCTCGGCGTCGCCGTCGGCATCGTGGTCGGTCGGCTGCTGGCGATGGTGGCGTTCCGGTCGCGAAGCCGATCGCTGCGCGTGGCCGAGCGAGGCGAGTCCCTGCTGGCGCTGGCCGCGCTCGTCGCGTCGTACGGCGCTGGGCAGGTGGTCGGGGGCTATGGCTTCCTGTCCGTCTTCGCCTGCGCGATGACCTTCCGATCGGCAGAGCGGGACCACGACTACCACGCCGCGATGCACGAGGTGGCCGAGCGGCTGGAGCGGCTGCTCACCCTGTTCGTCCTGATGGTGCTGGGGATCGCGCTGACCCGCGGTCTGCTGACCGCGCTCGACTGGCGTGGTGTCGCGATCGGGCTGGCCCTGCTCCTCGTGATCAGGCCAGGCATAGCCCTCTTCGCGCTCCGGGTGTTCAACCGCTCCGATGCGGTCTCGCGTGCGGAGCAGTCGGCGATCGCGTTCTTCGGCGTGCGTGGCGTCGGCTCGGTCTACTACCTGGCCTACGCCTCGGGTGAGGACCCAGTGCTGGCACAGGACTGGCTCTGGTCCACGGTCGCGTTCACCGTCGTGGCGTCCGTCCTCCTGCACGGAGTGCTCGCCACACCGGTCATGTCGCGTCTGGACCGACGCGACCGGGTCAGGGGCGGAAGACGATCTTGATCGCCCCGTCCTCCTTCTTCTGGAACGTCGCGTAGGCGTCAGGCGCCTCGTCCAGAGAGAGGTGGTGGGTGGCGAAGCCCTCGACCCCGAGGACGTCGTCGTCCTGCTGGAGCAGCCGGAGGATGTCGTCGCTCCAGCGCCGCACGTTGGCCTGGCCCATCCGCAGGTGCAACTGCTTGTCGAACATCTGCATCATGGGCAACGGGTCCGCGGCGCCGCCGTACACGCCGACGATCGAGACCGTGCCGCCGCGGCGGACGCAGTCGAACGCCGAGAGCAGCGCCTCGAGCCGGTCGGTGCCCGCATTGGTCATCAGCGGCTCGGCGATTCGGTCAGGCAAGAGCCCGACAAGCTTCTGCAGGACCTTGGTCCCGCCGGAACCGTGGGCCTCCATGCCCACGGCCTCGATCACCGCGTCCGGGCCGCGGCCGCCGGTCGCGTCGCGCACCACTTCGGCCAAGGTGGTGCCGTCGAGCGAGCCGATGTCGATCACCTCGGCGCCCCGACCCGCGACCCGCTGAAGACGCTCCGGGACGAGGTCGGCCACCAGCACCCGATGCCCGCGGTGCAACGCGATCCGCGCGGCCATGTCGCCGATCGGCCCGGCACCGAGCACCAGGACCGTGTCGCCGTCCGAGATCCCGGCGTACTCGACGGCCTGCCACGCCGTGGGCAGGACGTCGCTGAGGTAGACGAACCGGTCATCAGGCGGACCGTTGGGGACCTTGATCGCCCCGTAGTCGCCGTGCGGAACGCGGAGGTACTCCGCCTGCCCGCCGGGCACCTGGCCGTAGAGCTTGCTGTACCCGAGCAGGCTGGCGCCGGTCCCGAACTCGTGGTTCTGGGTCGTCTCGCACTGGCTCTGCAGTCCGTGGTCGCACATCCAGCAGTGACCACAGCTGATGTTGAACGGCACCACGATGCGGTCGCCGACATCCAGGTGCCGGACCCCCGAGCCGACCGCCTCGACCACACCCATCGGCTCGTGCCCCACGATGTCGCCTGGCTCCATGAATGGGGCCAGCACCTCGTAGAGATGTAAGTCAGAGCCGCACAGGCCCGTCGTCGTCACCCTGATGAGTACGTCGGTCGGCTGCTCGATCGTCGGGTCCGGGACGGTCTCCACCCGGATGTCCTTGGCTCCCTGCCAGGTCACGGCTCGCATGGTGGGTCCGGTGTCCACGGTCGTCGGTGGAGACCCTCACCCGGAAGGGGGCTGTTGGAAAGGTCGCGCAGCCAGCCGCGGTCGACCGTGACCATGCGCTCGCAGCCCGCGTGTGGACCAACTCATGCGAGTGGCTGGTGTCCGCAGGCCGCTGCTCGGTTACCTCCGACCTGTGAGCACTACGACGCGTCTGGTCCATGCCGCCCCCGCCAAGGTCTGGGAGGTGCTGGCCGACGGCTGGCTCTACCCGCTCTGGGTGGTCGGGGCTACGCGGATGCGCGATGTCGACGACTCCTGGCCTGCGGTCGGCTCGAGGTTGCACCACTCCGTGGGCACTTGGCCGCTGGTCATCGACGACAAGACCGAGGTGGGGGAGTGCCAGCCCGAGCACCTTCTGAAGCTGCGAGCGCACGCCTGGCCCGCCGGTCGGGCCGACGTCACCCTGCGGCTGCAGCCGGTCGGCACCGAGACCGAAGTGGTCATGGAGGAGCACGCGGCGTCCGGCCCCGGCGCTCTGGTGCCCACGCTTGTCCAGGACCCGCTCCTGCACTGGCGCAACACCGAGGCGCTGCGCCGACTGGCCTACCTCGTCGAGCAAAGATAGATAGGGACGTCCGGTGGGATTCACCCCCACGGGTGAGGAAGCTCGCCCGCCGGCGGGATACCTGGACCGCGTGACCACGATCGATTCGAAGTTCGCCGACTTCGAAGGGCTGCGCATCGAGTACGACGACCGGGTACTCGCGCCTCGACCGTGGACTGCCGCTCAGTCGCGCTGGGCCGCGGAGTTGATCCGGTCGGCGCCGCCCGGACCGGTGCTGGAGCTGTGCGCCGGCGCTGGTCACATCGGTCTGCTCGCGGTGACCCTCGCACCCCGGCCGCTCGTCTGCGTCGACGCCGATGCGGCGGCCTGCTCCTACCTGCGACGTAACGCGGCACTGGCCGGCGTTCCGGTCGACGCGCGTGAGGGGCGGATGGACGAGGCGCTCTCACCTGATGAGGAGTTCGCGGTGATCATCGCGGACCCACCATGGGTGCCGACTGCTGATGTCCACCGCTTCCCAGCGGATCCCGTCACCGCCATCGACGGCGGCACCGACGGCCTGGACCTCGCGCACGCCTGCCTGGAGGTCATCGACGCCCACCTCGTGATGGCCGGCTCTGCTGTCCTCCAGGTGGGGCCGCGCCAGGCCGACCGGTTCGCGGAGCTGGTCAGGGCCTACGACGAGCTTGAGGTGGTCGATGTCCGCGAGTTCGAAAGCGGCACGCTCGTCCGGGTCGACCGGGTGGTGGCCTCCGTCGCCTGACTCGGCGGCGAGCGTCAGGGCCGCAGCTTCTTCGGTAGCACCTTGTGGGTGCCGTCGCACCACGGCTTCGAGGCCGATCGACCGCAGCGGCAGACGGCGGACACCGGGCGCGTCGTCGCGTGCTCGACGCCGTCCTCGTCGGTGACCACGTGATCGCCGCGCAGCAGCATCGGGCCGCCCGGGCAGAGCACGACGTCGGAACGCTTGTCTGTCGTGGTCACGCGCTCACACCCCAGCCGTCGAGCAGCCGCCGAGCTACGCGGTCCTCGAGATCGAGGCAGGCCCAGGCGCCGAACCAGATGTCGGGCTCGAGGGGCGGCTCCTCGCGCACCAGGGTCACGCAGACGTCGCGCAGGGCGACCTGCTCGTGCACCGCATCGGCCTCGACGTGCTCGGTGTAGTAGCCGACCATCTCCGCAGGGAAGCCGAGTCGCTGCAACCCCTGCGCCATCCGACGCGACGGCATCGAACTGGTTGCCTCGAACGCCGCGAGGTGGCCGACCGAGGCGCCCCGCAGTCGACGTTGCAGGCCGAACATCGACAGGGCGTTGTTCTGCTCGAGGACTTCGAGCGGCGACTCATCGACGTATGCGCCGGCTTCCGGACGGAGGCCGCTGGCCTCCATCCCCCGCGCAAACAGCTGCGCGTGGAGCCGGGCCGGGTCGCCGACGCCGTACTCGTCGTACTGCAGTTCGACCAACGGCGCCTTGGCCGCCACGGGCAGCCGCGGCACGGTGAACGTCGTGGGGTCCGCCTCCTTGAGGTGGTAGATCGAGCGCACCCGCAGGAGGTCGAGCACCTGGTCGTCAGTGGCCTCGGTCTGCACGTGTCGCGCCAGGGACGGGCCGTCGTGGCCGGCGAGCCAGTCGAAGAAGCCCGTCGCCAGTTCCACGCCATCGGGCACACCGGGCCAGCGGTCGCGTAGCGCGGCCTCCAGCTCGTCTTCCAGCCGCTGTCGCACGCGCAGCAGCTCGGGCTCGCGTTCGGCTCCGTCGTCGACCTCTGCGAAGCCGCCGTAGCTCAACTCGTGCAGCACCCACAGGGTCAGCGCCGCGTCGTCTGCCGACTCGGGCAGCGCGTCGATCCGCGGCACCGGTCGGACCGGCAGGTCGCGGAGCGCACCCAGGATGGCGTCTCCGAGCCGACCGCGCGGCTTGGGAAGATCTGTCACAGGTCGCCGGTATCCCGGGCGGATGGCAGGCAGCCAGTCTCCGGTCAAGATCCACCCCTAGGGGTGGATCTTGACCGGGGTGCCGGGTAGCCGGTTGAGCACCGCCGTGAGCTTGTCCTCGGTCTCACTGCCGATCTTCTCGAACATCACCTTGACCAACGGCGCGGCCAGCTTCGCTGCCCCGTTCATCTCGATGACCGCCTCATAGGTGACCTCGCTCCCGGATCCATCCGGTACCACGGTCATGGTGTCGGTCGACGTGGCGGTGTCGTTGGTGCCGACCAGCACGATCCGCTGGTCCGACAGCTCGGTGAGCTGATAGGTCAGCTCGGTGGAGATCCCGGCGATCTTGGACTCGTTGTGCCACTCGCTGCCGACGCGCACCGGACCGGCGTCGATGCGCGTGCAGCTCTGCGTCCCCGGATCCCACTCCTCGGCGTGGCTGAAATCCTTGAGATAGTCGATGACGACGCGCGGTGGCGGCGTGACGTTGAAGGTACGGCGCACGGTGGTCATGGGAGACCGGTACCCCGAGGCGCGTGTCGCCCAGTCCGCGGGACGTTGGCCAGGGCGAGCATCACGTGGAGGCTGCGCGCAGCTTCCCGAGCAGGGGTCGCGCCGCTTCTTCGAGGAACCGGTCCTGGCCTTCGTCGCCGACCTGGACCACCGCGACGTCGGTGAATCCGGCCTGCCAAAACGCTCCGACCGACTCCACGATCGCGTCGAGGTCCGGTCCGCACGGGATCGCCTCGGCGACGTCGTCGGGGGTGACGAACTGGCTGGCCGAGGCGAACCCGGCGGTCGTCGGCAGATCGGCGTTGACGTTCCAGCCGCCCCCGAACCATCGGAACTGCGCATGCGCGCGTTCCACCGCAGCCTTCTCGTCGGGGTCCCAGCAGATCGGCACCTGGCCGATCGCCCTCGCACCCTCGCCGATCGGCGTACTCCCGTCGGCGGCGTTCCACTCCTCGATCAGGTCCGCCTTCGGCTCGACGGCGATCAGATCGTCGGCCAGCGGGGCGAACCGGTCGGCGCTGCGTTCGCCGGACATCGCGATCGCGATGCGCACCTGCGCTTCGGGGAGGTCCCAGAGCCGGGCCGAGTCGACCGCGAAGTGGTCGCCGCGCCAGGTCACGAGGTCGCCACCGAACAGCGCACGGATGATCTGGACGGCCTCTTCCAACATCTCCTGCCGGGTCTCGACGGCGGGCCAGCCCTCGCCGACGGTGTGCTCGTTGAGGTTCTCTCCCGAGCCCAGGCCGAGGGTGAACCGGCCGTCCGACAACAGCCCCAACGTTGCCGCCTTCTGGGCCACGACGGCCGGGTGGTAGCGCATCGTCGGGCAGGTCACGTAGGTCATCAGCTCGACCCGCTCAGTCGCGTGCGCGACGGCGCCGAGGACACTCCATGCGTACGGCGAGTGGCCCTGCTCGGTCAGCCACGGCGAGTAGTGGTCGCTGCTGACCTCGAAGTCGAAGCCGGCCTCTTCGGCTGCCACGGCGTACCGCACCAGTTCCCGCGGGCCGGACTGCTCGGTCATCAGCGTGTACCCGAAGCGGGTCATCAGCCGAGCACATCGCTTGCGACGACTCGGCCGTGCTCGGTCTCGATGGCCGAGGCGAGCGTCGCGATGTCGGCATCGTCCAGCGCAACCCCGACCTCCGCGACGCCCTTGCGAAGCTCGTCCTCGATCGTGCTCTCGGTGGCGCCGTCCTGCCAGGACGTCACCCGGTCCACGACGTTCTGGATGGCGTCGAACTCCTCGTTGCTGCGTGGGGTCATGCGCGCGCCGGTACCCGCCTCCTCGCCCGCAGCACCTAACCCTTCGGGGTGGAAGCCTCGATGGGAGGTCGGGGTACTGGAGCGCGATGGAGAACCACATCGACGACGACCACACCAAGCTGATCGAACTGCTCGACGACATGTCCATCGGCATGCTGACGACCACCTCCGACGAGGGCATCTTGCAGTCGGTGCCCATGGCGCGGCAGGAGGGTCGAGGCGACCGCCGAGCTGTGGTTCATCAGCGCCCGCGACACGCGGCACGTGCGCGACATCCTGGCGCGACCCCGGGTCGGCCTCACCTTCTCGAGCCGGGCTGCGTGGGTCTCGCTGCACGGAACCGCCACCGTGGTCGACGACCGAGACAGGTTGGCCGAGTTGTGGACCACCTTCGCCGAGGCGTGGCTGCCCGGCGGTCCTGATGACTCGAACGCGACGCTCCTGCGGGTCGACCTCGAGGGTGGCGAGTACTGGGATACGCCCGGCGGCACCGTGGCGTCGTTGATCAGCCTCGCCAAGACGAAGCTCACCGGCGAGACGTACGACGCCGAGCACGGCACCGCGCAACTCTGAGCGGGCCAGCAGCCGCGGGCGTCAGCTGGCCAGCCGCTCGGCCACGTCGAGGACCCGCGTCACCAGGTGGTCGAGGGCGTCGCGGTCCACCTGCTCGAGTTCGGGCGTGTCTCCGGTGACCTTGCTTGCGCCGTAGGGGTTCCCGTCGGCGAACTTCACCTCGTCGGTGTACCCCGGCGCCACGATGATGCCGCCCCAGTGCATGAAGTTGGTGTACAGGCTGAGCAAGGTCGTCTCCTGGCCGCCGTGCTCGGTCTGGGAGGACGTGAACCCCGCGTAGACCTTGTCGGCCAACCCGCCGTCCTGCCAGAGCGGTCCGAGGGTGTCGATGAACGCCTGCAACTGGCTGGTCGCACTGCCGAACCTGGTGGGGGTCCCCATCAGCACCACGTCCGCCCAGGCGAGGTCGTCTGGTTCGGCCACGGGTGCGTTTTCGACCTCCGATCGGTGCGCCAGCCAGGCGTCCTGACCGGCGATCGCCTCCTCTGGAGCCGTCTCCTCGACGTGCCGCAGCCGGACGTCCGCGCCCGCCTTCTCCGCGGTCTCGGCGGCGCGCTCGGCCATCGCGTGCGTGGCTCCGGTCGACGAGTAGTAGACGATCGCGAGCTTGCTGGGCATCGGAGCTCCTCGGGGTGAGTGTCGGTTGACGCTTCAACCGGTAACCGCGAGGTGTGCCATTCAGGTCCACCCCTAGAGGTGAGGTGGGCGCCTCGCCGTCATGCGCTACTGGACATATCCGGGCGCAGCGGCGCCGGGACCCCTCGCACTGCAGCCACCGGCGCGAGGCCAGCCCGCCAGGGAGAGGCCAGCGCATGAGAGCAGTCGAGAAGATCTCCCGCGCCGAGCGCAAGCAGCGAACCACCGAACTGCTGCTCGAAGCGCACGCAACCGACGATCGAGAGCGCCGCGAGGCGCTGCTCGACGAGGTGATCCTGATCAACCGCGGCGTGGCAGAGGCCGTGGCCAACCGCTACCGAGGCCGGAGCGTCCCTGTCGAAGATCTGCACCAGGCCGCCTACGAGGGGCTGGTGAAGGCGGTGCACAAGTTCGACCCGACCGTCCGCCCCGACCTGCTGACCTACGCCGTCCCGACGATCCGGGGCGAGGTGCAGCGGTGGTTCCGCGACCAGAGCTGGATGGTGCGCCCGCCGCGCCGGCTCCAGGAGCGGCAGTGGAAGGTCAGCCGCAGCATCGCGCACCTCGAGCAGGAGCTCGGCCGCGAGCCGACCGACGACGAGCTTTTGCGCCGACGTCGAATGCACGCGCGCGGAACTCGACGAGACCATCCAGTCCTTCGGCTGCTTCCAGCCGCCGTCTCTGGACCGGCCGGTCGGTGGCGCGGACCGCGACCTCACGCTCGGCGACTCGATCCCCGACGAGGACACCGAGGACGGCGCGCTCGAGGCTCGGATCGCGCTCGCACCCGCCGTACGCCGCCTCAGCGACCGCGATCGCCGGGTCATCTATATGCGCTTCTTCGAGGACCACACCCAGGCTGAGATCGGCGACGAGCTGGGAGTGACCCAGATGCAGATCTCTCGGCTTCTGGAACGAATCCTTCGCGACCTCCGAGTGCAGCTCGCCTGACCGGTCTGTCGGGACCGACGTAGTCACGACGAAGCCGTGGGCGACGGCCTCGATCCGAGACCTTTGGGTACTCGGACAGAGAAGCATTGAGTGATGACCCAGAAGGAGAGCCCCATGTCCGATCTGCCCCAGCCCACCGATGGAACGTCGATCGCGAGCGGACCCTCGGAGGAGGCGCGGCTCGGCTCGACGACCGACAGCGGCGCGCCGGCGGTGAGCGACCGGAACAGCCTCACTGTCGGACCGGACGGTCCGATCGTGTTGCACGACGTGCACTTCCTGAACCAGATGGCCCACTTCAACCGGGAGCGGGTGCCGGAGCGGAACGTGCACGCGAAGGGCTCGGGCGCGTTCGGCGAGTTCGAGACCACCGAGGACGTCTCGGCGTACACGAAGGCGGCCCTGTTCCAGCCCGGGGTGAAGACCGAGATGCTGGCCCGCTTCTCGACGGTCGCGGGCGAACAGGGATCGCCCGACACCTGGCGCGACCCGCGGGGGTTCGCGCTGAAGTTCTACACATCCGAGGGCAACTACGACCTGGTCGGCAACAACACTCCGGTGTTCTTCATCCGGGACACGATGAAGTTCCCGCACTTCATCCGCTCGCAGAAGCGGCGGGGTGGATCCGGGTTGCGGGACAACCACATGCAGTGGGACTTCTGGTCCCTCAACCCGGAGTCCGCCCACCAGGTGACCTACCTGATGGGCGATCGCGGCATCCCGCGGTCGTACCGGCACATGAACGGCTATGGCTCGCACACCTATCTATGGGTCAACGCCGCGGGGGAGAAGCATTGGGTCAAGTACCACTTCCACAGCGACCAGGGCGTCGAGGGCCTGACCGACCAGGACGCGACGAAGATCGCCGGCGAGGACGCCGACTTCCACCGTCGCGACCTCTACGACGCCATCGAGCGCAACGAGTTCCCGTCCTGGACCCTGTCGGTGCAGCTGATGCCGTACCGCGACGCCGCGACGTACCGGATCAACCCCTTCGACCTCACCAAGATCTGGCCGCACGCTGACTATCCACTGGTCCGGGTCGGCACCATGACACTCAACCGCAACCCGGAGAACTTCTTCGCCCAGATCGAGCAGGCTGCGTTCGAGCCTTCGGCACTTGTCCCGGGCATCGGCTTCAGCCCCGACAAGATGTTGCTGGGCCGCGCGTTCGCCTACTCCGACACCCACCGTCACCGAATCGGCGCCAACTACCTCCAACTCCCGGTCAACCGGCCCCACGTCGAGGTGAACACCTACACCCAGGACGGGCCGATGGCCTACGAGCACCGTGGCGACGACCCCGTCTACGCACCCAACAGCGAGGGACGTGGGTACGCCGACCAGGTCGGTGAGGTCGAGGAGTCGTGGGAGAGTGACGGCGCGATGGTCCGGCAGGCATACACGCTGCGGCCTGACGACGACGACTTCAGTCAGCCCGGCGCACTCGTGCGAGAGGTGTGGGACGACGAACAGCGCGAGACGTTCGTCAATACCGTCGCCGGCCACCTGCTCGGCGGTGTGCAGGGCGAGGTCCTCGAGCGAGCCTTCGCCTACTGGAGTGCTGTCGACCCTGACTGCGGGAAGCGCATCGAGGAGATGGTCCGCCAGGACGCCGACCTCGGTGGACCCGGCGGACAGCCCGACGCCGCGCTCGAGCATGCGTCCGCTCCGATCGTGGAGACCGATACGCACGCCGGGTCGTAGGCGCGACGGCACCTGCCGGACGAGCGTGAGAGCCGTGTCGTCCTGGTAGTCAGCGCCGCTGGAGCCCCTTGTCGATCAGGTCGACCATCCACGCGAAGCTGTCGTCGACGCTGGCGTCGATCATGAATCCTCCTGCTGCCTCCACGGTCGCGAATCCGTGGAGCGAGCTGCGGATCATCCGGAGAGCGTGGATCTCGTCTGCTGGATCGAGGTCGTAGCCGCGGAGCACGGCGGAGAGAGAGGCGAGCACGCGTTCGCCGGCGGGGATGAGTGGATCGTCGGGACCTGTGGGCCGGGCGGTGTCGCCGGCCGCGTAGCGGCCTGGGTGTTGTTCGATGAACGTGCGCATCGCCTGCGCCGCGGCCAGGAGCGCGTCTCGGCCGGCGCGGCCCTGGGTCGCGTCCCGGATGGCGTCGCCGAGCTGGGTCATGGCGAGGACGCCGATCCGATGGGAGAGGTCGGCCAGGCTGGCGACGTGCTTGTAGAGCGAGGGTGTCTTGACGCCGAGCCGCTCGGCGAGTTGGCCCATGCTGAGGTTGTCGAGGCCGACCTCGTCGGCGAGGGCTGCTCCCGCCTCGGTGACTGTCGCCGGTCTGAGTCCCGCCCTAGGCACGCGGCAACGCTCGGGCGAGGAAGGGGAGCACGAGCGCGATCACCTCGTCGGGGCTCTGGGCGTGTGGGTAGTGCCCGACTCCGTCGAGGACGACGAGCTCGCCCACGCCTGCGGGTAGGTCGGCGATGATCTTCTCGCCCTCCTCACGCGGATCGGCCCAGTCGGGGTCGAGGCTGCCCTGGACCACGAGGACCGGGCAGCTGACGTGCGCGAGCTGCATCCCGGCGTCGACAGGGCTGGTGCGAGTCATGGCTTGGAACGCCTTCATCCGACCAGGCTCGCTCAGCTTCGTCTCGATGCGCGCCAACTCCGCGGGCCAGTCCGACGGCTTCTCCGGGTAGGCCAGGTCCAAGTAGCCCGTCCAGGCCGACAGGCTCCCGAAGAGCATGGCTCGCATCAATCGAAGCGAACCGCTCCGGTAGCGCCCGGCCCTGAGCAGTGCGCCGAGCGGGACTGACTGCTTGCGCGTGAACGGCGCCAGCTCGACGAGCCCGCTGATCAGCTCGGGTGCCTGAGCAGCGGCGATGGTCGCCGCGCCGCCGCTGATCGATTGGCCTACGATCACGGTTGGACCACCCAGGTGCCCGACTACGGCAACGAGGTCGCCGGCGATATCGGTGCGGCTGTAGCCGTCCCAGCCGAGGCTGGAGTCGCCACACCCACGGATGTCGACGTTGGCGACCCGGTAGCCGGCCGCTGCGAGCGCCGGGGCCACGAAACGGTAGGAGTGCCGGCTGTCGCCCATCCCGTGCGCGAGCACGACCAGCGGCCCGTCCCCGGTCAGGTCGTAGGTGATCGTGTTTCCGTCGATCGTCAGCTGCTCGATCATGTCGCCCTCCGACGCCGTGGCTTAGTGAATTAGGTAAAAAGCTAAGCTAATTAGCTTCAGCGATCAAGAGCCGTGCCGCAGTCGGAAGTCGGCGCCTATAGCGCACAGTGCTATAGTCCTCGGGTGTCTGATGGCGGTGAGGTGCTGCGGCGGGTGATGCTCGAGACTGGCACCACGCAATCGACACTTGCCAGGATGAGCGGAGTCCGGCAGCCCACCATCAGCCAGATCTTGTCTGGGCGCATTGGTGTCAGTGACGACCAGGTACGCCGGCTGTTGTCCTGCATGGGCTACAAGCTCGAGGTCGTACGCCGACCTGTTGGGCACAGGCTGACCAGGTCAGAGGAGCGTTCGTGGCGGCTGCACCGACGGATCTCTAGCCACCTGACCCGTGGCTCTTTGAGTGAGTGGTCGGCGATCATCCGCAACAACTTGGTGCGCCTGGAGTCGGGCAGCCGAGGCGAGCCGCACCTCAGCAACCTGCGCGAGTGGCGACGTCTTCTGGACGATGAAGAACTGCTGGGCCTGCACCGGGTGCTCACCGGCCTAGATCGACACAGCATCGAGATGCGCGAAGTGTCCCCGTTCGGGGGGGTCCTCTCCCAAGAGGAGCGTCGACAGGTGCTGGAGCACGCGGGCTGATGCGACGCGACCAGCTCGAGCACGCCGAACGCTAGCCGCGAGCAAATTCAGCTCGGCGCCGCCGTCAGGCGTCGACTGGCTCCCGGCCGGCGAGGACGGCGGTCCGGTGGGCGTTGTTGGCCCGGACCTCCTGGTACGCCGCGACTGCGGCGATCTGGGAGTTCACCTCGAGCTTGCGCAAGATGGCCTTCACCTGGCTGCGGACGGTGGCCTCGGTGACCTCGCCGCGCTCGGCGATGGCGCGGACGGCCAGGCCCTCGTAGAGCTGCTGGAGGACCTCTTCCTCACGCCCGGTGAGGCTGTCGACCCGGGCGGTGAGCTCGCCGCGGTACTGGGCGAAGTTGCGCCAGGAGTGGATCAGCTCGCGTCGGCCACCCTCGGTCGAGTGGGTGCGGCCACCGGCGAGGTCGCCGACCAGGCCGCACAGCGCGTTCAGCCCGGTGTCGGAGGAGACCACGAGGGACGCGCCGCGCTCGTACAGCGCACCCCAGGCCGGTCCCTCGGGGACGCCGGCCAGCACCAGCCACGGCACGTCCAGCACGCCGATGAGCATCTGGGCACCGCGCACCTGCGAGATCTTCGACAGGTCGCTCACCAGGATCGCGACGTCCGGAGGTGGGCCGGCCGACCGGCGGGTCCGCCGTACCCGGAACGGGTTGGGAGCCGAACCGGCCCTGGCATCGTCGACCGGAGGCCAGCGGACCACGACCGCGTCGTGGCCGCGCGCCTCCAACGCCTCCCGGACGGCCTCGGCGACCAGGCGCTGGTCGGCTGCGACCGCGACCCGGTACGACGTGAGATCGGGGAACGCGAGGCGCATCCCGTCCGATTCCATGGAGCGTCCTTCCGGTGCGGGGGATCGTGGGTGGTGCTGGAATGTGATACTCGCCGCATGGGATCGCCCGATCTCACCTAGGAGGGTGAACCCACCTGAAATTAGGGATGCCACCAGGCCCGTACGACCAGGGGTTCAAATAGTCCGAATGGGTCATACGCGTCCTCATTTTTCGGGATAGCGTCCCTTCTCGATCCCCCTGATTCACGTATGGCTCCCGACCGGGGGCGTCCAAGCCACATCTGGACCCACCGTCGGGATATGAAGTCGGTCGAGCCGCGCGACGGGGTGCGGGTCAACTGTGAGGCTCCCTCGGGAGTCACGCGGTCTGGTCGACCGGCCGGACTGGGGGATAAGAGAATGCTCGGTGTCGACGTCCGCAAGGACGTACGCACGGTGCTGGCGCTGGGACTGGCGGTCGTCGGGCCGGTGTCCCTCGCGCTGCTGTTGATGCTGAACTCCCGCGGCCCCAACGCCGCGATGCGCAGCAGCGAGATGGTGACCTACGCGCTGGTCCTCGCCGCGTCGGTGTTCGTGTACTTCCACTGGCGGATGGTCGGCGTCGCACCCTCGCAGGGTTCGCGCCGGCTGGCCGGCTGGCTGACCGTCGCGTTGCTCGCGGCCTCGCTGCAGAAGCTCGGCCAGGTCGCCATGATCGACCCGGTCCCGGCCGTGTGGCGCGACTTCTGGCCGCTGGTCTCCCAGACCGTGATCCTGGTCGTGCTGATCGCGATGACCTACCTCGCCGCCCGCGTCGACGTGCCCCGCGACCCGGCGCTTCTCGGCGCCATCGGCGGGCTGCTGCTGACCGGCGGCACCATCGTGGTCCTGAGGTTCACCGACCCGTCGCTGCCCTCGCGGACCGGCATCCAGCTGCTCAACGCGCTGATGCTGCTGGCCGGCGTGATGCTCGCCTGGACGATCTGGCAGCGCACCCACGTGTCCGCCAAGGTGCGCGGCCAGCTGGCCCTGGCCGCCGTCCTCCTGACTCTCGCGCAGAGCCTGGCCCACCTCGACACCCACAACCGCTGGGTCGTAACCCTCGCGGTGGTGGCCAACTTCCAGGGCGCGCTGGTCCTGCTCACCCTGAGCCAGTCGCTGCTGCGCAGCTCGATCCTCGGGCACCAGGACGAGCTGATGATGCTCCAGGAGACCCTGGCCAAGGCGCGGGCCGACGTACTCGAGGAGCGCGAACTGCTCCACGAGGTCGGCTCCACGGTCGCCGGGATCACCACCGCATCGCGGGTGATGTCGCAGGACTCGCGGCTCACCCACGAGCGTCGCCAGCGGCTCGAGCAGATGCTCACCGCCGAGCTGGCCCGGCTGGACCGGCTGATGACCTCGCGGCACCCCGAGCCGGCTCGGGTGATCGACGTGTCCGAGGTTGTCGAGCCGCTCGTGACCAGCCACCGGGAGCGCGGCCTCGACGTGCAGTGGACGCCCCAGGAGCTGCACGCCGTGGGCGACCCCGACGACCTGGCCGAGGTGGTCAACATCCTCCTCGAGAACGCTCGGCGCCACGGTGGCCAGACGGTGCTTCTGGAGGTCTCCGACTCCGACGGGTACGTCGAGGTCACGTGCTCCGACAACGGGCCCGGCATCGCCGACGAGGTCCGACCCCAACTGTTCGACTCCGGCGCGCGCCGGAGCGATTCCCCCGGACAGGGTCTCGGCCTGTCCATCGCGCAACGCCTCATGTCCGAATGTGGAGGCAGCCTCGAACTGGCTGACTCCGTCCGTCCCGGACT
>DOWL01000224.1:7537-10493 GCA_003519585.1 Nocardioides sp. | reverse complement strand
GTCCCGGAGCGACCTTCGTCGCCCGCCTGCCGATGAGCGAGATGGCCCATGTCGCAGTCCACCACGTCGCGTAGCTCCTGCAGGATCGTGATCCTCGAGGATCACGTCCTGTTCGCCGAGTCGCTCGAGCTAGCCATGACGGTCGAGGGGTACGACGTGCGCCGGGTGACCATCCCGGAGCGCGAGCAGTCGCCCAGCGCCCTGATCACCCAGGTGCTGCGGCAGCGGCCCCGGGTCGTGCTCCTCGACCTCGACCTCGGTCAGTTCGGGAGCGGCGAGAAGCTGATCGCCCCGCTCGCCCAGGCCGGCGTCAACGTCGTCGTCGTCACCGGGTCGCTCGACCGGGCCCGGTGGGGTGACGCGGTCCGCCTCGGCGCCCGCAAGGTGCTCGCCAAGTGGCGGCCGCTCAACGACATCCTGGCGACCGTCCGGCGCCTCAACCAGGGGCTGCAGGTGATGTCGCGCGAGGAGCGCGAGGAGCTGCTCCAGGCCTGGGCGACCGAGCGGTCGCACCTGGTCGAGCTGGAGGGACGCCTCGACCAGCTGACCGTGCGCGAGCGCGAGGTGCTCGCCCACCTGATGAAGGGCCGGACGGTGCGCGAGATCGCTGCCGTCGGCGTCGTCTCGGAGGCGACGGTCCGCACCCAGGTGAAGGCGATCCTCGCCAAGCTCGACGTCACGTCCCAGATCGCGGCCGTGGGCCTGGCCCACCAGGTCGGTTGGAGGCCGCCGCAGCTCGCGGCCTGAGCGCGCGCACCGAGCAACCGCCGTTCGGCGGTTGGTGGCGCGCGCCCGCACGACGCGGCCCAACGCACCTGGGCCGCAACCGCGCAGGAAAACATGCCTGAAATGCGGCATGAACTCCTGACGCGAGATTTCTAGGTTGGTGCTCTGACATCTGAGACCGGGGGGCTCATGACTACGACGACCGGGTTGCCGACGGTGACGTCCGCACTACGCGAGACAGTCGACCTGGCACACCCAGCGCGACTGGTGCCGGCTCGGGTTCGGGCCGCGCGCACGCCGTGGGTCCTGGGCTCGGCCGACGTCCTGGCCGCGGCGCTCACGGCGGCGGTGGCCGGCCTGGTGCTGCCCGCCTGGTCGCCGTTCGAACTGCTGGCCCTGGTGGTCGTCTGGCCGCTGGCCGTCGCGATCTCCGGCGGGTACACGACGATCGGCGGATCCCCCAACGCCGTTCGGCCCAAGGCGCTGCTGCGCGCCGGTGCCCTCGCCGGGCTCGTCGCCTGGACCGCGATCGCGATCTCTCCGAACCTCGGTCCGGACACGACCGCCGAGGCGGCGCGCTCGGTGCTGCTGGTGGTGGTGGTGGCGCCGATCGCCTCGATCGTGATCCGGCGTACCGGTCAATTGCTGGCCGTGCACCAGGCCCACCGGGTGGTCCTGGTCGGTGACGCCGCCGGTCTGCACCCGTTGCTGCAGGAGGCGAAGCGGGCCGCGAGGTCGCCGCGCTCGGACATCCTGCCGGTTGCGGTCTGCCTGGCCGGCGACCAGCCGCTGTGCCCCGACGCGGTCATCGGGCTGGCCGACGACCTCACCATCTGGGTCGGCACCGACAACCTGCTCGAGGTGGTGCGTGAGCACCGCGCCGACGCCGTCGTGGTGGCGCCTGGCGGCAGCATCGACCACGCCCACCTGCGCCGCTGGGCCACCTGGCTCCAGGACAACGACACCGAGCTGCTGGTCAGCAGCGGGATGCGCGACGTCGCCCCGAGCCGGGTCGCCGTCTCGGCCATGGGCGGGCTCCAGGTCCTCCGGGTTCGCCCCGCCGCGATCGCCGGCGCGACGCACGCCCTGAAGAACGCGATGGACCGGATGGCCGCCGCCTTCCTGCTCTTCATGTTCGCCCCGCTGCTCCTCGTGCTCGCCGTCATGGTGCGGCGCGACTCGACCGGGCCGGCGCTGTTCACCCAGCTGCGTGTGGGTCAGGACGGCGAGCTGTTCAAGGTCTTCAAGTTCCGCACCATGTGCCAAGGGGCCGACGCGGTCGTCGACGAGCTCGCCGACGACAACGAGTCCGACCGGGCCGGGGTGCTGTTCAAGATGCGGCAGGACCCGCGCATCACCCGCCTCGGTGGGGTGCTGCGGAAGTACTCCCTCGACGAGCTGCCCCAGCTGATCAACGTGGTCCGTGGCGAGATGTCGCTCATCGGCCCGCGACCCGCACTGCCCTCGGAGGTCGACGCGTACGCCCCGGACGTCCGGCGCCGGCTCGCCGTCCGCCCCGGGCTCACCGGCCTCTGGCAGGTCTCCGGCCGCTCCGACCTGTCGTGGGAGGACACGGTCCGACTCGACCTGCAGTACGTCGACAACTGGTCGTGGACCCTGGACCTCAAGATCGCGCTCAAGACCTTCCGCGCGGTCCTCACCCACCAGGGCGCGTACTGACCCTGGCGTGAGCTGACGGGTGCGGGGGTCAGACCACCCCGTGCTCGGACAGGTAGGCGAGGATCGGCTCGGCCAGCTCGGGCCGGCAGACGATCAGGTCGGGCAGGTAGACGTCGTCCTGGTTGTAGCGCAGCGGTGAGCCGTCCACGCGCGAGGTGAACAGGCCGGCGGCGCGGGCCACGGCGACCGGGGCGGCGGAGTCCCATTCGTGCTGGCCGCCGGCGTGCACGTAGGCGTCGGTGATGTCCCGCGCCACCGAGATCACCTTGACGCCGGCCGAGCCCATCGGCACGGTCTCGGCGCCCAGGGTCGCGACCAGCCCGTCGGTGAACGCCGGTGGGCGGCTGCGCGAGACCGCGATCCGCGGCCGGCTCGCGCTGCTCGGCGGGACCTTCGGCGGATCGGCGGTCGTGAACGTCTCGCCGAGCGCGGGCTGGGCCACCGCGCCGGCGACCAGCTCGCCGGACTCCCAGAGCGCCACGTGCACCGCCCAGTCGTCGCGCGGCGGCTCGGAGAACTCGCGGGTGCCGTCGAGCGGGTCGACGATCCA
>DOWL01000224.1:6489-7435 GCA_003519585.1 Nocardioides sp. | reverse complement strand
CCGTCGAGCGGGTCGACGATCCAGACCCGGCTGCTGGTGAGCCGCGCCTTGTCGTCCTTGCCCTCCTCGGACAGCACCGCGTCACCGGGCCGGTGCTCGGCCAGGAGCGACATCAGCAGCTCGTGGGCGGCGAGGTCGCCGGCGTCCTTGAGCTCGCGACCCTCGAGGCCCTCACCCCGCACCTCGAGCAGGCGGCGCCCTGCGGTCTCGGCGAGCCACCCAGCGAGCAGGTGATCGTCAGCGTCAGTGGGCGGCGTACCGGGATCGAAGGTCACACCCACCACCCTAAGGTGATCAAGAGTTGAACCGCTGCTGGGTCTCAGCGAGGCCGAGGGTCAGCAGCGTCTCGACGGCGTCGGCGGCGCGATCGACCTGGAACGGCAGCTCCTTGCGCTCGGTGCTGCTGTAGTTGGAGAGCAGGAAGTCGGCGGGGTCCTGGCGCCCGGGCGGCCGGCCGACGCCGACCCGGACCCGGAAGAAGTCGCCGGTGCCGAGCGAGGAGCGCAGCGAGCGCAGCCCGTTGTGGCCGTTGTCGCCGCCGGCGAACTTGACCCGCATCGTGTCGAACGGGATGTCGAGCTCGTCGTGGATCGCGACCAGTCGGTCGGGCGTCGCGCCGAAGAACTTCAGCACCGCCTTGGTGGGGCCACCGATCTCGTTCATGTAGCAGCGCGGTCGGACGACGACCAGCCGCGGCCCACCGGTGGCGAGCCGACCGTCGGCGAACTCGGCGCGGCTCGCGCGATGTGCCTTGAACGGCGCGCCGATGCGGCGTACGAGCTCGTCGGCCACGAGGTAGCCGATGTTGTGCCGGTGCCCGGCGTACGCCGGGCCGGGGTTGCCGAGCCCCACGATCACCCAGGGCCCGGCCCCCGCGTCGCTCACTCCTCGGAGGCGTCGCCCTCGGCAGCGTCGCCACCCTCGGCGTCGCCGGCCGGGGCGGAGT
>DOWL01000224.1:399-6349 GCA_003519585.1 Nocardioides sp. | reverse complement strand
GCTCGATGCCGGCCTCGGCCTCGGCCTCCTCCAGCTCGGCCTCGAGGGCCGCCTCGGAGACCTGCTCGGTGACGTTGACGACCAGGGTCTCCGGGTCGACGAGCAGCGTCGCGCCCGACGGCAGCTCGAGCTGACCGGCCAGGATCTGGGTGCCCGCGGTGAGCCCCTCGATCGAGATCTCGATGTGCTCGGGGATCGCGGTGGCCTCGGCCTCGATCTGGACGGTGGCGTTCTCGGTGACCACGAGGGTCTCGGGCGCAGCATCGCCGGAGAGGTGCACAGGCACGTCGACGGTGACCTTCTCGCCCCGGCGCACGGCGACGAAGTCGATGTGCTCGATGACCCGGCGGATCGGGTCGATCTGGACGGCCTTGGTCAGCGCGAGCTGGTCCTTGCCCTCGATCTCGAGCTCGAGCAGCGCGTTGGCGCCGCCGTGCTTGAGCGCCATCATGGTGTCGTGGCCCGGGAGGGTGACGTGCATCGGGTCGTTGCCGTGGCCGTAGACGACCGCGGGGATCTTGTCGTCGCGGCGGATCCGGCGGGCGGCGCCCTTGCCGAACNNGGGGAAACGAGGCCTTGCCAGCAGCGAGGTAAGACGCTGTGCTGGATGACAGTACGGTTATGGTGCTGGGTTTCGAGAAGGGCGCAGGCTGGGGCAGGGGCGCGGCTGCAGGCGCGACGGATGCGGCGGGCGGCGCCCTTGCCGAACTCGGTGCGGGTCTCGGCGGCGATCTTCTCGGTGGCCATGGTGGTGGTGCTCCTCGGTTGGTGTGCGAAGTCCTGGGCCTGCGACGCGGACCGCGGAGGCGCACCCTCGAGCACACCGCCCTGTCGATCACGGAGTCCGGGGTCCGGAGTCCCTCGCCGAGGCAACCGCGACAGTCTAACGACGGGTGGGCCGGGCGGCTAATCCCCAGCACGTACGGTGGCTGCGTGCCCTCCCTCACCCTCGCCGAGGCTCGGGCGCGGGCCGCTCAGCTCTCGCGCGTGGAGTACTCCGTCCACCTCGACCTCACCGACCCGTCGTGGTTCGTGAGCCGTAGCACCGTGTCGTTCTGGTCTTCCGGGCCGGACACCTTCCTCGAACTGGAGGGCGGTGAGGCGGTGACGGTCACGATCGACGGCGTGGCCGTCGACCCGGCGTACGACGGGCACCGGATCGCGCTCCGGGGGGTACGGCTCGACGGGCCCATCGAGGTGGTCGTCTCCGCGCGGCTGCCGTACGTCACCGACGGCGCAGGGATGCACACGTTCACCGACCCGGTCGACGGTGAGCGCTACGTCAGTGCGTACGTCGGGATCGACGTCACGCAACGGGTCTTCGCCTGCTTCGACCAGGTGGACCTCAAGGCTCCGATCGACGTCGAGGTGGTGGTGGAGCCGGGGTGGACGGTGCTGTCCAACGCGACGACGCCTGCCAGGCCCCGTCGCGAGGCCGGCTCGGCGGTGTGGACCTTCGACCCGACACCACCGATCCCGATCGACCTGTTCACGGTGTGTGCGGGGCCGTGGCACTCGGTCACCTGGGAGCACGGCGGACTCCCGATGGGCTGGCACGCCCGTCGTTCGCAGGCCGCAGAGCTCGACCGGGACGTCGCCGAGCTGCGCCGGATCACCGAGGCGTGCTTCGACCACTACACCTCGATCTTCGACGAGCCGTTCCCCTTCGACACCTATGACCAGGTCTTCGTGCCCGGGCTCAACTGGGGCGCGATGGAGAACCCCGGCTGCGTCACCTACCGCGACGAGATGCTCAGCCGCGGCCCGGTGCGTGACGAGGCCAACCGGCTTCGGGCGATGGTGATCGCCCACGAGATGTCGCACATGTGGTTCGGCGACCTGGTGAGCCAGACCTGGTGGGACGACACCTGGCTCAACGAGTCCTTCGCCGACTACATGGGGTTCGAGGTCGCCCACGAGGTGGCCGGCTACCCCGGCACCCGGCTCAGCTTCGAGACCCGCTTCAAGCCCGAGGGGTACGCCGCCGACCGGCGCCGCTCCACACATCCGGTGGCACCCCTGCCCGAGGACGTGCCCGACGTCGACGCCGCGACGAGCAACTTCGACGCGATCTCCTACGCCAAGGGCAACGCCGTGGTCCGGCAGCTGGTCACCTGGCTCGGCACCGACGACTTCCTGGCGGGGGTGAACGCCCACCTGACCCGGCACCGCTTCGGCAACGCGACGCTCGACGACCTCGTCGGTGCGCTCGACGAGGTGTCCCCGCGTGATGTGCGGGCCTGGGCCGAGGTGTGGTTGCGGCGGTCGGGCCACGACACCATCCGCGTCGAGCGGGACGGTGAGGTCCCGGTGCTCGTACGCGACGGCGCGCGCCCGCACCGGTTGCGGGTGACGGCGTACGACGACGGGTTGGTCGCCGTCAGTGATCGTTGGGTCGAGCTCGAGGATCTGCCGGTGCGGCTGGACGAGTGGGCCGGGCGGGTGGTGGTGCCGAACTCGTCGGGGGAGACCTTCGCCGAGGTCGTGCTGGACGGGTGGTCGTGGGCGGCGGTGCGCGAGCACCTCACGGCGGTCGAGGACCCGCTGGCCCGCGGGCTGCTCTGGACTCTCGGTCTCGAGCGTCCCCTCGAGGAGCGGCTCGACCTCGTCGACCGGCACTTGGCGGGGGAGCTCCACCCCACCCTGGTCGAGGCGGTCGTCGACCACCTGGGCCGCCGGGTGCTCGGCCGTCTGGTGCCGGCCGTCGATGCCGTCGCGGTGCACGAGCGGTTGGCCGAGTGCTACCGATCGGCTCTTCTGCGCGATCCCGAGGAGCAGCGCGGGATCGCGCTCGCCCGCGGCCTCGCCGCCACCTCCCGTGACCCCGACGAGCTGCGTCGGTGGCTGGTCCGGGATCGCACCGACCAGGGCCACGAACTCGATCCCGCGCTGCGCTGGGCGGTCGTCCACCGGCTCGCCGGCCTCGGCGCGCTCGACGATTCCGAGATCGACGCGGAGCGTCGCACCGACGGCACCGCGCAGGGCGAGCTCGGCGCGGCGACTGCGCTGGCCGCGCGACCGACCGCGGCCGCGAAGGCGACGGCGTGGGCCGCCATGACCGAGGACGCAGCGGTCTCCAACCGGCACTTCGGTGCGCTCGCGCGCGGCCTGTGGTCGCCCGAGCAGGCCGACCTCGTGGCGCCGTACGTGCCGGCGTACGTCGCGGCCGGGCCCGGGCTGGCGCGCCGGGGCACCGCCTTCGCGGCCGCCGTCGGCGCGGCCTTCCCGGCCCTCCACCTCGACGACGCCCAGCTCGAGCTGGTGCGGACCGCCCTGCGCGGCGACGTGCCGGCTGTGCTGCGTCGGTCGTGGGAGGACTCCCTCGATGACCGGACGTAGCTCGCTGGGGGCGCTGTTGTTGGTGGTCGCGCTGACCGCCTGCCAGGAGTCCTCCACCACTCCTGGATCTCCGGCCTCGGAAGGCGACGAGTTTCACCAGCCGGCTGGTGAAACTGGCGCACCGTCCGCTCCGGCTCCACAGTCGTCGCCACCTCCTTCTAGCACCCCAAGCCCGCGGGCGGCCGAACCGGGCACCGTCGCGCCAGCATGGTTGGGCACCAGGCCACTGCCGCTGCGTTCGGACGGCTACGGCCGGGCCGGGCGGACACCGCGCGCGCTCGACCCGCGCCGGTTCACCCTCCCCGACACGGCCCGCCCGCTTTCCGGCACCGGCTTCGCGGCCGTGGTCGAGGCGGCCCCCGCCGACGTACTGGAGCGCTCGACGTGGGCGCCCGGCTGTCCGGTCGCGGTCGCCGACCTGGCGTACGTTCGGCTGGCCTTCTGGGGCTTCGACGACCGCCGGCACACCGGTGAGCTGCTGGTGAACGCCTCGGTCGCCGACGATCTGGTCAGCGTCTTCCGGGCGCTCTACCGGGAGCGGTTCCCGTTCGAGGAGCTGCGGATCACCCGGCCCGACGAGCTCGACGCGCGGCCCACCGGCGACGGCAACGTCACCGGCGCCTTCGTCTGCCGCCCGACCACCGGCTCGACGTCGACGTTCAGTCAGCACGCCTACGGACTGGCGATCGACCTCGATCCGTTCCAGAACCCTTATGTCAAAGGCGACCTGGTGCTGCCCGAGCTCGCGTCGTCGTACGCCGATCGCGGCCGGCTACGGCCCGGGATGATCACCCCGGACAGTGTGGTGGTGCGGGAGTTCGCGCGGGTCGGCTGGACCTGGGGCGGCTCGTGGCGCTCACTCAAGGACTACCAGCACTTCAGCCAGAACGGTCGCTGAGCACTGCGGCCAGCTCTGTATGGCCGGAGTGCGCGGCCCACTGCGCCGGGGTGGCTTGGAACCGCCCGTCAGTGACGGACGGGGCGGCGCCGAGCTCCAGCAGGAGCTCGACCATCGACAGATCGCCGTTGCCGGCCGCCGCGTGCAGCCCGGTCTCCCACTCCTGGTCGGAGGGGACGTCGGTGCGGGCCCGCCGGTCGACGTCCCAGCCGAACTCGACCGCGCGGCGTACCGCCTCGCGATCACCGAGGCTCGCCGCCCAGGCGACGATGCCCGGCCTCGCGGCGATCGCGGCCGGCACCGACTCGCTGGCGACCTCGGCTCCGGTGAACAGCGCGGCCAGCACGGCCTCCTCCGAGGTGAGCTCGGTTGAGGCGCCGAGCCGCGCGAGCAGCTCACCGGTCGCCGGCCGGCCGCTGGTCACCGCCGCGGCGTACGCCGAGCGTTTGGACACGCCGTAGCGCCCACCCACCTCGGTGTCGGGGGAGAGCCCGTGACCGACGAGCAGTTCGATCCGCGCATGCATCCCATGCGCGACCGCCCACGCGAGCTGGAAGTCGAGCTCGTCGGCGTCGTCCAGGCCGAACTCGAAGAGCAGTGCGAGGTGGCCGTCGTCGGGCCGGAACATCCGGTTGTAGAGGGTCTGGCCGTCGTTGGGGTCGGCGCCGGCCTCGAGCAACGCCCGCGCGAGGGCCTCCCACTGCGGGTGGGCCGGCTCGTCGACGGGACCGCCCTCGCCCTCGCCGAAGGCGCCGGTGAGCGCGGTGAACGGCGGGTGGTTGCCGTGCCAGAGGTAGCCGGCGTCCGGGTCGGCGCCGGCGTCGATCAGGGCGCGCACCGCCTCGCGCACCGCCCCGGCTGAGACTTCCGGGTCGTGGCGCGCATAGGCGAGGTAGAGCAACGGCGGCCAGCCGAACGGACCGCCCTCGACCACTGCCTGCGACGGGTCCTCGGCCAACAGCCGGCGCAGGGCCACGCCGTCGGCCCGCGCCGCGGCCACGTGCACGCTCGCCGCGCCCAGGTCGGGGTCGGTCTGCAGCATCGCGCCGGCGTTGGTACGGCGGACCGGGTCGTCCGCGCCGTAGGTCAGGCAGGCCAGCCGCAGGAACTCCGCGGCCGGGTCGGTCTGGGGGCCGACGAGATCGGGCTCTCGGCTCGCGTACTCACGCATCGGACGTCACGCAACCACCGCTGGTCTAGTCTGTCGACCCGCGGCGAGCGTCACGCGACCACCCGCTGGTCGAGCGTGTCGAGACCTCCGCAGCGACGACGCGCGACCCGACTAGGGATCTGGTTTTGGCTGGCAGGGCAGGCTGCGGAGGTCTCGACACGCGCGGTCACGGCTTCGCAAGCTCAGCCGTGCGCGCTGCTCGACCACCAACGAGCGGACCGGACCTCGTTCCTCGGTCCGCTCCGCTCATGCATGCCCGTCGAACATCGAGGTGACCGAGCCGTCCTCGAAGACCTCGCGGATCGCGCGGGCAACGAGAGGTGCGATGGAGAGCTGGGTGAGCTTGTCGAACTCGCGGTCGGGCGTGAGGGGCAGCGTGTTGGTCACGATCACCTCTTGCACGGGGCAGTTCTTGAGCCGGTCGACGGCGGGCTCGGAGAGGATCGCGTGGGTCGCCGCGATGACCACTCCTGCGGCGCCGTCGGCCACCAGCGCCTCGGCGGCCTTGGTGATGGTGCCGCCGGTGTCGATCATGTCGTCGA
>DOWL01000224.1:0-290 GCA_003519585.1 Nocardioides sp. | reverse complement strand
CGCCGGTGTCGATCATGTCGTCGACCAGGACGCACATCCGGCCCTTGACGTCGCCGACGACCCGGTTGGCGACGGTCTCGTTGGGCCGGTCGATGTTGCGGCTCTTGTGGATGAAGGCCAGCGGAGCGCCGCCCAGCCGGGAGGCCCAGCGCTCGGCCACCTTGATCCGGCCGGCGTCGGGGGAGACGACGGCGAGCTCCTGGTCGCCGTACTTCGTGCGCACGTGGTCGGCGAGGATCGGCAGCGCCATGAGGTGGTCGACCGGGCCGTCGAAGAAGCCCTGGATCTGG
>DOWL01000127.1:5569-18583 GCA_003519585.1 Nocardioides sp. | reverse complement strand
CGAGGGCGTCGTCGGCGGCGCCGGCCAGCAGCGCGAGCAGCGCCTCCGGGTGGGGGCTGGAGTCGTCGTGGAGGACCCAGATCCACTCGGTATCGGCCCCGAGTTCGTCGAGCCGCGCCAACCCGGCCCGGAGCGCGTCGGGGAAGTTCGTGGACGAGGGAATCGCGACCACGCACTCGGCGCCGAAGGCCTCGGTCAACAGCTCCGCGCTGCCGTCCTTGCTGCCGGTGTCGACACCGACCCGGTGGGCGATCGGCGCCAGCTGACCGGCGAGCCCCTCCAGTGCAGTCGGGAGCCAGCGCGACCCGTCGTGGCTGACCATGACCACCGCGACGTCCTCGCGGCCGCGCACGGCAAGCGGCGCATGGCGGGGGTCGGCGACGGACACGATCGTTCAGGGTAGGGGGCCGGACCTGAGCCTTCGAAATGCGAGAGGCCCGGGCCAGCCGGCCCGGGCCTTCTCGCGTCGACGCGCGACGTTCAGACGGCGCGCTTCTTCAGCTTGCGACGCTCCCGCTCGGAGAGACCGCCCCAGATGCCGAACCGCTCGTCGTTCATCAGTGCGGAGTCCAGACACTCGGTCCGGACCTCGCAGGTCAGGCAGACCTTCTTGGCCTCCCTGGTGGAACCGCCCTTCTCGGGGAAGAACGCCTCGGGGTCCGTCTGTGCGCACAGCGCGCGCTCCTGCCACCCCGCGTCGTCGGCGTCGTCCCCGTCCAGGAGAAATAGTTCTCTCATGTGACTGCCCTTCGACCCTGTATCTCTGTGTTGAGCTCGACCCTGCTCGACCAGCGTGTCGTGTGGATTTCTGTCTCGGAAACACCCCGAGACGGCCTACGACACTGATGGAATTACATGCCTGTCGTACGCCGCAAGTCAAGCCCCGATCTGGTATGGGGATAACCCGGACAGGCGACCCCGGCCTCTGGTAGCACGCTCGATGCGACAGGCTGACCCTCATGGCACACCCCTTTCGGCGCCTCACCGTCCTCTCCGGGGGGATGGGTGGCGCTCGGTTCATCCAAGGGCTGCTGCACGGGATCGGCGCCGGCTCGCTGCCGGAAGTGGCAGCCGATGCCGAGGTCACGGTGATCGCCAACACCGCCGACGACCTGTGGGTGCACGGCCTCAAGGTCTGCCCCGACCTCGACACCGTCATGTACACCCTCGGCGACGGCATCGACCCCGAGCGGGGTTGGGGCCGCCGCGACGAGACCTGGAGCGTGAAGACCGAGCTCGCGGCGTACGGCGTCGAACCGACCTGGTTCGGGCTCGGAGACCGCGACATCGGCACCCACCTCGTGCGCACGCAGATGCTCGACGCCGGCTACCCCCTCTCCCAGATCACCGAGGCGCTGTGCCAGCGGTGGCTGACTCCCGTCCACGGCGACACGGTCCGGCTGTTGCCGATGAGCGACGACCGCGTCGAGACCCACGTCGCGATCGCCGACTCCGACCTCGAGCGTTCGCCGAGCGGCCGCCGCGTCGTGCACTTCCAGGAGTACTGGGTCAAGCTGCGCGCCGAGGTCCCCGCCGACGCGGTCGTGGTGGTCGGTCTCGACGAAGCCACGCCGGCCCCGGGCGTCATCGACGCGATCACCGACGCGGACCTCGTGCTGCTGCCCCCGTCCAACCCGGTGGTCTCGGTCGGCACGATCCTCGGCGTACCCCGCGTCCGCGAGGCTCTGGTCGCCACCCGCGCCCCGGTGGTCGGGGTCTCCCCCATCATCGGCGGCAGCCATGTGCGCGGGATGGCCAACCAGCTCCTGACCACGATGGGCATCGCAGTCAGCGCCGCGGGCGTCGGCCTCCACTACGGCGCCCGCTCGCACGACGGTGTCCTCAACGGCTGGCTCGTCGACGAGACGGACCAGGGCGAGCTTGCCGCCCTGCACGAGGCCGGGTTGGCCGCGGCCGCCGTACCCCTCTACATGACCGACGCGGAGGCCACCGCTGCCATGGCGGCGGCCGCGATCGCGCTCGTCTCGTGACCCTCACCGTCCTGGCCCCGGACGGCGTCCCCGAGGTCCGGGCCGGCGATGACCTGACCGGCCTGCTCCTCGCCGTCCTCACCCCGTTCGACGGCGACGTGGTGCTGGTCACCAGCAAGGTGGTGAGCAAGGCCGAGGGTCAGGGGCTGGTCGGGGCCGACCGGGTGGCGGCGATCGAGCAGGAGCTGGCCGAGCCGGGTGCTCGGGTGGTGGCCCGGCGCGGACCGACCACGATCGTGCGGACCCGATCGGGGCTCACCATGGCCGCTGCCGGTGTCGACGCCTCCAATGTCGAGCGCGGCACCGTCCTGCTCCTGCCCCGCGACCCCGACGCCACCGCGCGCCGACTCCGCGGCGAGATCGCCGCGCGCACCGGCGCCAACGTCGCCGTCGTGGTGACCGACACCGCCGGGCGCGCCTGGCGTACCGGTCAGACCGACATCGCCATCGGCGCGGCCGGCCTCACGGTGCTCGACGACCACGCCGGCCGGACCGATGTGCACGGCAACGAGCTCGCGGTGACCGCCCCCGCTCTGGCCGACGAGCTCGCCGGAGCGGCAGAGCTGGCGCAGGGCAAGCTGGCCGGCCGGCCGTTCGCAGTGGTCCGGGGGCGGTCCGAGCTGGTCCTGCCGGCCGGCACACACGGCACCGGTGCGACCGCGCTGGTCCGCGCCGAGGGCGAGGATCTGTTCGGGTACGGCGCCCGCGAGGCGGTGATCCGTGCGCTCAGCGGCGACCCGGCCGATCGGCCGCCGTTCGGCGCGCCCGCGTCGGAGGCGGACATGGCCGCGGCGATCGTTCACGTGCTCGGCGAGCAGCCCGATGCGGTGGACGGCGGCCTCGTAACCCGGCCCGACCCGCGCCTGGGCCCACTGGCCTTCGCGCACGGCTGGCGAGTCGAAGAAGGTGCTGAGAAAGCAGTGATCCGACCAACCACTCCGTAGACTTCCCCGGTCGGGCTCGCCGGAGCCCACTTTGACGCGCCCTGCCCCCCGACCACTCGAGGTACTCCCAGCCGTGGCCAAGAAGTCGACCAAGTCCGACCGCCAGGCGGTCATCGACGATATCCGCCGCAAGCAGAAGGGCGGCGAGAAGCGCCGCGGCTTCGCCATCGTCGGGGTCTGCGTGCTGGTCGCGGTGTTGATCGTGGCCGCGGCGGCGTACCGCCCGGTCCGCAACTGGTACGACCTGCGGCAGTTCAAGGACATCGACCTCGCCTCCATCGGCGCCCCCGCGTCGTCGTGCAGCAAGGTCGAGACCAAGCCCGCCGACGGCAACCAGCAGCACGTGCCGACCGGCTCGCAGGTCACCTACTCGACCGCGCCGCCGGCGTTCGGCTCGCACTGGAACGAGCAGGGGGTGGCCCCCGCGCCGTTCAACCGGAAGTACTACACCGCGAAGGACCGGCCCGAGCTCGAGGCGCTCGTGCACAACCTCGAGCACGGCTACACGATCCTCTGGTACGACGAGACGATCGCCGACGACCCCGACCAGCTCAATGTGATCAACGGCATCGCCGACAAGTTCCGCTCCGACAGCAACAACCTGCGCTACAAGTTCATCGCCGCGCCGTGGACCGCCGACGACGTCAAGGAGAGCGGCGCGTTCCCCGACGGCAAGCACGTCGCCATCTCGCACTGGTCGGCGGGCGGGAGCTCCTCCAACGACGCTTCCAAGCAGGTCGGCGTCTTCCAGTACTGCGCCGAGCCGAGCGGCGCGGCGCTGGAGAAGTTCATGCTCGACTACCCCTACACCGACTCCCCCGAGCCGGACGCGATGTGACCGTGCCCGCCAAGATCGCGATCGTCAGCGGGTACTTCAATCCGATCCACATCGGCCACCTCCTGATGATCCGGGAGGCCCGGCAGCTGGCTCCGCACGTCGTGGTGATCGTCAACAACGACCGCCAACAGCTGCTCAAGAAGGGCCGGATCCTCATGACCGAGGACGACCGGCTCGCAATCGTGGCCGAGCTGCGCAGCGTCGATGAGGCGTTCGTCGCGGTCGACACCGACTCGACGGTCGTCGAGTCGCTGCGCCGAGTGCGCGAGCTGCATCCGGACGCGGAGCTGTTGTTCTGCAACGGCGGCGACCGCTCCGACTCCGGCGACCCGGTGCCTACCGCGGAGACGCTGCTCACCGACGAGATCGGGCTGCAGATGGTCTACGGCGTCGGCGGCGAGGTGAAGTCCGACTCCAGCAGCCGGATCAACGAGGAGCTCAGCCGCGCGGACAACCCCGCGCGCTCCTGAGTCCGTGACGTTCTCAACGCTCCTGGCCGCGCAACTGCGGCACGAGCCAGGCCGGCCCCTGCTGACCTGGTACGACGAGCGCACCGGCGAACGGGTCGAGCTCTCGGTCACGACGTACGCCAACTGGGTGGCCAAGACGGCCTCGCTGTTGGTCGACGAGCACGACCTGGAGCGCGGCGACGTGCTGCTCATGGATCTGCCGGCGCACTGGCTGGGTCCGGTGTTCCTGGGCGCGGCGTGGACGGCCGGGCTGGCGGTGGCCTTTCCTGGCTCCCCAGCCGCGGAGGCCGGCGGGCCTGCCGCGGTCGTGTGCGGGCCGGACGGCCTGACGACCTGGGCGCCCCGTGCGGGAGAGCTACCGGTCTTGGCCTGTTCGCTGCTGCCGATGGGCGTGCGGTTCGCCGACCCGCTGCCGCCCGACGTACACGACGTCGGCGTCGAGGTGTGGGGTCAACCGGACGCCTTCATCCCCTACGACCCTCCCGAGGGCACCGACGTGGCGCTCCTGTCGAGCGAGGGCCCGGTGACCCAGGACGAGCTCCTGGGGAGCGCGACCGGCGCCGGGAGTCCTGCGACTGCGACCGGCGCCGGTCGGCTCCTCTCGGCGGCGAACCCGGCTTCCCCACCAGGTGTCACCGCCGCTGCGCGAGCTCTCGTGTCGAGTGGCTCGCTGGTCCTCGTGGCCGGGGCCGATCCTGCCCGGCTCGATCAGATCGCCGAGGCGGAGCGGGTCACCGGCCGGTTGCCCTAGCCCGGCGCCCTACGCTCGGCGACTCGCGGGCTGATGCGGGCGTGCTCGGTCGTCGCGAACCCCGTGGGCACGCTGATCGTCGGCTGGACCGCGTCGTTCCCCGGCCGCACGCCGACCACGTCGAGCGTGACCACTCGGGTCGCGGGCACGAGCGCGATCACCACGACACCGAGGGCCAACAACTGCTGGCACGCGGTGATGTAGCGAGCTCGCGACGGCGACATGAAAGGCGACTCCTGTGCGGGGGAAGGTCACACGAGTTGCAACTTTCACACGGGTCACACGAGTCGCGATAGAGAATCCGAGTAACTACAACGCTGTAATTGCCAGTCGACACGCCGACCAATTTCAACTTTGTCAACTTCTGTCGCACAAACCACACTTCCACGCCGACCCGTCGTTACTCATCACGAGTAACGACGGGTCACCGTCAATTTCGTGCTGACCCGTCGTTACTCATCACGAGTAACGACGGGTCGGCTTCAGACGTCGGAGCCGAGTTCGGCGTCGGTGGACTGCTCGTCCTCGGGGTCGACGTCGTCACTGTCGTCGTAGTGGAGGTACTTGATGCCGGCATTCACATCGCCGTCGAAGCCGACCACGCCCTTCTCGAGGACGATGACGCGACTGCACATCTTGCGGACCGACTGGGCGGCGTGGCTGACGTAGAAGAGGGTGACACCGCTGTCGCGGACCTGCTCCATCTTCTTCATGCACTTCTTCTTGAACGGCTGGTCGCCGACGGCGAGCACCTCGTCGGCGATGAAGACGTCGCAGTCGACATGTACGGCGACGGCGAAGCCGAGCCGCGCGAACATGCCCGAGGAGTAGTTGCCGACCGGGGTGTCCATCGCCTCGCCCACGTCGGCGAACCCGGCGATGTCGTCGAACTTCGCCTCGGTCTCGGACTTGGTCATGCCGAGGATCGCGGCGTTCATGAAGATGTTCTCGCGCCCGGTCATCTGCGGGTGGAAGCCGGCACCGGTGGCGATCAGGCCGGAGACCCGGCCGCGGGTGCGGACCTGACCGCTGGTCGGCCGCATCACTCCCATCACGTGCTTGAGCAGCGTGCTCTTGCCCGAGCCGTTGAGCCCCATCAGCCCGATGGCCTCACCCTGCTCGACGGTGAAGCTCACGTCCTTGAGCGCCAGGAAGGACTTCTTGGTCTCCTGGCCTCGCAGCTTGGCCACCGTGACCTGCTTGAGGGTCCGCTGGAAGTGCCGGTCGAACTCCTTGGTGACGCAGTCGACCTCGATCGAGACGACCATCAGATCAGCCGATCCGGGATCTTGTCGTCCAGCCGGGTGAAGACCCACTGGGCGATGCCGAGGAAGATGATCGAGATCCCCAGGAAGATGAAGCCCCGTAGGTAGAGGTGGGGCGGGAAGTTGGCGTGCAGGCCCGGATGAAAGCCCCACTCAGGCGGGGCCGAGGCGGCGTCCTCGGGGCTGATGGTGGTGATCCAGAACGCCCGCTGCATCAGCAGCACGCACTCGGTGAGCGGGTTCCAGAGGTAGAAGTGCTGGATCACCGGGAAGTCCTCGAAGCGCTTAGCGACGAGCGTGTACGGGTACATCATCGGCACCGTGAACGGCAGCATGTTGGTGATGATCTGGACGACGCGAGTCCAGTCGCGGTACATCACGTTGATGGCCGAGAACATCAACCCCATGCCGGCGCCGAGCAGGATCGCGATCGCCAGCGCCAAGAGGGCGCAGAGCATGCCGACCGGGTCAGGGTTGAAGGAGCCGGTGAGCAGGCAGGCACCGATCAGGATCACCAGCTGCGGGCCGGTGTGGTAGAGCGAGACCAGCGTCGAGGCGATCGGGAAGATCTCCCGCGGCAGTGGCATCTTCTGCACGACCGCCTTGTTCTGCAGGATCGAGCGGGTGCCGGAGCTGAACGAGGCGGTGAAGAGGTTGACGATCACCATGCCGGCGAACAGATGGATGGCGAAGTGCGGGATCGCGCCGCGGCCGATGATGATGCCGAAGACGAAGAAGTAGGTGAGGAACCGCGACAGCGGGTCGATGTAGGACCAGGCCAGTCCCATCTTCGAGCCGATGTAGCGCGCCTTGAGTTCGCGCCGCACCATGAGCTGGAGCAGGTAGCGCCGGCGCAGCACGCCCAGCAGCCCGCGGCGCGCCGCCGGGTCGACCATCGGGACGTGCGCGAGGTCGTGCCGGGCAGCGACGCTGTCGGACCTGGGGGTGAGCTGGTCGGTCATGCCGGCGTGTCAGCCCCCTCGGTCCAGGGCCGGAACGTCTGCTCCCAGGTCTCGGGCGCGGTGATCTCGGGCAGTGCGGCGCGGTACTGCTCCGCGAGCTCCGGCCACTCGCGCGCGAGCCGCTGGTGCAGGTCGGCGGTCCGCTTGACCAGGTCGCGGAAGGTAGCCGTGTCGCGCTTGTAGAACGCCGCCGACGTGCCGTCGTTCATCGAGACGATCGCCGAGTCGTACGACGCGAGGCGGTACCACTTGGCGTCCATCGCGCGGATCTCCACCTCGGGAAACTCCGACGAGAGTTCACGGGCGGGCCGCAGCTGACGGATGGGCGCCAGGCCAGCGGTGATCATGCGCGAGACCCGGCTGGGGATCTCGATGATGTCGCGGCCCTTGCGCGGCGGCTTCTTGCGCCTGGTCTCCGGGAACGCCTCCCGGTCGGCCTGCAGCTGCGCGTCACTGAACTGCTTGCGCAGCGTGTTGACCTCGCCGAGCCGGGTCGGCAGTTGGGCGTGCAACCCGTGCGGCCCGGCCAGCACGTCCTCGAGCGCGAGGTTGCGCAGTTCGACGGTGGAGTACTGCATCGATACCAGGTGGGCGATGGAGTAGGTGAAGTCCTCGCGGATCAGCTTGCCGCCGCGAGGGTACGGCGAGTGGAGCAGCGCCGAGACGAACCGGTTGCGCACGTGGAAGTAGGCCTGCCAGTCGAGCGCGTCGTTCTTGTCGGTCCACGGCACGTGCCAGACCGCTGCACCCGGGAAGGTCACCGTCGAGAAGCCGGCAGCCTTGGCACGCAGGCCGTACTCGGCGTCGTCCCACTTGATGAAGAGCGGCAGGGACAGCCCGATCCGGTCGATGACCTCACGCGGGATCAGGCACATGAACCAGCCGTTGAAGTCCACGTCGACGCGCTTGTGCAGCCACCGCGCCGATCGGATGTTGCGGGCCGAGAGGTCCCAACGGCTGTAGCCGTCCTGCGGCGTCATCCACCAGAACCGCCAGGGCTGCACGATCTCGCCGAAGCTGTGCAGCTCGGACTTGTTGTAGAGGCTGAACATGTGGCCGCCGACGATGGTCGGCCGCCGGGCCAGGTCGCCGAAGGTGATCGCCCGGATGATGCCTTCGGGCTCGCAGACGACGTCGTCGTCCATCATCAAGGCGTACGTCGCGGTGCCCTTGCGCAGCGACTCGAGCTGGCCGCGCGCGTAGCCGCCGGAGCCGCCGAGGTTGCCCTGCTCGACGATCCGCAGCTGGTCGCCGAGCGCGTCGCGCGCCTCGGGGTAGGACGGCGAGTCGACGACCTTCTGGGTGCCCTGCTCCATCACGAAGACGGTGTCGAGGTAGGGCTTGAGCAGCTCATCGCGGCCGAGCTGGCCGATCAGCTTGGCGCAGAAGTCGGGCCGGTTCATCGTGGTGATCGCGATGTCGGCGGTGCCGTGCTCGAGCCGGTCCTCGGGGACCTCCGCCGACCACTCGGCCGACTCGACGACCGCATCGTCGTCGCCGGCGATCACGTCGTACCAGTACCAACCGCCGTCGACGAACGGCTTGAGCGGCAGCTCGAACACGAAGGTGCCCTTGGCCTCGCTGCCCGTGGTCGCCGAGTCGACGCGCTGCGCACGACCGTTGGCGAGCGAACGGTAGACGACCAGGGTGGCGCCCCGCCCCGAGACCTCGACGGTCAGCCGGACGTCGGTGACCACGCTGTAGCGACGCCAGTACGACGCCGGGAAGGCGTTGAAGTAGGTGCCGAAGGAGAGCCGTTCGCCGGACCTGACTCGCAGCGCCGTACGGGACTCGATCTGCTCGGGGTGGATGCCCTTGCCGGTGGTGGTCGACTGCCGGATGGCGGCGTTGTTGAGGTCCTTGGCCGCCCGGCTACCGCCGATCTCGTAGCGGTCGGCGTCGAGGTTGGCGTCCTCGGGGTCGACGTAGAGGGCGAAGACGTCGAAGTCCTTCTCCACCGGCATGATCTGCCGCTGCAGGACACGCCGGTTGGTCTCCACCGGGTGCGCGGCGGGCGCGGCCGCGGCCTTCTTCGTCGTACGGCGCCGCGGGGTCGCCTTCTTCGCCGGCTGCTCGGTCACTCGTCCACTCCCCCACTGGCCAGCTCGGCGCCGTCCACGAAGTGCGGCTTGAGCTTGTTGTCGTACATCGACAGCGCGGAGCCGATGGCCATGTGCATGTCGAGGTACTTGTAGGTGCCGAGCCGGCCGCCGAAGAGCACCATGGGCTCGCGCTTGGCAAGCTCGCGGTACTTCAGCAGCTTGGCGCGGTCCTCGGCGGTGTTGATCGGGTAGTAGGGCTCGTCGCCCTCCTCGGCGAACCGGGAGTACTCGTGCACGATCACGGTCTTGCCCGGAAGGTGGGTCTTCGCCCGCTCGGGGTGGAAGTGCTTGAACTCGATGATCCGGGTGAACGGCACTTCCCGGTCGTTGTAGTTGACCACGCCGGTGCCCTGGAAGTCGTCGACGTCCTCGACGGACTCCTCGAGATCGACGGTGCGCCACGACAGGCGGCCTTCGGAGTTGCCGAAGTACTCGTCGACCGGGCCGGTGTAGACGATCGGGACCTTGCCCTTGAACTCCTCCGCCACATCGAAGAAGTCGGTCTCGAGCCGAACCTCGATGTTGGGGTGGTCGGCCATCCGGGTCAGCCAGGCGGTGTAACCGTCGGTGGGGAGCCCTTCGTAGGTGTCGCTGAACCACCCGTTCTCGAAGGTGTAGCGCACCGGGAGGCGGGTGATGATGTCGGCGCTCAGCTTGGTCGGATCGGTCTGCCACTGCTTGGCGGTGTAGCCCTTGATGAACGCCTCGTAGAGGGGACGGCCGATCAGGCTGATCGCCTTCTCCTCGAGGTTGGTGGCATCCTCGGTGGCGATCTCGCTGGCCTGGCTCGCGATCAGCTCGCGCGCCTCCTGCGGCGTGTGGCTCTTGCCGAAGAACTGGTTGATCAGGGCCAGGTTCATCGGCAGCGAGTAGACCTGGCCCTGGTATTTGCCGAAGACCCGGTGCCGATAGCCGGTGAAGGTCGTGAACCGGTTGACGTACTCCCACACCTTCTCGTTGGACGTGTGGAACAGATGCGCGCCGTACTTGTGCACCTCGACGCCGGTCTGCGGCTCCCGCTCGCTGTAGGCGTTGCCGCCCAGGTGGTGCCGCCGCTCCAGGACGAGCACCCGCAGGCCGAGCCCGGCCGCGCAGCGCTCGGCGATCGTCAGCCCGAAGAACCCGGAGCCGACGACGACGAGATCAGGCCCGTGGCTGCCTTCAGAGTTCTCGGACGACACGACAGATCAGTCTACGGACGGGCCCGCATCGACTCGATTCGGCGCGCCTAGACACCTTCGGCGGCCCGCTGCAGCGCGCGCAGGCTGCGACGAACGTCACTCTCGGTGGTCGACCAGTTGCTCACCGAGATTCGCAGCACCGCCCGGCCATGCCAGGTCGAGCCGCTCATCCAGGCCTCGCCGTCGGCCAACAGCCGCTCGACCACCGCACGGGTCCGCTCGTCGCTTCCGAAGCGCATGCAGACCTGGGTGAAGACGACATCGTTGAGCAATTCGACGCCCGGCAGCTCGGCAGCTCCCCGAGCGAACGCCGCCGCGTGGCCGGCCATCCGCTCGACCAGGTCGGCCACACCCTGCCGCCCGAGTGCGGCCAGGACGGCGTACACGGGGATCGAGCGCGCCCGCCGCGACAGCTCGGGCACCTTCTCGAAGGGGTCGCCGGCCTCGTCGTGGATGAGGTAGTCGCCGTGCATACCCATCGCGGCCTTGACCGCGGCCGGGTCGCGGACGATCGCGATGCCGCAGTCGTAGGGCACGTTGAGCGTCTTGTGCGCGTCGGTGGCCCACGAGTCGGCACTTTCGGCGCCCGCCGTGAGGTGGCGGTACGCCGGCGCGGCCGCGGCGAAGAGGCCGAACGCACCGTCGACGTGCACCCACGCGCCGTGCCGGTGCGCCACGTCGATCGCCTCGGCGAACGGGTCGTAGCCGCCGGAGTGGACGTTGCCGGCCTGCAGGCAGACCACGGTCGGGAGCTCCCGCGCGGACAGCGTGCGCTCGAGATCGGCGACGACGAGCCGACCCTCGGCATCCGCCTCGACCGCCTCCGGCGCGCCGAGCCCGAGATAGCGGAGTGCCAGGTCGACGGTGTCGTGACGCTCCTGCCCGACGACGACGCGGACGCCGGGACTCCCCGCGAGGCCGCGGATGGCGACGTCCCAGCCGACCCGGCGCAGCACTTCGTCACGACCAGCTGCCAGGCCGGTGAAGTTGGCCATCGTGCCGCCGGTGACGAAGCCGACCGCACTCTGGGACGGCAGGCCGAGCAGGTCCAGCAGCCAGGCGGCGGCCACCTGCTCCGTCGCGGTCGCGGCCGGCGTGAGCCGGGCCAGCCCGGCGTTCTGGTCCCACGCACTGGTCAACCAGTCGGCGGCCAGCGCCGCGGGATGGGAGCCACCGATCACCATCCCGTAGAACCGACCCGACGGCATCGCGGTGAGCCCCGGCTCGAGCGCGCTGGCCAGATGCTCGACGACCGCGGCCGGGTCCTGCGGCCCGTCCGGCAACTTGGCGCCGAGCCGTTCGACGAGCTCCTCGACCTGGGCCTGCGGCGGCACCGGCCGGTCCTCGAGCGAGTCGAGCCACCGCCGCGCGTGCTCGACCGCGACGGGCAGGGCCTGCCCCCTCTCGCTTCCAGTCACAGCGCCACTCTCCTCGGTCTCGTGAACTCTGCGTAGACCCCGTCGCTGAACGCCACGTGGTCCGGTGGCCGGTCGGTGAGCCCCGGGAGGCCGGCGTCCGCCACCAGACCGTCGTCGAGCGCGACGACCTCGGCCGAGCGCAGCGGCCAGGGGTCGTGCCGGTTGCGCACGTACGTCGTACCGAGCGGTCGGCGCACGTGCGCAGCCCACCGCGCGGTCAGGAAGTCGTCGAGCGGCGTGACAGCCCGCGGCTCACCGGCCCGCACCACGACGTGGCTGGTGGCCCTGCGACCGGTCCGGACCCGGGCGTCGTAGGTGACGACGTCGCCCCTGCGGTCGAATCGCATCCTGGCCCAGCGGTACGGCGCGCCGACGGTCGCGCGGACCGCCGGGACCACCGCCGCCCGGTCGACGTCCAGGCTGAGGAAGACCACGGCCCGGCGGCCCTGGTCGTCGACCGAGTAGAGCCGCACGTTGGTTTCGAGGAAGGTGCCGACGTACGGGATGGGCAGCCGGCCGAGCGTCACCCGGACCATCCGGAACGGCACCAACCCGACGTAGGTGCGGTCCTCGAACAGGTCGGGGCGGGTCCCGGGCGGGAGCAGACGAGCGACGGCACCGGGATCGACTGCCCAGTGCAGGAAGGTGAGGTCACGCCAGCGCTGGGTCGAGACGACCCGCCCCGACAGCGGCGGGGCCTCGCGCGTGATCGGCTCAGCGGGCCTGGACACGGGCCTGGGCTCGGGCATCCTTGAGCGCCTTGCGGACGTTGCGCGACTCGGCCCGGCCGCCGCGGATCGGCGACAGGGCGACCACACCTGCGGTGATCAGCCAGGGCTTGGCGCGGACCAGCGCGTTCTCGCCGTACCGCAAGTGGACGGTGAAGAGGTTGCGGTACATGTAGTAGCCCTTCCACCCGGCCAGGTCGTGCTGCTGGTCGAAGTCGAGTTGCCGCACCAGGACCGCGTCGCGCACCGCCCAGATCCGCCAGCCGGCCCGCCGCGCGCGCAAGGCGAAGTCGACGTCGTCGTAGAAGATGAAGTAGCTCGGATCGGGCAGCCCGATCGCCTCGACCACCCGGCGACGGACCAT
>DOWL01000127.1:4115-5404 GCA_003519585.1 Nocardioides sp. | reverse complement strand
GCGGGCATGGCGGCGCGCGCGCCGTACGTCGTCTCGACCATCGCCGTCTTGGGCTTGAGCCTGATCGGGTTGTGCAGGTCGAAGGTGAGCGCCGCCTTCTCGACCAGCCGACCCGACGTGTCCTCGCGCACCGCCATCAGGCAGTCCTCGTCGACCGACAACAGCTCGTCGAGGCAATCGGGTGCGGGGATGACGTCGTCGTCCATCAGCCAGATCCGGTCGAAGCCCTGCTCGAAGGCGGCCCGGACTCCAGCGTGGAACCCACCGGCACCGCCGAGGTTCTCGTCGGGGCGGATCACCTGCAACGGCAGGTCGTGGACACCGTCCAGCACCGTGGCGGTGTGGTCGGTGCTCGCGTTGTCGACGACGATCACGGCGTCCGGCCGGCGGTCGAGCGCGGCCAGGCCGGCGAGCATCCGGGTGAGCAGCGCGGCTCGGTTGTAGGTCACCACGACCACTGCTACGGTCTCGGCACTCATCGCAGGTACCTCCGGTGACCGGTGAAGTCGCCGCGCAACCCGGCGTACGCCGCCCGGGCGCTCATGGAGAGACGGGCCGCCCGCGGGCGGGTCAAGGTGAAGAACCAGAGCGTCTTGGCCCAGAACATCAGCACGTACGGCCAGCCGCGGTAGCGGCGCAGGTTGACGGTGTTGTTGCGGGCCATGCAGTAGTGCTTGAGGTCGCTCGGCGTGAAGTTGTACGTCGTGCGGCCGAGCATCATCGGGCTGCCCAGCTCGCCCACGCTCGGGTGGTGCACGACCGCTCCGGTCACCGTGGCGATCCGAGCGCCAGCCGCCTCGGCCCGCCAGAGGTATTCGACGTCGTCGCCCCAGATGAAGAACTCGGCCCGCGGGACACCGATCCTCTCGACCAGCTCACGGGTGACCAGCACGCCGTTGAACGGGATCACCACGTCCCGGATCAGCCCGTCGGTGGCGGCTGCCCGCACGTCGGCCATGGCCCGCACGGTCCGGGTGCCGCCGGGCAGCCGGATCGGGAAGACCAACCGCTCGGGGTCGGCCTCGTCCACGACCACCGGGCCCCAGAAGTCGAGATCGCCACACTCCAGCAGCCTGGTCAGGCAGTCGACTGCCGGCAACCCGTCGTCGTCCATCAGCCAGGCCAGGTCGGCACCACGCTCGATCGCGAGCGCGAGGCCGCGAGCGAATCCCCCGGCCCCACCCGTGTTGGACTCGAGCAGCTCGGCGGTCACGTCCTGCGTCCGCAACCAGGCGGCGGTCCCGTCGGTGCTCGCGTTGTCGACCACCAGGATCTCGTCGAGCTCGGGC
>DOWL01000127.1:2964-3951 GCA_003519585.1 Nocardioides sp. | reverse complement strand
AGCTGCCGCTGCAGCAGCTCGAGCCGGTTGAACGTGACCACCACGGCGACGATGCGGCGTCCGTGGCGATCGGTCACGTGGAGACCCTACGGAACCAGCTCCTGCGGGACGATTCGGACCGGGAACGGCCGCTCCAGGACGAGGGCCTCGTCACCCTCGGCGTGGCCGGCCTCGACGTAGCGGCCATCCGTCAGCTCCCACGCGGTGATGGACGGCCCGAGCGGATCCACGATCCAGAAGGACGACGACCCGAGCGCCTCGAACACCGCCTTCTTGAGGTTGCGGTCCACAAGCTGGGTGCTGGGCGAGAGCACTTCGACAGCGAGCAGCGGTGGCACCTGCAGATTCTTTCCCTTGGCGTGCACCGCCTCGGTGACGAGCAGGTCTGGCTGCAGGTTGGTGTCGTCGTCGATCCGGACGTCCACCGGCGCGTAAGCGACCCGCAGGCCCGGCGGGACCGCTTTGCGCAGCAGAAAGAACAGCTCCCCGGACACGCTTTGGTGCTCCCAGGATGGAGCCGGCGTCACGAGCAGCGTCCCGTTGATGAGCTCGTGGCGTCTACCGTCATCGGGTAGCGCATCGAGCTCGTCGAGCGTCATGGCGCGACCCCATGGCTCCCAGACTGCGGTCATAGCACTCATGGTGCCTCCTCTCGTTCATGAGGGGAAAGCATCACAGGGAACAGTCGACAGCGTCGGCCGTCATCCACAGGCCCGATCACCGGCTGGTCAGAACAGCGCTTCCTGCACGTACGCCGGCCCGGTGGGCGCGGGCACCAGCTTGGGCAGCGGCCCGTGGCTCGGCCGAGGCGCCGCCTTCCAACGAGGATCGACGTACGGCTCGGTGACGGTCCGCGTCGGCTCCCGCAGGGTCAGCGCCCGGATCGCGGCGGGCACGTGCAGCTCGAACCGCGCGTACGTCGCGCGGACCGCCTCCTCGTCGAGAGGCAGCCGGCCCCGGCCCCGCAGGTCGAGGCCGAGCTCGGCG
>DOWL01000127.1:2365-2886 GCA_003519585.1 Nocardioides sp. | reverse complement strand
CGCAGGTCGAGGCCGAGCTCGGCGGTGGTCACCATCGCCATCACCTCGCGGTTGAGCAGCCACCGCGGCTTGGCCTCGGGCGCCTGCAGGGAGCGGGTGCGGGCCTTGCCGATGGCCGCGGCGCACCGCTCGCCGCCGGTCTCGGCGTCGTCGAAGGCGGCCTGTGCGGTGTCGAGGGCCTGGAGCAGCTTGACCGCGGTCTTGGCGCCGAACCCGTGCACGCCGGGGAGGTTGTCCGAGGCGTCTCCGCGGAGCGCGGCGAGGTCGAGGTACTGCTCCGGGCGGACGCCGGTGACCATCGCCAGCCGCGCCGGGTCCAGCAGGGGCGAGGCATCGACGCCGCCGTTGAGGATCCGCAGCATCCGGGTGTGCTCGCCGATGAGCGAGAAGCTGTCGCGGTCAGAGGTCGCCACGACGGTGCGCGCTCCGAGCGGCGGAGCCTGGGCGGCCACACTGGCCAGCACGTCGTCGGCCTCGAGCCCCTCGGGGACCACGACGAGCACGCCGAGGTCGCGCAGCAC
>DOWL01000127.1:1688-2289 GCA_003519585.1 Nocardioides sp. | reverse complement strand
AGCACGCCGAGGTCGCGCAGCACGTCCACCGCCAGATCGAGCTGCCGCTCGAGGCTCTCGGGCTTGGGTGCACGGTGCGCCTTGTACGTCGGCCACCGGCGCTTGCGGCTGCTGTTGCCACGGTCGTCGAACCCGACCACCACGACGTCGGCACAGACCCGGTCGACGGCCGCGACCAACTGGCTCAGCAGCCCCCGGACCGCCCAGCCCTGCACGCCGTCGGGCGTGCGGTACATCGAGCTGGCCTGGGCGTGGAAGGACCGGTGCAGCAGAGAGTTGCCGTCGACGGCGAGAACGATGGGCGCGGGCTGGTCGGACATGCTGCGAACAGCCTGCCACTCTTCGGGGACAGCGTGACGCAGGCACCACCGACGATCGGACCCCTCCTCGTCCCTCGGAGGGCTCCGATCAACAGGCCGCGTCGAGGTCCTGCGACTCGTTGGCGGCGTACCCATCGCCCAGCGAGCCGACCGATCCGCCGGTGACGGCCTCTGGCTGCTTCGGCTTCTTGGTCTTGGCCGGCTTGGCGTCCGACGAGCCATCGTCGGACGCCGGCTCGGCCTTGGGTGCGTCGCCCTCGGCGGCGTCGACCGTCTCGGCC
>DOWL01000127.1:649-1564 GCA_003519585.1 Nocardioides sp. | reverse complement strand
CCTTCGACCGGATCAGCTTGGCGTCGGGCTCGTAGGTGTCGAACATCGGCGGGACGATCGAGAGGGTGGCGACCTTCTGGTCCTTCGCCTTGAGCGCGAGGCCGATGAATCGGTCGACCTCGCTCGCCGGGATGTTCGTGGTGAGCAGGGCCGAGGAGGCCTGCGCGATCTTCTGGAAGTTCTTGAGCACGACCGTCGGGTCGAGCTGGTCGAGCATCGCGCCCATGATGCACTTCTGCCGCGCCATCCGGGAGTAGTCGTCGGAACCCTCGCGGGCCCGCGCGTACCACTGGGTCTGGAAGCCGGTGAGCTTCTGCTTGCCGGGCTCGATGTAGTCGTAGACATCCGAGCCGAGACCACCGATGGGGATGCGCGACCGCACGTTGAGGGTGACGCCGCCGACGGCGTCGACCAGGTTGCGGAAACCCTTGAGGTTGACCATCGCCCAGTAGTTGATCTTGAGCCCGGTGATCCCCTCGACGGCCATGATGGTGGCGTCGACGCCGGGGTTCTTGGCCTTCCCGAACAGCTCCTTGTTGTCCAGGGCCCAGGTGTAGACGCCGTTGAGCATGCAGTGCTCGCAGTCGAATCCCTGCGGGAACTGCTCGTGCATCACCGAGCCCCGGCGGAACGGGAAGTTCTGCATGTTGCGCGGGAGTGAGACCAGCACGGTCTTGCCGGTCTCCGCGTCGATGCTCGCGACGGTCAGCGAGTCGGGACGCAGCCCCCAGCGGTCGACGCCGGAGTCGCCGCCCATCAGAAGCACGTTGTAGCGCCCGTCGTGGGCGCCTGAAGCATCTCCCGAGCCGAACATGGTCTGGATGAAGTCGCGCTGGACGCCCACCAGGTGCGCCCCGAAGAGCAGTACGGCGGCGACCGAGAAGCAGAGGATCCCGTTGATGCCCACCGCCGCGC
>DOWL01000127.1:0-469 GCA_003519585.1 Nocardioides sp. | reverse complement strand
GAGCCGCCAGGCGTCCACGAACAGGGCCGCCCAGCCGACCGCCAGTGCCATCAGCGCGATCCGGACCACCTGCAGCGCGGCGAGGTCGGAGACCAGCCAGAACGCGAACTCGCGGTGCAGCGCGGCCACCAGCAGACACCCGATCGCGATGGCGATCAGGGCGAACCAGGTACGCAGCGCAGCCCGTCCGACCCGTCGGTTGCCGCAGGCCAACTGCGCGCTGCCGGGCAGGACCAGAGTCATCGCCATCAGCGACACCGCACGGCGGAACCGCACCCGGGCAGCCCGCTCCTGCGGGTCGGTCAAGGTGCCGGGGCCGGACATCGATGCTCCTGAGGGGAAGGTCAGGTGGGCACCGCCAGTATCACCAGTCACAGGCGTCACAAGGCGCCGCGACGCGCCGACATCGCTCGCTCAGTCGAACTCAGGCATGGTCGAGTCGGTAAGTGCCGGTCGGGTCGACGAGGCG
>DOWL01000128.1 GCA_003519585.1 Nocardioides sp. | reverse complement strand
CCTCATTTTCGAGCGTTGCCGACAGGCGTTACCGGACAGCGAGCTCAACCCGTGTGTTGTTGCACTGACCGGGACCGCACCGGTACGAGTCGCTGGAGTACGTCACGTTGAGCTTTGTGAACCAATCCGTGCGCATGTCGGAGTCCCCGCTGATGTCGAGGATGCCTCGCGCCTTGGTCTTGGCTCCGAGCGACGAGCAGGATGCGCGGACGTAGTAGGAGTTCGGACCCCAGATTTCGTTCTCACCGCGACTAGAGGTGCAGCTTCCACTGGTGCCTCCCGCGGCGTTGGCTGGAGCCGCCATCCCCAGGGTCGCGAGCGAGCCGAGCACGATCAGCACAGCGAATTGCGCCCTCAGACGATGCAGTCGTGCGTACATACATGAACCTCCCGAGAGTCGATCCGCCACCGTGGCGGAGGTAGACGACCACAAGGGACGAACGCTGTCAAGGCAATGTTGACGCCTTGTTAAGGTCGGGTCGACGCTGGGTCGCCGACCGGGAAGCGATCAGCTCTTCGACTCAGAGCGAGGTCGACTTCGGCGGATCGACCCACGCGGCCATCCAGGTGCTGATCGCGTCGTACGCGCGAGCGCGCGGCTCCTCCCGGGAGAGCACCACGTCGTGGCGGGCGCCCTCGATGGCGAGGTAGGTGACATGCGGGCCGTAGGCGGTGGCCCAGCGCCGGATCTGGGAGACGTCGAGGACGATGTCGGTGCCGTGCACGTCCTCGCCCATCTCCTGCGGGAGCGTGGACCGGCCCGACGAGAGCACCAGCACCGGGCAGGGCAGCTCGAGGCCGCGGTGCAGTTGGGCGTGGCCCTCGCGGATCGCGCGGAGCCAGCCGGCGTAGACGGTGAACGACTCGACCGGCTTCCAGAGCAGGTCGAAGTCCCACTCGCCTTCGTGGTCCCGGTGCAGGCTGCGGGTGTAGAGCCCGGACACGTGCCGCTTGATCTCACGCATCGGCTGACGCGCGCCGAGCTGCTTGAGGACCGGCGTGCCCACGACGCGGACCAAAGCGCTGCCCTGGAGGTCGAGCCACGGCGAGTTCATCACCGCGCCGACCAGCTGCTCCGGCCGCCGATCGTCGGCCCACAGCCCACCCACGAGGCCACCCGTGGAGTGGGCGGACAGGACGATGTCGGTGTGCCCGTCGCGCTCGGTCAGCCGCTGCCAGGCCGCGTCGATCTCCGGGTAGTAGTCGGCCAGGTCGGTGACGAAGTTCGGGGTCTGGCCGGGGAGCAGCGAGCGGCCGTACTTGCGCAGGTCGAGCGCGTAGAAGTCGTAGCCGCGCTCGGTCCACCACTCGGCGTACCTGGTCTGGAAGAAGTAGTCGGCGAACCCGTGCAGGTGCAGGACCGCCTTGGTGGTCGGCCCCGGAGCAGCACGGCTGATCAGGGTCGCGACCACGTCACCCTCGTTGTCGGGCTCGAGTTCGATGGTCTCCGCGAGATAGGGCTCGCCGAGGACATCGGTCACGGCTCCGGCGACAGGTTCGGAAGGCACAGCCAGATTCTCTCAGGCGTCTCTGACGTGCAGGGCCAGCGCAGGTTGATTGGTGGTGAGCATCCAAGCCCGACCAGGGCGCAACCAGTAGCGCAGGGACCGCTCGTCGTCGACCGTCCAGACCAGCAGCGGGAGACCGCGCCGGCGGGCGTACGCCGCGACGCCGAGTCGGGCCAGGACGTGGTGGGCCACCACGAGGTTGGCGCGGGACTCGCGGATGCGTACGTGCGGGAAGAGCTCCGAGCGGCGCACTTGGATCCGGCGCAGCCAGCTCAGCCGTCGCACCGAGCGACCCAGCGACAGTCCGACCCGCAGCTCCACGCCCGCGGCATCCGCCCAGTCGCGCACGGCCCGCACGCCACGGTCGTGTCCGGTGGTGACGATCAGCTGGTCCGGTCCCAACAACTCCACGGCGAGGCGGACAGCGTCGACCTCCCAGGCCTGGCCCCCGTCGTACGTCGCGCGGGGCGAGCCGAACTTCAGGTCGATGTGGGCGTGGCCGCGGCCGGCCAGGGCTTCGAGGACCGCGTTGTACGACAGTCCTACATCGTGGTCGGGGTCGTGGGCGACCACGAAGGTCCCGTCGTCGCGGCGCCAGACGTCGAACTCGATGTAGTCCACACCCAGGTCCAGTGCATCCTCGAGTGCCGGCAAGGTGTTCTCGCGCGCCCGGTCACCTCCGGCGCCCATCCGGTGGGCGCTGATCAGCACCTGCGGCACGGTCAGGAACGGTACGCCGCCGCGGCGCGGATCAACCCGGCCAGCAGCCCCACATCGGCCACCGTCTCGGGGTGCCATTGCACGCCCACGCAGAACCGAGCGCCGTCGGCCTCCATCGCCTCGAGGGTCCCGTCGGCGGCGTGCGCGACGGCGACGAAGCCGGGGTGGCTGGCCACCGACTGGTGGTGGTGACAGTTGACGGTCAGCGACTGTCCGACCAGCCCGGCCACCCGGGTCCCGGGAGTCGTCGACACATCGACGCTGCCGAACTCGTCGCCTCCCGGGCTGTGCAGTTCGTGGCCGACCAGGTCGGGAGTGTGCTGATCCAGCGAGCCGCCGGCATGGACCGCCATCACCTGCATGCCGCGGCAGACTCCGAGCACGGGCAGCCTGACGGCGTCGGCGGCGCCCAGCAGCGCCAGCTCCCAGGCGTCCCGGTCGGGACGCCACGCAGCCGTGCGGGGGTGCGGCTCCGCGTCGTACTGGGCCGGCTCGACGTCCGCACCGCCTGAGATGACCAATCCGTCCAGCCGGGCCACTGCGATGTCAGCGGCACCCGGCGTGGAGACCGGAGGCAGCAGCACGGGTACGCCGCCGCACGAGACCACGGCCTCGGCGTACTGAGCGGGGAGCAGGTCGGCGCGCTGGTCCCAGACCCCCCAGCGGGCAACCTCTCGGTAGGTGGTGAGGCCGATGAGCGGAGCGGTCACAGCAGCGGTCATAGCGGAGTGACGTACGCCCCCGAGATGCCGCCGTCGACCAGGAAGGTGTTCGCGGTCATGAACGAGGAGTCGTCCGAGGCGAGGAACAACACGGCGGCGGCCATCTCCTCGGGCTCGCCGAACCGACCCATCGGCACGTGCACCAGCCGGCGGGCGGCCCGCTCGGCGTCCTTGGCGAACAGCTCCTTGAGCAGCGGGGTGTTGACCGGCCCGGGGCAGAGCGCGTTGACCCGGATCCCGTCGCGCGCGAACTGCACGCCGAGCTCCCGCGTCATCGAGAGCACCCCGCCCTTGGACGCGGAGTAGGAGATCTGGCTGGTCGCCGCGCCCATCACGGCCACGAACGACGCGGTGTTGATGATCGACCCGCGACCCTGCTCCAGCATGTGGGGGAGCGCGGCCTTGCAGCACAGGTAGACGCTGGTGAGGTTGACCTCCTGCACGCGCCGCCAGGCCTCGAGGTCGGTGTCGAGGATCGAGTCGTCCTCCGGCGGGCTGATCCCCGCATTGTTGAACGCGATGTCGACCGCGCCATAGGTGTCCTTGGCGGTCTGGAAGAGCGCATCGACCTGATCCTTGTCGGTCACGTCCACGTGCACGTACGTCGCCACGTCGGCTCCGCCCAGCTCGGCCACGAGCTCGGCGCCCCGGTCGTCGGACAGGTCGCCGATCACGACCTTGGCGCCCTCTGCGACGAACCGCCGTACGGTGGCGAGCCCGATCCCCGAGCAGCCCCCCGTCACGACCGCCACGCGGCCGTCGATCCTCCCTGCCATCTTGGCTGCCTTTCTCGTACTCAGTGAGCGATGAAGACGTTCTTCTCTTCCGTGAACGCCATCGGCGCATCCGGACCCAGCTCCCGGCCGAGACCGGACTGCTTGTAGCCACCGAACGGCGTCCAGTAGCGCACCGAGGAGTGGCTGTTGACCGAGAGGTTGCCGGCCTCGACCCCCCGCGCCACCCGCAGCCCGCGGCCCAGATCGCTGGTGTAGATCGACCCGGACAGGCCATACTCGGAGTCATTGGCCTTCGCGATCGCATCGGCCTCGTCGTCGAACGGCATCACCGCGACGACCGGGCCGAAGACCTCCTCGCGCCAGATGCGGGTGCTCGGGTCGTCGACGGTCACCACGGCCGGGGCGAGCCACCAACCGGGCCCGTCGGGCCGCGAGCCGGTGAAGGCGATCTCGACCTCGTCGAGGTAGCCCTGCACCGAGTCGCGCTGGTGGGCGGAGACCATCGGCCCCATCTCCGACGACTCGTCGCGCGGATCGATGACCCGCAGCGCCTGCACCGAGGCCTCGAGCCCGGCGAGGAACTCGTCGTACGCCGAGCGCTCGACCAGGATCCGCGACCGCGCACAACAATCCTGGCCGGCATTGTCGAAGACGGCGTACGGCGCCGAGGCGGCCGCCGCTGCGATGTCGGCGTCGGCGAAGACGATGTTGGAGCTCTTCCCGCCGAGCTCGAGCGTCACCCGCTTCACCTGCTCGGCGCAGCCCGCCATGATCCGTTTGCCGACCTCGGTGGAGCCGGTGAAGCACACCTTGCGGACCAGTCCGTGGGTCACGAACCGCTCGCCGACCACCGAGCCCTTCCCGGGGAGCACCGTCAGGACATGCTCCGGCAATCCGGCCTCGAGCGCGAGCTCCCCGATCCGGATCGCGGTGAGCGGGGTCAGTTCGGCCGGCTTGAGGACGACGGTGTTGCCGGCGGCCAGCGCCGGCGCGAACCCCCAGCCGGCGATCGGCATCGGGAAGTTCCAGGGCACGATCACGCCGATCACGCCGAGGGGTTCGTGGAAGGTGACGTCGGTGCCACCGGCGACCGGGATCTGCTTCCCGAAGAGCCGTTCGGGCGCGCCCGCGTAGTAGTTGAGGCAGTCGCGGACGTTGCCCGCCTCCCAGCGCGCGTTGCCCCAGGTGTGCCCGGCGTTGCGGACCTCGAGCTCGGCGAGCTCGTCGATGTGCGCGTCGACCACGGCGGCCAAGCGGCGCAGCAGCGAGGCGCGTTCGCCCGGCGCGATCGCCTTCCACGTCTGGAACGCCTCGTGCGCGGCGGCGATCGCCGCGTCGGTGCCGGCGAGGTCGGTGAGGGGTACGTCTACGACGGGTTGCTCCGTGGCCGGGTTGACCACGGTGAAGGTGCTGGGTGCGGCGGTCATAGGCGCTCGAAACCTCTCTTCAGCTCCCAGTCGGTGACAGCGGCGCCGTACGCCGCGAGCTCGACGTCGGCCATGTTGGTGTAGTGGTCGACGACCTCGTCGCCGAACGCCGCGCGGGCGAGCTCGGAGGAGGCGAACCGTTCCCGGGCCGCGGCCAGCGTCGAGGGCACGTGCGGCTTGTCGGACTCGTACGCATTGCCGACCAACTCGTCCTCCAGGGTCAGCTCCTGCTCGATCCCGTGCAAGCCGCCGGCCAGCATCGCGGCCAGCGCGAGGTAGGGGTTGACGTCGGCGCCCGGGAGGCGGTTCTCCATCCGCGCGCCCGCGCCGCGGCCCACGAGTCGCACCGCGCAGGTGCGGTTGTCCAGGCCCCAGGCGATCGCGGTCGGGGCGAAGGAGCCGGCTGCGAACCGCTTGTAGGAGTTGACGTTGGGCGCGTAGAGCAGCGTGAAGTCGGCGGCCGTCGCCAGCACACCGGCGACGAACTGGTCGTAGAGCGGGGTCCGCTGGCCGGAGTCCTGGTCCCAGAAGACCAGCGACCCGTCGGCGCCGCGCAGCGAGAGGTGGATGTGGCACGAGCTGCCCTCGCGCTCGTTGTACTTCGCCATGAAGGTGATCGACTTGCCCTGTTGGGCCGCGATCTCCTTCGCCACGGTCTTGTAGACGCTGTGGTTGTCGGCAGTGGTGAGCGCGTCGGAGTAGAGGAAGCCGACCTCGTGCTGCCCGAAGTTGCACTCGCCCTTCGCGCCCTCGACGTCGAGACCCGCGTCGTACATCGTGTTGCGGATCGCCCGGAGCAGCGGCTCGACCCGGCTGGTGCCGAGGATCGAGTAGTCGACGTTGTACTGGTTGACCGGGGTGAGGCCGCGGTACGCAGCATCCGCGGCGGCCTCGTAGGAGGTGTCGAACGCGATGAACTCCAGCTCGGTCCCGGCCAGTGCTTCCCAGCCGCTCTCGGCCGCACGGTCGAGTTGACGTTGCAGGATGGTCCGCGGCGACTGCAGGACGGGGGAGTGGTCCAACCAGACCAGGTCGCACTGGACCATGGCGGTCGCCGGCTGGTGGGTCAGCAGCCGGATGGTCCGCTCGTCCAGCACGAACTCCATGTCGCCGTAGCCGCGCTCCCACGAGGAGATCGCGTAGCCGCCGACGGTGTTCATCTCGACGTCGACGGCAAGCAGGTAGTTGCACCCTTCGGTGCCGTGCTCGACCACCACGTCCGCGAAGTAGCGCCCATGCAGGCGCTTGCCCTGCAACCGGCCCTGCATGTCGGTGAACGCGACCACCACGGTGTCGATCGCGCCGGTGTCGATCAGCTCGACCAGCTCGGTCATCGTCAGGTGACGGTCGTTGCGCCGCTGTCCCGGGTGCTGCTCCATCGGTTCCCCCTCAGCCCACCAGGCCACGCAGCAGCGCAGCGGTGTCGTCGCAGTGCTCCTCCATGACCAGGCGCGCCCGGTCGGGCTTGCCGGCCTTGATCGCCCGGACCAGCGCAGCGTGCTGCCGGTCGGAGTGGGCGATGTTCGTGCCCAGCACCGGGATCGCCAGCAGCATCTCGTGCAGCGTCGCCTGCACCGACGTGACGGCCTCGACGGTCCGCGGCGAGTCGGTCAGCGCCGCCACCGTCAGGTGGAACCGCGAGTCCGCCTGCCGGTGCTGGGCCGGCTTGCGGGCCGAGGCGACGTCCTGGTGTGCGCGCTCCAGCTGGGCCAGCCGGGTGCTGTCGAGGCTCCGCGAGGCAGCGAGTGCGGCTGCTCCCGGTTCGACGATGCGGCGGTAGTCGAGGGCGTCGAGCCAGTCCTGGCGCCGGGCCGGCGTGATCCGCGCCGCCGCGCGACCGGACGGCGTACGAGGCTTGAGCGTGACAATGGTGCCGCCGCCGCGGCCACGCTTGGTCTCCACCAAGCCGGCCTGGCGCAGGGCCGCCATCGCCTCACGCAGCGTCGCCCGCGAGACGTGCAACCGCTCGGCGAGCTCGCGCTCGGCCGGCAGCGTCGTCCCGCGTGGGTAGACGCCCAGGCGGATCGCGGTCGCGAGCTGCTCGACGCACGCCTCGAACGCATGGTGTCCGCGCACCGGCCGAAGTACCGCCTCCGGGAGGTGGTGGTCCGGGGTCGCGGTCATGCCGGTCATGCTCTGGCCGCGTTTACCTGGCTGTCAATCTTCGGGGACGAAAATGGTCGGAGTTCATACCTTTTCGTGGTCTGAGTTCATACCTTTTTCGGCGCAGACTGTTTACACCCCGCGCGGCACGGGTCTAGTTTCTGGCCATTCCGGGATGCCGGTCGGCGTCCTGAGCGCACCGAGGGGGCGGAATGGCAGTCGACGAGCCACAGATCCACAACGAGGACGAGGCGCACCTCGCACGACTCGGCTACAAGCAGGAGCTCAGCCGCACGTGGTCGGGCTTCTCGAACTTCGCGATCTCGTTCTCGATCATCTCGATTCTCGCGGGATGTTTCACGACCTTCGGCCAGGCTTGGAACAACGGCGGGCCCATCGCCATATCGTGGGGCTGGCCGATCATCGCGGGCTTCATCCTGATCATCGGGTTCACGATGTCTGAGCTCGTCTCGGCGTATCCGACGTCGGGCGGGATCTACTGGTGGGCCTCCAAGCTCGGCGGACCAGCGGCCGGATTCTTCACCGGTTGGCTCAACCTGATCGGATTGCTCGCGGTCACTGCCTCGGTTGCCTACGGATGTGCCACGTTCATCGACCTCACGCTGGACACCCTGTCGTCGAGTTGGGCGGACGGATACTCGCTGACTCGCGTCTTCGTCATCTTCATCGTCGTTCTCGCGGCCGCGGCGGTCCTCAACATCTTCAGCGGTCACCTGATGGCGGTGATCAACAACATCTCCGTCTGGTGGCACGTCGTCGGTGCGAGCATCGTGGTGCTCGTCCTGGTCTTCGTACCTAAGACCCACCAGGGCCTGAGCTTTGTCTTCACCCACAAGGTCAACAACTCCGGCTATGCCGAGGGTGCGCTGTCAGGCACACACTTCTGGTTCCTCGTGCTGCCGCTCGGATTCCTGCTCACCCAGTACACGATCACCGGCTTCGACGCCTCGGCACACTTGTCCGAGGAGACCAACACGGCGTCGAAGGCGGCTGCAAAGGGGTTGTGGCGGTCGATCTTCTACTCGGCCATAGGTGGCTGGATCCTGCTGCTCGCGTTCCTCTTCGCCGTGCAGGATCCCGACGCGGTCACCGCGGGCGGGGGCGGAGTCGACTTGATCTTCGGTCAGGCGTTGGGGCAGAACTGGCACGTCCTCGTGCTGGCGATCTCCGCCACGGGCCAGTTCTACTGCACGGTCGCGTGCCTGACGAGTGCGTCCCGGATGACCTTTGCATTCAGCCGGGACGGTGCCATCCCTGGCTCGTCGATGTTGTCCCGGGTGACTACGGCGCGGGTTCCCGCGAACGCCGTGATCTTCGTGGCGGTGATCGGTGCGATCATCACACTTCCGGCCCTGATCAAGGTGGACATCAACGGTGCCCCTGTGCCCGTGGCGTTCTACGCCGTGGTTTCGGTAGCCGTTATCGGGCTCTACCTGGCGTTCTTGATCCCCATCTATCTGCGGTGGAGGCTGGGCGACGCGTTCGAGCCGGGGTCCTGGACCAATGGCGATAAGTACAAGTGGATGAACCTGGTGGCGGTCGCCGAGATCGGCATCATCTGCATCTACTTCATCCTGCCCTTCACTCCCGCAGCCATCCCCGGGAATGAGGATTTCTCGTGGAAGTTCGTGAATTACGCACCCATCCTGACCATCGGCTCTCTGGTCGTGCTCACGATCTGGTGGCATGCGTCGGCCAAGAAGTGGTTCACCGGGCCGAAGCACACTATCGACCAGGCGGTGCTCGACGCATTTGACGACTGAGGCGCGCCTCCTGTCGGCCCTGGACCGCCTCGCCACCGTGGCGGGGCGGTCCTGGCGTGCCGTCGACCTGCCCGGCGGACTCACCAACCACAACGTCCGGGTCACCACCGACGACAGCGGACCGCTGATCGACGTCGTCGTCCGCTGCTCGTCGAGCGATGCCGGCCTGCTCGGCATCGACCGGGACGCCGAGCAGGTCAACACCGCGATCGCGGGCCGGGCCGGGGTCGGAGCGGAGGTAGTCGAGTACCGCCCCGACCTGGGGATGCTCGTGATCGGCTACCTGCAGGGCAAGGCGTTGGAGAACGCCGACTTCGCCGACCCTGGCGTGATGTCCCGAGCGGCCGACGCCTGTCGGCGCCTGCACGGGGCTCCCTCGTTCACCGGCGACTTCGACATGTTCGCACGCCAGGCGGGCTACCTCACGACAGTCAAGGAGCGGGGCTTTCCGCTCCCACCGAGCTACGACGATCACGCCGACGCCTGGGCCGACGTACGGCGTGCGCTCGCGGCCGATCCTCGACCGACGGTGCCGTGCAACAACGACCTCCTGGCTGCCAACTACATCGACGATGCCGGTGAAGGGCGGGTGTGGCTGATCGACTACGAGTACAGCGGCAACAACGACGCCTGCTTCGAGTTGGGCAACACCGCCACCGAGTGCGACTTCACGCCTGAGATGACCGAGGCCTGGACGGAGGCCTACTTCGGCGCCCCGACCCGCGCCGACCTGGCCCGGGTCCGGCTCCAGGCGCTGTGCAGCCAGTACGGCTGGGCGCTCTGGGGCTTCATCCAGGCCGCCACAAGCCCGATCGACTACGACTTCCAGTCCTGGGGGATGGAGCGCTTCGACAAGGCCGAAGCGATGTTCCGCGGGCCGGACCTCGCCGGATTGCTCCAGGACGTGGCGGGTGGCTGACCTCCCCAGCCGGGCCGAGATCGTGGTCGTCGGCGGTGGCGTGATCGGCGCGTCGGTGGCCTATCACCTGGCCAAGCTCGGGAAGACCGACGTGCTGCTCCTGGAGCAGGGGCACCTCTCCGGCGGGACCACCTGGCACGCGGCGGGCCTCGTCGGGCCGCTGCGGGCGTCCGAGAGCGGGACCCGGCTCGTGCAGTACTCCGCCGAGCTCTACGCCGGCCTCGAGGCGGAGACCGGGCTGGCCACCGGCTACAAGAACTGCGGCGGGCTGGTGCTCGCGCGCACCGAGGAGCGGCTGGTCCAGCTCCGGCGTACGGCGGCCAACGGCGCGGCGTACGGCATGGAGTGCGAGGTCGTCTCACCCGAGCGGGCTCAGGAGCTGTGGCCGGTGATGCAGGTCGACGACCTCACTGGAGCGCTCTGGCTGCCCGGCGACGGCACCGTCAACCCGACCGACCTCACCCAGTCGCTGGCCAAGGGCGTCCGCCAGCTCGGCGGGCGGGTGCTGGAGCAGGTGCGGGTGACCGGTTTCGTGACCGACGGGCGCCGCGTGACCGGCGTGCGGACCGACGTGGCCGGAGAGTCGCAGAGCGTCGAGTGCGACGTGGTCGTCAACTGCGCCGGTCAGTGGGCCGCACAGGTGGGCGCGATGGTCGGCGTGACCGTGCCCCTGCACTCCTGCGAGCACTTCTACGTCGTCACCGAGAGCATCGCAGGGGTTCGTCCGGATCTGCCGATCATGCGCGACCAGGACGGGTGGACCTACTTCAAGGAGGAGGTCGGCGGCCTGGTCGTCGGCGGCTTCGAGCCGACCGCCAAGCCGTGGCGATCGCCGGACGACATCCCCTACCCGTTCGAGTTCCAGCTCCTCGGGGAGGACTGGGAGCACTTCTCGATCTTGATGGACGAGGCACTGCACCGGATCCCGGGGTTGGCGGACACCGGCATCCGGAAGTTCTACGACGGGCCCGAGTCGTTCACCCCCGACAACCAGTTCCTGCTCGGCCGCGCTCCGGAGCTGGACAACTTCTTCGTGGGCGCCGGCTTCAACTCGGTCGGGATCGCATCCGCGGGCGGTGCCGGTCGCGCGCTCGCGGAGTGGATCGTCGACGGCGAGCCGACCACCGACCTGACTGGAGTGGACATCCGCCGGTTCGCGCCCTGGGCGGCCGATCCGACGTACCTCCGCGACCGGGTGGTCGAGGTCCTCGGCCTGCACTACGCCGTCCCGTGGCCCAACCGCGAGCCCGTGACCGCGCGGGACGTGCGGCTCTCACCGCTGCACGAGCGGCTGGCCGGCAAGGGCGCGGTGTTCGGCACCAAGAACGGCTGGGAGCGGCCGCTGTTCTTCGGCGGTGCCCTGGACTACACGTGGGACCGACCGAACTGGCTCGACGCCTCGGCCGCCGAGCAGCGCGCGTGCCGGACCGGCGTCGCGGTCTTCGACCAGACCTCCTTCTCGAAGTACCTCGTCTCCGGCCCGGGCGCACTGGCCGCTCTGCAGTGGATCTCGGCGGCCGACGTCGACGTGCCGGTGGGGCACGTGGTCTACACGCCATGGCTCAACGCGCGCGGGACCTACGAGGCCGACCTGACGGTGACCCGCGACGGTCCCGAGACGTTCTGGGTGGTGTCGTCGTCGGCCACGACGGTGCGCGATCTGGACTGGCTGCGCCGGCAGGGTGGGGTCGAGGCGTCCGACGAGACCGACGCGTACGGCGTACTCGGGGTGATGGGGCCGCAGGCGCCCGCGCTGCTCGGCTGGTCGGACTTTCCGTTCGCGACGTCGGAGACCAGGTCCGTCGCCGGGGTGGAGGTGCGGGCCACCCGGATGACGTACGTCGGCGAACTCGGCTGGGAGCTGACCGTGCCGGTGGACCGGGCGCTGGAGGTCTACGACGCACTGTCGGCCGGAGGTGCGGTCGACGCTGGGTACAACGCGCTGGAGTCGCTGCGTCTGGAGAAGGGTTACCGGGCGTTCCCCCGCGACCTGTCTCCGGACTACACGCCACTGGAGGCGGGGCTGATGTTCGCGACGGCGCTCAAGGGCGACAAGCCGTTCCTCGGCCGGACGGCGCTCGAGGCACTCCGCGACCGGTGGGCCGAGGGCGGAGGGCGGCGTCGCCTGGTCTCCTTCGTCCTCGACGATCCCGAGCCGATGCTGTGGGGCGGAGAGCTCCTACTCCGCGACGGCGAGCCGGCCGGACAGGTGACCAGCGCCGCCTGGGGTGCCACCGTGGGTTCGAGCGTCGGCCTGGCCTATCTACGCTCCGACGGCCCGATCACCGCGGCGGCGCTCGCGGACGGCCGGTTCGAGGTCGACGTGGCGGGGGACCGGTACGCCGCCCGACTCTCGCTCAAGGCACCATTGGCCTGATGCCCATCCCCGACTTCATCGTCGAGCTGCGCCGCAAGATCGGCCACGCCCGGCTCTGGCTGCCGGGTGTGACCGCCGTGATCGTCCGAGACCACGAGCTGCTCATGGTGCAACGCTCCGACAACCTCCAGTGGACCCCCGTCACCGGCATCGTCGACCCCGGCGAGGAGCCGGCCGTCGCTGCTCGGCGCGAGGCGCTGGAGGAGACCGGTGTCGAGATCAGCGTGGACCGGCTCGCGATGACCAGCGTCAGCGGCGAATACCGCTACGCCAACGGCGACCACGCCGTCTACCTCGACCTGACCTTCGTCTGCTCGTGGGTCTCGGGCGAGCCGTATGTCGGCGACGACGAGTCCGTCGACGTCCGCTGGTGGCCCCTGGACGGACTGCCGAAGAGCGACCCGTGGATGGCCGAGCGGATCGAGGCGGCGCTCTCCGACGAGGTCGCGGCGCGGTTCAGGACCTGAGCGTCAGTGCCGGGTGACGATGCCCCGACGCGGTCAGTTGACAGTCGGCGTCGAGCCGCCCGCCACCTCGTAGCTCCACACCTCACTGTGGGTCGAGACCGGCCGTGGTGCCGCGCCGCCGGCGCGCTCGGCCGCCGACCGGTGACCCTCGGCAAATCCGGGTGAGGTCACCCACGCCTGGAACGACTCCTCGTCGCGCCAACGGGTGATGACAAGCCACTGCTCCCGCTCATCGGTCGGCCGCAGCAGCTCGAAACCCTCGAAGCCGTCGGCGCCGTCGACCGCGCCGGCCCGCGCAGCGAACCGCTGTGCCAGCTCGTTGCCGGAGCCTGCGGGGACCGTGATGGCGTTGATCTTGATCGTGGTCACGGGCTCAGACTGCCAGTGCGCACTCATACATGTCGGGAACACTCCCCATCGCACCGGTCGCGGACCGATCAGCTGTCTCGGCAACAGCGAGCATCACACCCGGGTCAGAGCCGCGTCCGCAACGTCACCGTGTGCGACGCGAACCCCTGTCGTTCGTAGAACCGTTGTGCCGACTCGTTGGCCGCGAACGCCGTGACGACGGCGTGCGGCGCGCCGCGCTCGCGCGCCCAGGCGAGGAACTCATCGACCAGGAGGGCGCCCACGCCAGCACTCCGATGGGCGGGCAGCACCCACAGGCTGTTCAGTCGCGCCTCGCGCAGTCACACGTACGGCGTCAGCTCGGGCCACGAGCCCATCAGCCCGCCGGCGAGCAGCGCGTCCACATCAGACCGGTCCAGGACGCGGCGGACACGCACATGTAGTTCGCTCACGTCCGCGAGTCTAGGAAGGGTTGACGACTACTCTTGAGTAATGGCTGACCGGGCGGCTGAGTTCGTGCGAGCGCGCGTCGACGCGTGGCGCAGTGGGTCGTCCGAGAGCCAAGCGTCGGTCGCCATCGCGCTGATCTGTCTCATCGGTGCTTCGTTCGTCGTCTCGGTCCTCGCTCCGGCGTGGATGCCGCTGGCGGCGTACTTCGTCTGGCTCCTGCTCGCGCTGCTACTGCTCCGCTTCCGGGCGCTCATCGTGGTTGCGGTCATCGATCTCGCCGCCGGGCTGGGCGCGATAGCCGCCGGCAGCGCACTCACCCCGGTGCGGGGCATGGCCATGGGGCTGTTCACCGTGGCCGTGCTGCTCGTCGTCTTCGTGGCGAGCCGGCAGCGCAGCGGGCTGCCGACGACCCTGAGCGAGGCGCTGCTCGCCGACCTGAAGGACCGGCTCCAGGCGCGGGCCCAGATCCCGTCGCTGCCCGAGGGGTGGGCGGCACAGAGCGCGATGGTCGCGTCCCAGGGTGTCGCCTACGCCGGCGACTTCCTGGTCGCCGACCTGCGCGACGACCGGCACCTCGAGGTGATCCTCGTCGACATCTGCGGCAAGGGCGTCGAGGCCGGACCGGCCGCGCTGCAGTTCTCCGGCGCGCTCGGTGGGCTGATCGGTGCGCTTCCGCCCGAGGGACTCTTCCGGGCGGCCAACGACTTCCTCCTCCGCCAGCGCGACGACGAGTCGTTCGCCACCGCCGTACACCTCCTCGTCGACCTCGACGACGGCACCTACCTCATCACGAGCGCCGGGCACCCGCCGGCGCTGCGCTGGGACCTGCCGCTCGGCGAATGGGTCATCGACAACGCGCGCGGTACGGCGCTCGGCGTGCTCGCCGATCCCGAGCTGCACACCAGCACCGGCCGGCTCTTCCCCGGCGAGGCGCTGCTGTTCTACACCGACGGCGTGGTGGAGGCGCCGAGCAGCCACATCGACGCCGGGATCGCCTGGCTCCAGCGAGCCGCGCGAGACGCGATCGGCACCGGCTTCTCCGGCGCGGCTCGGCGGATCATCGGCCAGGTCGACCGTGGCGACGACGACCGGGCCGTGCTGATCCTGAGCCGGGCTGCCGCCCCTGCTGTCGTGGTCGACCCACCCATCGGGACGAGCGTCGAACCCACCGTTGAGCCCACAGCCTGATCAGCGCAGGTAGAGCTCGCGGATCACGTCCTCGATGTCCGGCTCCTGGACTGACAGGTCCGCGACGTCGTACGCCCCCACGACGGCGGACACGACCGGGGCAGCCGAGGCGTCGGCCGGGAAGCTCAGCCACTGCCGCGGCCCCTCGACCCGGCGCACCGTGGCCCCCGGCACCTCGATCGCCGGCCCCTCGTCCACGAGGTCGACCACCAGGGTCCGGGTCGAGCCGCCCTGCCGGTGCAGCCCGGCGAGAGTGCCGTCGTAGACCGTGGTGCCGTGGTCGATGACGAGCACCCTGCGACAGAGCGCCTCGATGTCCTGGAGGTCGTGGGTGGTGAGCAGCAGTGTCGTGCCGCGCTCGGCGTTCAGCGTGCGGAGGAAGTCGCGGAGCCGGCCCTTGCTCACCACGTCCAGGCCGATGGTCGGCTCGTCGAGGTAGAGGATCTCCGGGTCGTGCAGGAGCGCGGCCGCGATGTCACCGCGCATCCGCTGCCCCAGGCTGAGCTGACGTACGGGCGTCAGCAGGAGGTCGCCCAGCCCCAACAGCTCGACGAACTCCGCCAGGTTGGCGCGGTGGCGGGCCGGGTCGGTGCGGTAGATCTTCTGGAGCAGCTCGAAGGAGTCGCGCAGCGGCAGGTCCCACCACAGGGTGGTGCGCTGCCCGAACACCACACCGATCCGCCGGGCAAGTTGGGTACGCCGCCGGCTCGGGTCCACGCCCGCCACCCGGATCGAGCCCGAGGTCGGGACCAGGATGCCGGTGAGCATCTTGATCGTGGTCGACTTCCCGGCGCCGTTCGGACCGATGTAACCGACCATCTCGCCCGGGTCGACCGCGAAGGTCAGGTCCTTGACCGCCTCCACGGGCGGCCGGCCGCGGACCTTGAATGTCCGGGTCAGCCCAGCGACCTCGATCAGTGCCATGTCAGGACCCCGTCGACCGGTAGGAGCGGACGCCGACCCGCCAGACGAGCAGGGCGACCACCGCGAGCAGCGCCGCGACGACGGGGGAGAGCCACTGGGTCCAATCGGGATAGCCGAGCGGGTCCTCGTGACCGAGCACGTACAGGCTCGGGTACCAGTTCACGAACGCCAGCGGCAGCACGAACGTCATCACCTTGAGCACCTCGGACGGGAAGATCGTGAGCGGGTACGACGTCACCGCGTTGCCGCCGTACGTGAACGCGTTGGCGACCTCGGCGGAGTCGATGGTCCAGAACTGGATGCAGGCCATCCCCACGAACAGCGCGACGAAGATGACGGTCGCCGCGACCACGGTCAGGACCGTGAGCAGCACCCGCGAGGTCGACCAGTCGACGAACGTGCACGCCCAACCGAGCACCAGCGCGGCCTGCGCGATCCGGGAGAACCTGCGCAGCGCGAACTCGTCGGCACAGACCTGCACCAGGAGCGGCACCGGTCGCACCAGCATCTGATCGAACCTCCCGAGCCGGATCATCTGGCCCAGCCGCTCGATCCGTCCGACGAACAGGTCCGCGATGGCGAACGCGACACCGCTGGTGCCGTACAGGAACGCGACTTCGTGCAGATCGAAGCCGCCCAGGTCGGTGACGTTCTGGAACAGGATCCAGATGCCGACGAAGTCGATCCCGGTGATCAGGAAGCCACCGACCACCAGCAGCGCCCACGAGACCGGGTAGGCGCGGGAGGCACGCACCCACAGCCGGGCGATCTGGGCATAGCGGACCGCACCCTCGATCACGACTCACCCACCGTGTTCACCCACCTTGGACCACCACCTTGCGCTCGGCCACCCGGAGCAGCAGCGCGCATGCCGCCAGCAGCACGACGGCCCACAGCAGTTGCAGCCCGAGCACGGCCAGCGCCGCCCAACCCTGCTCGTGGCCCAGCCACAGGTCCGCGGGCGCCTGGATGTATGACGCCCACGGCAGCGCGCGGGCCAGGGTGCCGAACCAGCCCGGGAACAGCACCAGGGGCACCGTCAACCCGCTGAAGAACAGCGCGGCCGTGGTCGCCAACACCTGAGTGCCCTGGTCGTCGAGGACCCAGAACGCCGTCATCGCCACCAGGAAGCGGATCGCGAAGCTGACGAACAGCGCCAGCACCACACTCACCGTGAAGGCGAGCCAGACCAGCGGCCCGCTCGGAAAGGTCAGATCGAAAAGCACCGCCCCGACCAGGGTCGGCACCAGGCCGCGGCTGACCAGGTGGAACGCCGCGCGGCCGACGTCCGCGGCGAGGTACCAGCCGAGGATCCCGACCGGCCGGTAGAAGTCCATCGCTACGTCGCCGGTCCTGATCCTGGTCGCCAGGTCGGAGGGTGCGCCACCGCCGAACAGCGCGATGGTCATCAGCATGGCCTGGCCGAGCCACACATACGTGACCGCGTCCTGTACGTCGTACCCACCCGCGTCGGGATTCTGCTTCCAGACCGCCATCAGGACGAGCGCGTTGATGACGCCGAAGACGCAGTTGGTGAAGATCCCCGCCAGCGTCGCGGCGGTGTAGGTCGAGTAGCGACGGAAGGAGCGCCTCGCGATGGCGAGGTGCAGGGTCACCGACGCGAGGCTACCCGCGCCACCAGGAGAGCGCCGAGGAAGGCACCGCACGAGCCGAGCGTCATGTCACCCAGGGTGTCCTCGTAGGCGGTGTCGAGCTCGGTGCCGTGCCGGATGAAGGTGTACCACTCGCCGATCTCCCAGCCGAGCGCGAGCAGGCAGCCCAGCCCGGTCACCAGAAGCACCTGCGCCCACCGTGGGCGGAGTTCCAACGCGATGATCAGGCCGACCCCGGAGAGCAGGAAGAACCAGTTGACGAAGTGGTTCATGTCGTCCCACCAGCCGACCCGGTCGTAGAGGTCGAAGCTGTTGCCGGTCGTGTCCACCAGGAAGCCCAGCATGATGAGCGCGAAGGCGACGTACGGTGGCTCGGCCTCGGGGTGCCGGCGCTTGACCACCAGCCACCAGAGGGCCGGCACGAACAGCATCATCACCGGGTAGGCGAGGAGCCGCGCTCCGAACGCCTTGTCCTCGAACCGCTCGATCCCGGGGACGAACGTCGCCACCGCGAGCTGCACGATCGTCGCGACCAGGACCAGCGCCGGCAGCCACCACAGACTGCGCTTCCCCGTGCTCACCGGGGCATCATGCCCCAACGTCCAGGCTCAGCTGGCGGACCTGGCGCGTCGCCCCCGGGGTGGGCAACTCGGGGGGTGGGGGCGCAGGTGATCGGTGTATCCGCCGTTGTCGGCGATGAAGAGCAGCGAGCGCTCAGTCGCCACGGTGCTGGATCCTGTCCATCTCGGACTCTCCTGTGGGTGTGAACCGGTCGAGCATGAAGTCGACCGTCACGCCTGCCTCGTCCGCACTGGGTGGATAGCCCAGCACTGCGGCGAGGAACTGCTGGGACGTGACGGCCTGGAGCCGAAGGGGCGCGGTCGCGCGCACCGTCGCCGTACGGCGCACGGAGCGGATCAGCGCGACCTCGCCGAATCCTTGACCCGGGCCGAGGGTGGCGACCACCCGCCCGTCGCCCACGACCTCCGCTTCGCCGGACTCGATCACGAAGTAGCGGTCGCCGACGTCCCCCTGCTCGACCACGGCCATGCCGGCGGCCACCTCGACCGGCTCCAATCCGCGAGCCAGCCGCTCGATCGCGGGGAGGGGCAGCGGGCTCAGCATGCTCACGCCCTGGAGCAGCGCGATCTCCCGATCGCGGACGGCGAGGGACCGGTCCATGCGCCGGAGCCGGGGCCAGGACAGGACCGCGCAGACGGGGCAGAGCATCCCCACCGCGATCAGGGTCGTCCGTACGCCCACCTGGTCGATCAGCAGGGAGGTGGCGATGGCGCCGACGCCCATCGACAGCGCGACCAGACTCTCGAGGACGCCGAAGACCCTGGCCAGCACCTCGTCCGGGGCGATCCGACCCAGCAGCGTGAAGCCACCGAGGTCGATGAGGGCGTTGCCGACGCCGACGAAGGCGAGCAGGAGCAGGGCCGGGGCCTGCTCGGGGACGAGGCCGATCATGGTGACCGGGACACCCCACAGCGACACTCCTATGGCGAACCACCCGCCCAACCGCCTCGTGTCGACCAGGAGCGAGGCGGCGAGCGACCCGAGGACCGCGCCGGCGCCGATGGCCGCGTTGAGGAGACCGACCCCCGGCTCGCCCGTCTGCAGCAGATCGATGGCGACGACGACCGTGAGCACCGTGAGCGCGCCACGCACCAGGGTCTGCGCCACCGCGAGCCCCATGATCAGGGCGAGGTCGCCGCTCCGGCTGACCGCTCGCACCCCATCGGCGGCAGAGCCCAACAGGCTCCGTCCCCTCGCAGCCGACGGCCGCGGCGGCGCCTCGTAGTGCAGCCGGGTCAGCAGGAGCGCCGCCCACAAGGAGGCGGCGGCGGCCACGCTGAACACCGCGGTCACGCCCGCGACCTGGAGCAGCACCGCGGCCAGGAGGGGCCCCACCAACGTGGCGGCCGAGTCCAGTAGGCCGCGGACCACGTTGGCGCTCGCGAGCTCGTACCCCGTGTGGCACAGCGACGGCAGCAGAGCCGAGTGTGCGGGCCGGTAGAGCGTGCTCGCGATCGTCGAGACGATCGCCAGCAGGTACACGACGTACGTCGGACCCGACAGGCCGACGACCACCGCAGCGGCACCCGTGGCCAACCCGCGGAGGACGGAGACCAGGATCAGCACGCGCTCGCGGCGACCCCGGTCGGCCAACGGGGAGAGCAGCGGCGCCAGGATCGCCGACGGGGCCATCCGCAGCAGCCCCACGAGACCGACCGCCGTGGCGCCGCCATCGCGGTAGGCCACGATCCCGAGCGCCACCGTGAACGCCCATTCGGCGGTCCAGGCGCCGAGGAAGCTCAGCTGGGCGCGACGCAGGCTGGGGTTGCGGGCATTGCTGGCGAACGCAGCCGCGGCCTTGCCGAACCTGGCCCGGATCACCGCCGCATCATCGTCAACGCCGGGCGGCTTGCCAAGGGGCACCGGCTGGCCCGTCGGCTTGTGTCAGTGCTGGTAGGTCCCGTGCACGATCGCGCGGGCAGCGGTGTTGAACACCAGGTTGAACGAGACCACGGCGGCGGACGCGTCGGAGTCGACGTCGAGGGCGTCGGTGGTGACCGCGTGGACCACGAAGTAGTAGCGGTGCACCTGGTCGCCGGCTGGCGGTGCGGCCCCCATGAAGCCCTTCGGTCCGCCGTCGTTGCGACACATGAAGGCCTCGCCGGGCAGGTCGGCGCCCTCGGCGCCCGCACCGGCGGGCAGCGAGGTGCAGTCGGCGGGCAGGTTGACCAGCACCCAGTGCCAGAAGCCGCTCGGGGTGGGCGCGTCGGGGTCGAAGCAGGTGACGGTGAAGCTCTTGGTGTCCTCGGGGAAGCCGGACCAGGACAGCTGAGGTGAGGTGTTGCCTTCGGCCGCCACCTGGTCGTCCTTGAGCGGTTGGCCATCGGTGACGTCGGTGCTGGTCACGGTGAACGACGGGACCTGGGGCAGCAGGTCGTAGGGGTTGGGGGTCACCGGGCGGTCGAGGTTCATCAACTCTCCTGTCGAGACGTGGGCGCTGCATCGAACGTAGTCCGCGCATCGGTGCGCGTCACGGGTCGGGTACCCCAACGGCGATGATGGTCGCGTGGACCATCCGCCGTACCCCGCCGGCCTCATGCTCGCCGACCGCCGGGTCGTGGTCGTCGGAGGTGGTCACGTCGCCCAGCGTCGGGTGCCGCAGCTGATCGCGGTCGGCGCCGATGTCGTCGTGGTCTCGCCCGAGGTCACCCCAGCGGTCGAAGGGCTCGCCACCGGCGGCGAGATCACCTGGCATCAGCGTGGCTTCGAGGACGCCGACCTCGAGGGCGCCTGGTACGTCATCGCCGCCACCGACGACTTCGAGGTGAACGAGTCCGTGAGCGAAGGGGCCGAACGACGGCGGATCTTCTGCGTCCGCGCCGACGACGGCACCCGGGCCAGCGCCTGGACCCCCGCGGTGGGCCGGCACGCGGGCGTGACGGTCGCAGTGCTCGGCCAGCGTGAGCCTCGCCGCAGCGCGGCGGTGCGCGACGAGATCCTGGAGGGGCTGCGCGAGGGCACGATCGTCGCGCGCCACCAGCGCGACCGGTCGCCCGGCGTCGTGCTGGTCGGCGGGGGGCCCGGTGATCCCGACCTGATCTCGGTGGCCGGGCGCAAGGCATTGATGGAGGCCGACGTGGTCGTGGCAGACCGGTTGGCACCGCGCGAGCTGCTGGGCGAGTTGCCCGCCGACGTCGAGCTCGTCGACGTGGCCAAGCTGCCGCGCGGCCGCTCCGCCCAGCAGGAGGAGATCAACCGGATCCTGGTCGACCGCTACCGAGCCGGGAAGCGGGTCGTGCGCTTCAAGGGGGGCGACAACTTCGTCTTCGGTCGTGGGTTCGAGGAGGTCGAGGCCTGCCGGAACGCCGGCGTACCGGTCACGGTCGTCCCCGGGCTGACCAGCCCGGTCGCCGTACCCGCGCTGGCAGGCATCCCGGTCACTCACCGCGGGGTCGCCCACGACTTCACCGTCATCTCCGGGCACCTGCCGCCCGGACACGCCGACTCCCTCACCGACTGGGGCGCCGTGTCCCGGCTACGCGGCACGCTGGTGCTGATGATGGCCGTCGAGAACGCCCCTGCCATCGCCGACGTCCTGCTGGCCGGTGGGCGCAGGCCCGATACGCCCGTCGCGGTGATCTGCGACGGCAGCATGCCGGGGGAGCGGACCGTCTTCTCGACCCTCGCGTCCCTGTCGGAGGACCTCGACCGGGAGTCGGTGAAGCCGCCGGCCATCATCGTGGTCGGCGAGGTGGTCGCCGTGGCCCAGAATGTCCCTGGCTGAGGGCCTCCGTGGCTGAGCGGATCGAGATCTCGTCGGCCGACGACGCTCGACTGGCCGACTACCGCGACCTGCGCGACGTCGAGCTGCGCAAGCACCTCGAGGCTGAGCACGGGCTGTTCCTGGCCGAGGGCGAGAAGGTCGTCCGCCGCGCCGTCGAGGCCGGCCACCGGCCGCGCTCGTTCCTGATGGCGCCGCGCTGGCTCGACGGCCTCGCCGACGTACTCGACTCCTCCGACGCGCCCTGTTACGTGGTCTCGGAGCGGCTGGCCGAGGAGGTCACCGGCTTCCACGTCCACCGCGGGGCGCTGGCGTCGTTGGAACGGCGGGCGCTGCCCCCGCTCGACGAGGTGCTCGACGGCGCCCGCTCGGTGCTGGTGCTCGAGGAGGTCGTCGACCACACCAACGTCGGCGCCATCTTCCGTTCCGGGGCCGCCCTCGGCTTCGACGCGGTGCTGCTCGCGCCGCGCTGCGCGGACCCGCTCTACCGGCGCGCCGTGAAGGTGGCCATGGGCGCTGTCTTCGCCCTGCCCTGGACGCGGCTCCCGGACTGGTACGACGCCCTCCCGTCGCTCTCCGATCGGGGGTTCACCACCGTGGCACTGACGCTCGCCGACGACGCCGTACCGGTGGAGGAGGCGGTCGCAGGCGTGGACCGGCTGGCCCTCGTGCTCGGCTCGGAGGGCCACGGGCTGTCCCCGCGATGGGAGGCATCGGCTGACCGCCGCGCGATCATCCCGATGGCCGCCGGTATCGACTCGCTCAATGTCGCCGCCGCCACCGCCGTGGCCTGCTACGTGGCGGCGCAGCGGTAGCCCTGGTGAGGCGTCTGCACTGCGGGACGACCAACCGACCGCAACCGGTGCGACAGTGGTTCGGATGGACGAGAACCTGGTCGTGGCGCAGCTGGTCGTCGTGACCTGGAGCAAGGCCGCTCGTGGCGGCACTGCCGCGCAGGAGCGTGCCAGGGTGCCACCTGGGTTCCGGCTTCCCGACGATGCTCGCCCGCCGTTCGTCCAGCGAGTCACGTGCTCCGAACACAGTGGTTTTCGCCCGACCTATGCAACGCCGAGGTCATTGGCCCATTGCTTGGACGAGATCGCGCTGCGCATGACCGTGGAGCCCGACGCCCTCAAGATCGGCGCCGACCCCAACCGGCAGCCCAGCGCGCCCCCAGCTCGACGTATCCACCAGGGCGAATGGTTGCGCTGGAAGCATTCCCGAAGCGGCAACCGTTGGGCGCATCTCGTGATCTTGAACCTCGCGGTGATGCCCCGTCCCCCAGCCAACCTCTTTGCGGGGTCTCCCACTTTCACGGCGGAAACGGTCGAGCAATGGTGACTGGGAGCAGTATCGCCAGACGGTACGTGCTCGCGAGACGCGAGGGTTTCCGGACCAGCGTGCACGAGACATCGACTCAGCGCGCGGAGGTCTCGACAGGCTCGACCAGCGACGGTTGAGCGGGTGCCTTCCTTGCCGGGGTTTCGACTCCGTCGGCGCTGGGGCGCCTCCGGGCTCAACCACCGATCGGCCGCACTCGCTCACGGATCGATGCGCGGGGGTGAGCGTGACGCCGGCGTGACTCTCCAGTCAGACCGGCTCTTCGGTAGTCCGTGAGTCGGTGAGCGTGAGCGCGCCGATGCCGGCGATCAGGCCGACGACGACCGCGAGCACGGCGTAGGTGATCTGCTCGCCGTGGAAGAAGGTGGAGACGAGGTCGCTGCTCCACACGCCGGCGGGGAGTCGGGTGGTGACGAGCGCGGCGATCATGGTGCCGATGAGGGCGGTGCCGACGCTGGTGCCGACCTCCTGGGCGGTGTCGTTGAGCGCGGCGCCGATCGAGGTGCGGTTGGCGGGCATCGCGCAGACCAGGGCCACGGCACAGATGGTCATGACGGTGCGCAGCCCGATGGTCATCAGGACCATGCAGACGGCGATGGCGGCGTACCCCTGCCCGACGGCCCACGAGAGGCCGGCCAAGGATCCGGCGAGGAAGCCGGCGCCGACCAGGCAGGCGATCCGGTGCCCGAACCGGCGGGCCAGCCACTCGGAGAACGGCGTCGCCGCCAGCATCGTCACGATCATCGGGAGGTTCGCGAGTCCCGCCTTCACCGGGCTCCAGCCGTAGGCGTACTGGAAGTGCAGGATCAGTCCGAACATCACGCCGGCCATCGCGATCGAGGTGCCGACCTGAGCGATGGCAGCACCGCGGACGGTGCCCGTGGAGAACAGCCGCAGGTCCAGCATCGGCGCGCTGCTGCGGCGCTCGTGCCAGACGAAGGCCACCCCGGTGAGCACGGCGCCGACGATCGAGCAGAGGGTGGCGAGCGAGGTCCAGCCGTATTCGACGCCGCTGGTCAGCGACCAGCAGGCCAGGCCGATGGTCGTGATGCTGAGCGCCGCGCCGGGCAGGTCGAGTGCGTCGTTCGTCAGGTCCTCCGGGCGGTCGGCGGCGACGCCGAGCCGTACGCCGATGCACGCGATCAGCGCGATCGGCGCGTTGACGAGCAGCAGCCACTCCCACCGGACGTGGGCCAGGGCGGTGCCGCCGAGGAGCGGGCCGAGGATGAACCCGGACATGCCGACCACGATCATCACGGTCATCGCGCGCATCCGCAGTGCCTGGTCGTCGAAGAGCCGGAAGACCAGGGAGTTGGTGATCGGCGCCATCGCGGCGGCCGCGATGCCGAGGCCGGCACGCAGCGCGATGAGCTCGCCCGAGGTGGAGACGAAGACGACGCACAGACTCAGGAGTCCGAACACGGCGAGCCCGATCTGCAGCACCCGGCGGCGGCCGAACCGGTCGGCGATCGAGCCGGCGGTGAGCAGGAGCCCTCCGAAGGTGAGCGAGTATGCGCCGGTGACCCACTGCAGCGAGGTGGTGCCGCTGCCCAGGTCGCGACCGATCGTCGGCAGCGCGATCGAGAGCAGCGTGTTGTCCACCATCTCGACGAAGAACGCCAGACATAGAGCGGCGAGCGGGATCCACGCCGCGCGGAGCGAGGTGTAGGTCCGGGCCGCGGTGGCGGCAGGGAGCGATGTGGTGGTCATGGCGAGCCTCCTGTCGAGCGGCGCTCGAACACCGAGCGCACCGCTGACGCTAGGAAGGCTCGCTTTCACCAGGGCTTCGCTCCGCCTTCACCCCGGTTTCACGGCCAGTGGAGCGGCGTAGGAGGGGAGGCTCAGCGAGCGTCCCAGTCGCTGTCCTGCCAACCGAGGATCTCCACGATCTGCCCGCCGAGGCCCATGGGGTCGTACGGCTTGGGGATCATGCCGCGGATGCCGGAGGTGTCCGCCGAGCGCCACATCCCCGCGCGGCCCTTGGCCGTGAACAGGATGACAGGGATGCTGCTGGTCGCCGGGTCGGCCTGCAGGTGTTCGTAGGCCTGGAGCCCGTCCATGGTCGGCATCATGATGTCGAGGAGTACGACGTCGGGCTGGTGCTCGCGGCACAGCTCGATCGCCGCCGAGCCGCCGTCGGCGGTGAGCACGTTCCAGCCATGCAGGTTCTCGAGCGCGAGCTGGACCAGGTCGAGGATGTCGAGGTCGTCGTCGACGACGAGCACAGTCGGCTTGCTCACGAACGGGCCTCTCGGCTGGATGGGGCTGGGCCCAGCATCGCGCAGATCCGTCACCGTCCCCTGACGCGCCACTCCGTGGGATCGCTCCCGATGTGGTGCTGCGCGTCAGCCCACGCGCGCGGTGAGGTAGTAGCAGGCGACCGCGTCGGTCCCGCCGTACCCTTCCGGGAGATAGGGCGCGGGCCCCGTCACGTCGAGCGGCGCCCACACTCCTTCGTCCTGGAGTCGCTCGATCACGGCCGGGCAGGAGCGTTCGGCCCAGAGGTCCTCGCGCTGCGTCACGACCACGACTCCACCCGGTCGCGTGACCCGGGCGAACTCGCGCCAGACCGCCTCGACCTCGGGGAGGTAGGTCATCACGCCCACGCATACGACGGCATCGACGCTGTCGTCGTCGACGGGAAGCCGCTGCTGCAGATCGGCCGTGTCGAGCGAGTCGTACGCACCGCCCTGCTCGGCGATCGCCAGCGAGGCCGTCGAGATGTCGAGCCCGCGGAGCCGGCCGGTGAATCCCCGAGCCCGGAGCGCCTGCCCCACGAGCCCGGTGCCGCAGCCGACGTCCAGGATCGAGGTGGCCTCCGGGTGCCGGGCGACGACGGTATCGGCGACGACGAGCGGCGCTTGGTAGGACCAGGACGCGAGGTCCTCGTCGTAGTTGCGCGCCCAGTCGTCGTACCGCTGGGCGACCTCCTGGGGATCGCTCGGGTCCTGGCCGAGCCAGTCGCCGATCGACCCGGCCTCGGGCTCCATCGCGTCACTCACCGAGGTGGGCTTCGAGGCGGGCCACCGTGCCGTCCACGTCGCCGAGCTTGTCGAGGCCGAACAGACCCACCCGGAAGGTGGAGTAGTCGTCGCGCTCGCCACACATCAGGGGTACGCCGGCGGCGACCTGGAGGCCGCGTTGCTTGAGCTTCGCGCCGCTGCGGATGTCTGGATCGTCGGTGTAGGCCACCACGACGCTGGGCGCCGCGAATCCGTCTGCCGCGACTGACGGGAAGCCGCGCTCGGCCAGCAGGCCGCGGACCCGGCGGCCGAGGTCGGCCTGCGCCTCGCGCAACGTGTCGAGGCCGGCCGCTCGGGTCTCGAGCATGAGGGCGGCGTCGTGCGCGAGCGTGTCGGTCGGCATCGTGGCGTGGTACGGCGTCTGCCCGTCGACATAGGCCTCGGTGATCGTCAGCCACTTCTGGAGGTCGACCGCGAAGCTGGTCGAGGTGGTCGCCAGCACCTGCTCGCGCCCGGCCTCGCCGAGCATGACGTAGCCCGCGCAGGGCGAACCGCTCCACCCCTTCTGGGGCGCGCTGAGCAGGACGTCGACGCCAAGGTCGGTCATGTCCACCCAGAGTGCGCCCGAGGCGATGCAGTCGAGGAC
>DOWL01000025.1:11632-12400 GCA_003519585.1 Nocardioides sp. | reverse complement strand
CCGCGGCGTTGCCTCGTGGGCGATCGCTCGTCTGCGCCATGAGGCGAACCGTAGCGGGGGCCCAGGCCCGGATTCAAACATCTGTTCGAACGGGCGTGTGGCCAGGCTCTCGGCACGCCCGTTCGAACAGATGTTTGAAATCGTTCGAACAGGTGCTCTAACCTCGTACACATGTTCGATCGAACGTGTGATCGAAGTGCCACCGCCGGGCGACTGTCGGTGGCCACCTCTACAACTTGATCCAGCAGTTGACCTCAGGCCCGCACGGCCACCTTCCCCAGGAGTCCCGATGACCACGATGACGCTCGACACCATGTTCAGCCCGGCTCGTCCGGCCGCCCGTGCCGCGACCAAGCGCCGTTCGTCGGTGCGGCTGACTCGTCGGGGCCGCATCGTGGTCGTCGTCGCCGCGCTGGTGGTGGCCTTCGCGATCGGGGTCTTCGTGACTGCCGCCGGGTCGGTCGCCACGCAGTCGCCTGGCACCCCTGAGCCGACTCGGATCGTCCAGGTCCACAGTGGAGACACCCTCTGGGGGATCGCCTCCGAGGTCGCCGCGGACGGTGACGTGCGGGCGATGATGGAGCAGATCGAGCGGCTCAACGCCCTCGAGAGCTCGACGCTGCGGGCCGGCCAGCGGCTCGTGGTGCCCGCTGGCTGAGCCAGCCGGCGCTCCCCGTGAGCGCTGCAGACAGACTTCGTCAGCCGCCTCGACCCCGGCTGGCGGGCCGGGGAAGACAGGGGCGGAGCCGACTGGCTCCGCCCCTGCGG
>DOWL01000025.1:5331-11476 GCA_003519585.1 Nocardioides sp. | reverse complement strand
CCCGCCCCTGCGGTCTCTTCGCGAGCCGATCATCGGGCCGGAGATGGGAGCATGAGCGGCGTGGCTGGCTACTCCGGCACTCCGCTGGTGCGCAAGATCGGCGTCAAGGGTGAGCACGTCGTCTTCCTCGACCAGGCTCCGGTCGGGTTCGACCTCGCTCTCGACGACTCCGACGCGGCGGGCGCACACGTGATACGCCGGCTGCCCCGCTCGGTCGATGTCACGCTGACGTTTCAGACGACGTACGACGGGCTGGCGCGTCGGCTGCCGACGCTGTTCGAGCGCACCTCCACCGCGGGCATGGTCTGGGTCTGCTGGCCCAAGAAGGCGGCCCAGCGCTCCCGCCGCAATCCCGACGGCGTGGTCAGCGATCTCGACGAGAACCGGGTCCGCGACCTGGGGCTGGAGCTCGGCTTCGTGGACGTCAAGGTGGCTGCGGTCGACGAGACCTGGTCGGGGCTGAAGTTCGTGCGCCGGCTGGCCGATCGCTGACGCACCTCAACTCAGGGCAGCTCAGGGCAGCTCAGTGCCGGTGTGGGCCGGCGCTGGATCGCGGCTTGGGCTGCGGTTCGTCGAGGATGCCGATCTTCCGGAGCAGGGTGGTGACCAGGAACAGGCAGAGGAACAGGCAGGCGACCGCACCGATCGAGGCGACCGCCAGGTAGGCCCACCGGCTCGAGTCGCCGCCGCGCGCGGAGCGCCCGGAGTCGATCGCGACCCAGACCAGGAGGCCCCACACCACGAGCGCGGCCAGGGCGCCGAGCCCGAGCAGCAGCAGCCGCGGCCGGAACTGGCGTTTGGGCTTGGGCGCGCGCCGAGTCCCGCCGCGAGTGCCCGCTTCGCCAGCCACTGCGTCATTGTGACGTGCCCAGACCAGCGGGCGGGGTAGGGCGCGCGGCCCCGTGATGGGCCTATCGTGGAACGGTGCCAGACGCACCGACGGCCCCGCCGTCCGAGCCTCGGGCGCCACTGGGACACCTGTCGCGGCTCGGGTTTGCCCTGGTGGGGGCCGCGGGCATCGACGAGATCGCCAGCAGCCTGCTGACTGATATCGCCGCGCTGCCGGGTGTGCGACGGGTGGGGTTCGCCCTGTCCGAGGGCGGTGGGCGGCGGCTCCGGTTCACCGCCAGCGACCGGTCCGACGACGGCGGCGTCGACTGGTGCCACATCGACGCCTATGACGACGTGCCGCTCACCCTCGTGGTCCGCACGGGTGAGCCGGTCCTGGCCGCGCGGGAGGAACTCGCCCCTCGCTTCGACGACTTCGTGGCTGGTCAGCCTGAGGACGTGCGCGCGGTGGCCGCCGTCCCGCTACCCGGCATCGGCTCGCCTATCGGCGGGCTGATCGTCTTCCTCGGCGAGGGGTGGGCCTTCGACGAGACCCAGCGCCGACTGCTCGAGGCGACCGCCCGCCGCGCCGCGGACGCCGTACGACGGGTCCGCGTCCGCGGCGTGGACGTACGCGACGACGAGGAGTCGCCACTCAACGACGAGACCCTCGCGGCTCGGGTCGTCCTCTCCGACGACCCGCGGGCCGCGGGTGAGGCCCGGCAGTTCCTTCGGGACTTCCTCGCGGACGCCGAGGTGTCGAGCGACCTGGCCGAGACGGCTCAGCTCTGTCTCTCCGAACTGGTCACCAATGCGATCGTCCACGCCGGCACTCGCTGCGAACTGCGGGCCACTCTCGACACCGCACTCACGGTGGCGGTCCGCGACCGGGGTGGCCCGGCGTCTGACGCAGCCCTGGTCGCCGCTCCGGATGCCGATCCCGACCCGCTGAGGGTCCATGGCCGGGGGCTGCAACTCGTCGATGCGCTGGCCGATCGGTGGGGCTCCGAGCGGGACGCGGTCGGCACCACGGTGTGGTTCTCCTTGGAGTTGGACGGTGAGCGCCGGCAGGCCTCGGAGACCGGCTGACCTTGGGCTGACCTTGGGCTGACCTGGGTTGAGAAGGGCGCTGCGAGACCACGCTGACTACAGCGGATCCGGACGCCGACACGCCGGTCGCTCTACCTCGGGCGAGCCGCGCACCCCCCGCTGACCTGGGCAAACGCGGTCCGAGCGGCGGCCAGCGAGGTCCAGCCAAAATGACTCGTCCACGGTCTTGCGCCTCGTCCGGGGCCAGCGTACGGTTACCACAAGATCTAGTAGTTACAACGGTGTAGTTATCCACATCTAGTCCCCAGCAAGGGACCGGATCATCCCCAGGGGGATGTGGATGACCCACACGCTCCACGTTGTTCTACACAGCGAGGCCCGGCTTATCCACACCCCACACCGGGGTGTGCTAGGCGTGCCCACCCACCCCCATCAGCGCCGCAGAGGAGGACCGCGATGCACTGCCCCTACTGCCGGCACACCGACACCAAGGTCCTCGACTCCCGAGTCGCCGAAGACGGCTGCTCGATCCGCCGCCGCCGATGCTGCCAGTCCTGCGAGCAGCGGTTCACCACACTCGAGCTGATGCAGATGACCGTGGTCAAGCGCTCGGGCGCCACGGAGGCCTTCGATCGCGACAAGGCGATCGCCGGGGTCCGGAAGGCGTGCAAGGGCCGGCCACTCACCGAAGACGACCTGGCCCGGTTGGGGCAGGCCGTCGAGGAGACGCTGCGCGGCGCGGGTCAGGCGGAGTTCGCCTCCCACGAGGTCGGGATGGCGATCCTCGAGCCATTGCGTGAGCTCGACGAGGTCGCCTACCTCCGCTTCGCCGCGGTCTACAAGCAGTTCGAGTCCGCCGAGGACTTCGAGATCGAGATCGCGAGCCTGCGCAAGCATCGCGCGGAGCAGTTGGCGGCCCTCATCGACGGCCCAACGCTCGAGAGCGCGGTGCTCGAGCCCACCTCAGCCGAGAGCGGCTGACCACAGACTGCCCGGTACGTCGTGGGGAAGCGGCGTACCGGGCACACCAAGGTGCATCACGACCTTGACAGGCATGACGACCATGACGAGACGGGACCCAGGGAGACACAGCATGACCGAGACGGTGAGCGGGGCCAACCAGAAGTCGGCGGGCAGGTCCGCAGCCAGCGGACTGTCGCTGACGCGACGGTTCAGCACCGAGGGTGTGCACCCCTACGACGAGATCACCTGGGAGCGCCGCGACGTGGTCCAGACCAACTGGAAGACCGGCGAGACCGTCTTCGAGCAGCGCGGCGTGGAGTTCCCCGACTTCTGGTCGGTCAACGCCTCCACCATCGTCACCACGAAGTACTTCCGCGGCGCGCTCGGCACCCAGGCCCGCGAGACCGGTCTGCGCCAGCTCATCGACCGGGTCGTCAAGACCTACCGCAAGGGTGGCGAGGACCATGGCTACTTCGCGACTCCGGCCGACGCGGAGCTGTTCGAGCACGAGCTGACCTGGCTGCTGGTCCACCAGTACTTCTCCTTCAACAGCCCCGTCTGGTTCAACGTCGGCACCCAGTCCCCGCAGCAGGTCTCCGCCTGTTTCATCCTCTCCGTCGACGACTCGATGGACTCGATCCTCAACTGGTACAAGGAGGAGGGGTTCATCTTCAAGGGCGGCTCCGGCGCCGGCCTCAACCTCTCCCGGATCCGCTCCTCCAAGGAGCTGCTCTCCTCGGGCGGCACCGCCTCCGGCCCGGTCTCCTTCATGCGTGGGGCCGACGCGTCCGCCGGCACCATCAAGTCCGGAGGCGCCACCCGTCGCGCGGCGAAGATGGTCGTCCTCGATGTCAACCACCCCGACATCGAGGAGTTCGTGATGACCAAGGCGCGCGAGGAGGACAAGATCCGCGCGCTGCGCGACGCCGGTTTCGACATGGATCTCGGCGGCGCCGACATCACCAGCGTGCAATACCAGAACGCCAACAACTCCGTCCGCGTGAGCGATGAGTTCATGCGTGCGGTCGAGGACGGCACGTCGTTCGGTCTGACCTCTCGGATGGACGGCTCGGTCGTCGAGACCGTCGATGCCCGTGAGCTGTTCCGCAAGATCAGCCAGGCGGCGTGGGAGTGCGCCGACCCGGGGCTTCAATACGACGACACGATCAACGACTGGCACACCAACCCCGAGACCGGCCGGATCACCGCGTCCAACCCGTGCTCTGAATACATGTCGCTCGACAACTCCTCGTGCAACCTCGCCTCGCTCAACCTGCTCAAGTTCCTCAAGGACGACGACACCTTCGACGCCGAGCGGTTCGCCCAGGCGGTCGAGCTGATCATCACCGCGATGGACATCTCGATCTGCTTCGCGGACTTCCCGACCGAGGCGATCGGCAAGACCACCGTTGACTACCGCCAGCTCGGCATCGGCTACGCCAACCTCGGCGCGCTGCTGATGGCGATGGGCCTCGGCTACGACAGCGACGGCGGCCGCTCGATGGCCGCCGCGATCACCTCGTTGATGACCGGCACCTCTTACCGCCGTTCCGCCGAGCTCGCTTCGGTGGTCGGCCCCTACGCCGGCTACGCCCGCAACGCCGAGGCGCACCAGCGGGTGATGCGCAAGCACCAGGCCGCCAACGACACGGTCCGCACCCTGGCGATCGCCGACCAGCAGGTCCACAAGCTGGCCACGACTGAGTGGGCGCAGGTGGTCGAGCTCGGCAAGACCAACGGGTTCCGCAACGCCCAGGCCTCGGTCCTCGCGCCCACCGGCACCATCGGCTTCATGATGGACTGCGACACCACCGGCATCGAGCCGGACTTCTCGCTGGTCAAGTTCAAGAAGCTGGTCGGCGGCGGCTCCATGCAGATCGTCAACCAGACGATCCCGCGGGCGCTGCGCAAGCTGGGCTACGTCGACGAGCAGGTCGAGGCGATCGTCGCCTTCATCGCCGATAACGGCCACGTCATCGACGCCCCCGGCCTCCGCCAGGAGCACTACGAGGTCTTCGACACCGCGATGGGCGCCCGCTCGCTCAAGCCGATGGGCCACGTCCGGATGATGGCGGCCTGCCAGCCGTTCCTCTCGGGCGCGATCTCCAAGACCGTCAACCTGCCCGAGTCCGCCACGGTTGAGGAGATCGAGGAGGTCTACCTCCAGTCGTGGAAGCTCGGCCTCAAGGCCACCGCGATCTATCGCGACAACTGCAAGGTCGGCCAGCCGCTCTCCGACGGTAAGTCCGACTCCGCCAAGAAGGACCAAGGCATCGCCACCGTCAGCGACGCCGTGGTGGAGACCAAGGTCGTCGAGGTCCACAAGCCGTTCCGCAAGCGGCTGCCCAAGTCCCGCACGTCGCGCACCACGTCGTTCACGGTCGGTGGCGCAGAGGGCTACATGACCTCGGGTGCCCACGACGACGGTGAGCTCGGTGAGGTGTTCCTCAAGCTCGGCAAGCAGGGCTCGACCCTGGCCGGCGTGATGGACGCCTTCTCGATCGCGGTCTCGATCGGCCTCCAGTACGGCGTTCCGCTCGAGACCTACGTCTCCAAGTTCACGAACCTGAGCTTCGAGCCCGCCGGACTCACCGACGACGCCGACGTCCGGATGTCCAAGTCGATCATGGACTACATCTTCCGGCGCCTCGCCCTGGACTACCTGCCCTTCGAGACCCGCGAAGCGATGGGCATCTTCTCCGCGGACGAGCGCCAGCGCTACCTCGAGACCGGCTCCTACGAGCCGCTCGCCGAGGTCGGCTCCGCCTCCGAGGTCGTGGGCGACCTCAGCTCTCCAGTGGTCGAGGACGTGCTCGACGGCGTGGTCGAGGACGTGGTGGAAGCCGAGGTCGTCGAGCCCGCCAAGGTGGCCCACACCTCCGCCGAGCTGCTCGAGCAGATCACCGGCACCGCAGTCGACAGCCCGCTCTGCATGACCTGCGGCACCAAGATGCGTCCGGCCGGCTCCTGCTACGTCTGCGAGGGCTGCGGCAGCACCAGCGGCTGCAGCTGAGCGCGACGTACGTCGACAGAGCCACGATGGCGGCCACCCGGGGGGTGGCCGCCATCGTGGTGCTCAGCCCAGACTCGATCGGGTTATCGGGAGGATTGACGCAGGCGTCCACCGAGCGATGAAGCGGCTCATTCCCGAGCCAATCTCATTGAACCTGGCCGCACGCGCTACCCGGAGCGTGATTTGTGCAGCAAATTCGTCGCCCACGAGCGAATTTGCTGCACAAATCGGGTCGGCGGCCGGGATCCGCGACCCGGCGCTCAGCGCGTCACGGGTGGGTCACGGGTGGGT
>DOWL01000025.1:314-5268 GCA_003519585.1 Nocardioides sp. | reverse complement strand
GGTCACGGGTGGGTCACGTGGTCCCGCTCGGTCACGAAGGAAAGATCGATGACCGGGCGGAGGTTGGCGACGTACACGTCGGTGACGACATCCCGGAAGAACTCGTCGGCGGTGCCGATCGGTGAGTTCGCCAGCACCACGAGCTCCATGTCCTCGGGTAGGAAGTAGGCCAGCGACTGTTCGGTGCGGCCCGACCCGTCGCGCCATAGGCCGTTCTTGTTGTAGAGGACCCCGGCGGCCGTGGTGAGGGTCAGGTCGATCCCGAAGGAGTCGTCGAGTAGCTGCTGCGTCTGCGCGGGCGTCAGGATGTTGCCGACCCGGCGGACGTCGTTCATCACGGCGAGCAGGTCGGCGACCGAGCAGTGCCAGCCCGCGCCCCCCGCCATCGACGTGAGGTCGCCGGAGTCCCAGCCGGAACCGACCGGCATGTCGTAGGCGAGCGCGTCGCTGCCCGGATGGGTGTGCGTCGGTCCGGTGACGCAGGCGGGCTCGAAGAGATGAGTGCGGACGAACTCGGCGTACGCCGTCGTCGCGACGTAGTCCCAGATGACGTCCTCGGGGATGAACAGGATCTGGAACCGCGCGTCGACCGGTACCGCTCCGGTGATCGTGGCGATGAGCAGGCGGCAGAGCCCGAAGTTCATGTTCTCGTAGTGGTAGCCGCCCGTGCTCGCGACGCCGGCGGCGACGTGCGCCTTCATGGTCGAGAAGTCGGAGGCGCTGCCCGGCACGTCGAAGCCGGACCGGTGCGTCATCAGCTGCCGATAGGTGATGTCCGAGACGTGGTCGCCCTTGCTCCAGTACCGCGGCAAGTACGCACTGATCTTCGCGTCGGGCGAGATGCCGTGCGCGGCCAGCACCTTGGTCATCGCGAAAGCCGTGAGGAGCTTGCTGACGCTGGCGACGTGCATCCGTACGCCGGTCGTCCAGCGCTGTCCGCCGTCGTCCGAGGTCTTCGCCCAGCCATGGTTGCGGCTCGTGACCCGCATGCCGTGTTGACGCAGCTCCATGGAGTAGCCCGCGACCTTGTCCTTGAGTGCGTCATGCAGGTCCGACCGGAACCCGTTCACGTCCAGCTGGTGCGGGATCGGACGGATCGGCAGGTGGAAGTCGAGGCGTCCCTCCTCCAGCCCCTTGCTGGTCACGATGCCCTCGAGCCGCTCGGGCCGGAGCTCATGGGCGACGAGGTCGTCGATGTCGATGTCGAGCCGCAACGGGCGCAGTACGGCGCGCAGTTCGGAGGTCTGGGCGCGGGTGAGCCGGTCGTCGACCATGGCGGGATCCTCTCGTCGGGATGTCTGTCAGAGGAGAGCGCGCCGGGCGGATCCTGATACGCCGACGGCCGGGAGCGCGGCGCTCCGAGCCCGTCGTCGGGTCGATCTGGTGAGCCGGACCACACCGGTCCCCTGGGGTTGTGCACTTCGCCTGCGGCGGTTGCTCGACCCGCCTAGGCTCGGCGTGCACCGATTGGTATTACCGAGGAGAAACATCAGATGGCCCAGCTCGCACCCGCCGAAGTCGACGTGGTGATCGAGCGTGCCCTTGCCGATCTGCCGTTCGACGACTGGAAGGTCATCGACACCCGGCGTGAGGTCAAGGGTCCGCGTGTGGATTTCGTGGTCGTGGGGCCACCCGGCGTGTTCGTGATCGCCTGCGGGCGCCGGCACGAGCGGGAGAAGGCTCGCGCGAAGGAGCTGATGAAGCTGATGGCCGCCGCGCACGGGGTGGCTGAGCTGTCCGACGTACGCCGCGATGAGGTGCACGCCGTCCTGTGCCTGACCGGCGACCAGCCGGAGGACTCCTGGATCCGCGGCGTGAGCGTCTGCGGGATCGTCAACCTCGCCGACACGCTGGTCTTCAAGCGCGACCGGCTCGAGCGTGACGAGGTCGAGGCCGCCGCCCAGGCGGTCGGCCGCGCGATGCGCGGCGGCGGCAAGCACCGCAAGTAGGACGAGCGCGCAGCCCGCCCAACCCCTTCTCGCCCGGTAGGGGAGGCATCGGTAGCGTCGACTCTCGTGGCGAAGAAGAAGCGGGCTGACCACCGGCGCAATCCCCGACGGCCCACGATCGTCCGCCGACATGTGGAGCAACCCGCGGGCGATGCCGAAGACCAAGAGCTCATGCGGATGGTCAACCACACCTTGTACGAGGGCCATCCGGTGGAGTTCCTCGACCTGGTGTCGAGCATCATGGCCGGCGCCGAGGAGCCGCGCGGGCCGATGGGAAGCTCGGAGGAGCGCATCACCCTCGCCGACCTGGCGGAGACGTTCGAGTTCGTCGACCTGGCCGCGACCACGGCGCTCCTGCACGTCTTCGCTGCCGTCTCGAGCGACGACGTGCTGGTCGCTCGGATCCGCCGTACGCTCCGCGAGCGCCAGCAACGCCTTCCGGCGTGGGTCACCCGTCTGTCCGAGGTCCGGATCGAGCAGGTGGTCGAGATGCGACACGTGTTGAGGGACGGTGAGAACTACTTCCTCGACGTACGGTTGCCCGACGGGTTCGCGATGACGGCGGTGGTGTACGTCGACAACAACCTGGGCCCGGTCGTGAAGGACGGCTACACCATCGACGCGCCACTCGACGCGGTCCTCGAACAGGCCCGGGCCGCGGTCGACGAGGACACGTCCCTCGAACCGGTGGACCCCGCGGACGCGCGGGCCTTGATGGAAGCGGCGCTCGAGATCGAGGCGATCATGTTCCCGCCGATGGAGAGTGAGTCCTGGCCGGCCTGTCGGCCCTTGCTCAGGTGGCTCGTCTCGCTTCTTCCCTCCGGAGGACGTGTTCCCGAGGAGACGATGCCCTCGGACGACGAGCTCGACGCCATCGCGGACGGGTTCCTAGCATCGCCGGAGGGCCGATCCTTCAACGATCCCGACCACGCCGCGCTGCTGGATGTTCTTGTGTCCCTGGGCGCGACCTACGACGTCCAGGACCCGCTGCGTTGGTCGCCGGTCAATGTCGAACTGCTGCTCCTCGACCGGGTGCCCCGCAAGGTCGTCGACCGCGTCCAGGTCCTCACCAAGCTGCCGGATCTCCTGCGGGCGTTCATCCGTTACGCGTACCGGCTGCGCGGTCTGCGGACCGAGCTGTTGGTTGAGACGCTGGAGTCGGTCGACCGCTGGGAGCCGGAGTACCAGCGACTGATCCGCACTCCTCGGGCACAGGGCGCCGAGGCGCTGGCCCGGATGGCGATGGGGTTGCCCACGGGCCTGGAGGCCCATGACCCGTGGGAGCAGCTCGTCGCGGCCGTGGGCGGTGAGGTCGAGCTTGAGCTGTGAGACGTCGAGCCGCTCCCTGATGAGCCCTTCGAATGGTCGGGCACCGACGAGACGATCCGTCCCAAGCTGGAGGAGATCCTCGACCTCTGCGATGAGAACGCCGAGTCGATGCTCGACATCGAGCACCGGACCGCGAACCGGCGGCTCCTGCGGGACGTGGCACTCGCCAACCCGGAGTTCTTCCGAGGCCGAGCTGCAGCGCGCACGTCGGCGGCCGCCATCTCCTACATGATCGCCCATGCGAACGACTCGGTCGGCTTGTACCGTCCCCTCACCGTCAGTGAGCTGCTCGCGTCATACGGCGTGGACAACGCCTCCCAGCGCTCTCGACAGTTCCGGGGGTTTCTCGGGCTGGACGAGTACGCCGCGCCGGGCGGCGGTCCCATGGCCCTGGGCGCCCCGGACTACCTCGTCAGCGACCGCCGTATCGAGCTGATCAGGGAACGCGAGATGTGGCAGGACTGATCGCCCCCTGCTTATGGGCTGCTGGCGCGCGGTGTGTGACCGGCCTCGTTGGTCGTGATGTCCAGCCAGCCGTGCTCGGTGACGAGCACCTCCCTGACCGACCACAGCGTGCCCCCGAGGTTGGCGTAGCGACCCGCGACGAACCACATGCCCTCGTTGGGGCCGGTCACGCAGAGGCCCGGTCGCACGACGACCAGCACCGGCGTGTATCGAGGTGGGCCGGCGGCGTACGGCAGTGACCACGCGTCGGCTACGCGCCTCAGCTCGGCTTGACCCTCTTGGTAGTCGACGATCTCCGCGGGCACCCGCAGCCGGTCGACGCGCAGGATCCGTTGCTCGCTGGAGACGTCGCGGACCAGGGCGAGATGGGCCGAGCCCATCACGAGTGGTGCCTGGTCGCTGATCTCCGCGATCAACTGCGCGGGGTCGCGGACCTCGTAGGAGTGCAGACGGGTCTCGGTGGTCGTCATGGGTCGACCCTGCCGCAGTTCGAGGCGTCGCGACGGCGGCCATCCACAGGCCTGTGGAGAGGGCCCGACGCGCGGCGGAGATTCGGGGCAGGGTCGGCGACATGGGATACACGACGGACTTCATCGGCCACTTCGACATCGACCCGTTGCTCAACCAGGACGAGATCGAATACCTCACCGCCTTCAGCATGTCGCGCCGCTTCGCACGGTCCGACGGCCCGTACGCCGTACCAGGCAACCCGATGGCGGTGCGCGACAAGGAACGTGCCGAGGTCGACTACGACACGTACAACACCGTGGCGTCGGGCCAGCCGCAGCTCTACTGCCAGTGGGTGCCGTGCCTCGATGGCTGTTGCCTGACCTTCGACGGGAATGAGAAGTTCTACCAACCGGTCGCGTGGCTGCGCTATCTCATCCTGCACCTGCTCAAGCCCGGCGCGGTCGCCGCGCGGACCGGCCTGGAGGCCTTCGAGCACTTCACGTTCGACCACCACCTCAACGGGATGGTGGTGGGTTGCCGCCGCGACACCAAGGAGCTGTTCGCCATCACCGTGAAGGCCAACCGGGTCACCGAGCGGGTGCTGCGGCCCGGTGAGCCGGAGCACTACGGGCAGCCACCCCTGGCCTACGAGCAGGCGATCGACTGGTGGGCCAACAGCACCCGGCGGCGTCGGCGGGTGCCACCGGACGAGCCGCAACCCGGGGGGGTGGACCCGGCCCGCGCCCGCGCCGCGGGGGGGG
>DOWL01000025.1:0-214 GCA_003519585.1 Nocardioides sp. | reverse complement strand
TAACAGCCCCCGGCGGCGTCGGCGGGTGCCCCCGGACGAGCCGCAACCCGGGGTGGTCGACCTGGCCAGCCGGCGCGCCTGAGGTGGGACCAAGTCGTACGGCGGCGCGCGTGGCTCGACTGAGCGCGCACAGGTCGGCTCTCACGATCGCTCGGGTTGGTGTGGCACGACTAGGTTCGCGTCGGTTTCGGGTTCTCGGGAGGGCCAGATGGGA
>DOWL01000162.1:30259-31168 GCA_003519585.1 Nocardioides sp. | reverse complement strand
CACGCGCGCCCCCAGGATCCGACAGAGTGCACGGTCGACCACCTGCCGCGCGAAGCTCTTGGTGGTCGCCGACTCGATCAAGCTCGAGCCCACCTGGCTCAGCCAGTCGCTGTCGTCGCTGTCCAGATCACGGTCGCTGAGGATTTCCGCCTGGCCGTCGGCGCTCTCCAGCACCACACAGGTCGACTGCAGGATGCGCTCGACGAGCGCGTGCGCCTCGATGGCGACCTGGAGGGTTCCCTCCTCCGCCGATCCGTGGACCAGCTCGAAGACCCCGAACACCGGGTCCTGGCAGATGACGAGGTTGGCCGACGCGGTCCAGGCGAGTCCGATAGAGACGGCCCTGTCGACGACGTTCGCGGACAATCGATACCTCCTCGCCGAGACCGGACGTGTGCTTCGCGAGGAGCGTAGGCAGGAAGGAATTCAGCAAACCGTACGTATTTGACACAACCGAAACCGGGCGTTCACCCGCCCGACGCACGGGTTCGAGCAAAGGCGAGCGGGTCAGACCACGGGTCAGAGCACGGTGCGATGGGGGTCGAGCCCGAAGAGTCTCAGCCGCCGGTACAACGTGGAGCGGGACATGCCGAGCGCCTCTGCGGCCTGCACCCGGTTGCCGTTGCTCTCGCGCAGCGCGCCGACGATCGCGTCTCGCTCGAGTGCCTCGATCCGGCTGAGAGTACGGCGACCGTCGACGCCGCCGCGGAACTCGGGCCCCAGGTCCACCAGGCCGATATCCCGGTCACCGGCCGCCTCCACCGCCGACCCCAGCACCGAGCGGAGCTCGTGGAGGTTCCCCGGCCATGCGTGATTCATCAGTGCCGACAGGGCTCGATTGCCGATGCGGGCGCGGCTCCCCAGCTCGCGGATCATGGCGTAGGCGAGGTCGGGGATGTCCTCGCGGCG
>DOWL01000162.1:10730-30113 GCA_003519585.1 Nocardioides sp. | reverse complement strand
GAGGTCGGGGATGTCCTCGCGGCGTTCGCGGAGGGGAGGCACCCGCAAGACCGTGCTGGAGATCCGCAGCGACCCCGGCGAGACCGCCGTACTGGAGGTCAGCAGCAACGGCGCGGACCCGTCGCTCTGGTCTGCGATCTTGGCCAGCGCCCGCAGGCCACGCGCGTCGAGGTCCTCCAGGTCCGTGATCGCACAGGTGATGCCGGGGTCCGCGAGGAGGCCCTCGAGCGCGGTCAGCCAGCCGCGCTGACCGCGGACGCGCGCCATCGCGGCTGGTTTGATGGCCAACTCGGTGTCGGGACGCAGGCCCGCGTGGAGACGGCGAATGGCCGCCATGCGACCGGATCCGGCCTCTCCCTGGATCAGTACCCGCGAGACCTGCTGGTGGAGCAGCGCCGCAAGGTCGCGCTCGAACTGGATCCCGGCGACGCTTCGCGCCGAGACCGTCGCACCGGTCGGCGAAGCCGCGTGACGCTCGTCCTCACGATCCTTGGCTGGGGCGCGGCGCGAATCGGTGACCGCCTCGATCAGGACGCCGATCGAACTGGACCCCATGGTGATCGGCGAGCAGCGGGCCGAGATGGTGTCGCCGCTGGCGAGAGAGAGAGCCCGTTCGACGACCCGGCCGGAGCGCACACACTCCTTCGCCTGCTCCCACAGCATCGCCTGATCCCGGGGCTCAAGCAGCTCGGCCGCCGCCGCGTTCGTCACCATGTACTGCTCGCTGATGGCGACCAGCGCCGCCGAGGTGGAGCGGCTCCGGGCCACGAACTCGTCGAAGACGGCCCGCTCCCGCTGGGGCGACCGGTCCGAGAGCTCCCGCTCGATCTGCGCACCGAGGTCGAGCGCGGTCGGCATGAGCAGACCCGTCGAGTCACGAGTCGGGCACGCCAGGTCGAGGACCCCTTCGATCCGCCGTGTGAGTGGATGCCGAATCGGCACTCCGACACACACGAGGCGTTGGAGGGACTCGGCGTAGTGCTCCTCCCCGAAGATCGTGACCGGCGCCAACTCCTCGAGAGCGGTGCCTATCCCGTTGGTACCGGCAGCGTCCTCCGCCAGCACGAACCCCTCGTCGATCGACAGCCGGGACAGCCTCGTGAGGGCGGACCGGTCCGCCGCCCAGCGACCCACCACCCGTGCCGACCGGTCGGCGAGAACGAGGCTGACGTGGGTGCCCGCCAACTGCTGCGCGAAGCGATCGAGGATCGGTCCCGCGGCCTGGACCAGTCGATCCGATGAGCCGTCCGGCGCGACGTACGGCGCTTCGATCCGTTCGAGCGGAGCCGCTGCGGTCCGGCTGCGAATCCAGGAGTAGCGGATGGTGTCGCGGAGGTCAACGGGAAGAGCCTCCCCGCTGTGCAGCGCTCGACGCGCTCGCCCGAGCAGAGCCGCACTCGGTGCCAGCGGGTTAGACATATCAGTGCTCCAGTCCCATCGGCGAGGGCCACACCATCGTGTCGACGCCCCGGGCTCACGACTGTGCCAGGTTGACACAGCTCGGCGTGACACCGACCACTCACCGGTCACGCGCCGACCACTCATCTAGTGTGCACTGAAGCCGCCGTCGATCACGAGGGCGGATCCTGTCATGTAGCTCGAGGACTCGTCGAGGAGATAGGCGACCAGCCCGACGATGCCTTCGGGGCCGGGCACCTCGAGGGGTGTCGCCGCTTTCATCTGGTCCCAGAACGCTTGGTCGACCTGGTGGAGCATCGGGGTCCTGATCAGTCCGGGACACACGGCGTTGACGCGGACCTGACGCTGCGCGCAGGACACCGCGAGCGATCGGGTCAGGGCCACGACCCCACCCTTGGCCGCGGTGTAGGCCTCGAGCCCGGGCTCGGCGACTAGGGCGGCGGTCGACGCGACGTTCACAATGCTCCCGCCACCGCTCGCCTCCATGAGCGGGACGGCCATCCGACAGCAGAGGAAGGTTCCGGTCAGGTTGACCGCCAACGCTGTCGCCCACGCCTGGTCACTGACGTCCTCGATCCGGCCACTGTGGTTCATCACGGCGACCCCCGCCGAGTTGACGAGCCCGTCGAGGCGGCCGTGACGGGCGTGAACGGCGTCGAACGCCGCGCCCACGGACCCGCTGTCGGAGACGTCGCACCCCACCCCCGTGACCTGGTCCGTGCCCTCCCGAAGGCGCTCCACCTGAGCATCCAGCGCCTCGACGTTCCGATCCAACAAGACCACCTTGTGGCCCGCGCCGAGCAGGTACTCGGCGACGGCCAGCCCGATCCCGGAGCCGCCACCGGTCACGGCGACGACGTGGTGGTGGTCCGGTCGGGTCTGCCCTGCGTTCATCGGTCCTCCTGATCGTAGGGTCGAGTCGGCACGGGCAACGGGTTCACGGCGCCAGCAGCCGGCTCAGCGCGGTGGGCAGCTGGGACACGTCTCCATAGGTCTCGCAGACTCCTCCGCCCGCGGTCGCGAGTCGTCGGCACTCGTTCAGCCGCCAGGGCGACCGGGTGGTGGCCAACACGTTCAGCCGGTCGAAGGTATGTGCGACGGGCAGCGGGTCCGGGCCTGCGTTGGCCACCCCGTCGGTCATCACCACACCGAGCCTGATCTGGGAGCGCAGCTCGGCCAGGGCGCCGCGCCCCATCCGGAGACCGGCGGCCAGGTCGGTGAGCCCGGCGGGTCGCATCGCGGTGATCCGTCGGGCCAGGTCCGCGGGGGCGATCGAAGTCAGGCCGCCGTGAAGGATCTCGGCGGTGTCCCCGAACGCGACCACCGCGAGCTCGTCCTCCGGAACCGCCATCGCCGTCGCCACGGCGGCCGTCGCCACCTCGACCAGGCGGGGTCCGCGCATCGAGCCGCTGACATCCAGCATCAGGACCACCCCGCGCTGGCGCGGCACCCGGTCGTGCACCCACAGGTCGCGATGGTCCGGAAGGGGGTTTTCGATGAGCGAGTCGATGGTGCGGTCGAGGTCGAGGTCGTCCGACCTGAAGTTGTAGCGGACGGTGGCCAGCCTGCCGCCCGGTGCTGTGAGCGGCGCCGCGCTCTCGCGTGCGCGGCGCACGATGACCTGGGCGGCGACCCTCTCCAGCTCGGTCAGGTCGATCGCCTCCGTCGGGGCGGCTCGATCCCTGCCCAGCCCACGCCGGCGGGCCGACCCACGCGCCAGCTCGGAGAAGGCGGCGACCGTCTCCTGCGCGACGTCCGCCGGGGCGGCGGCCGGGGCGTTGGCCGTCGGCGTCGTCCGACCCCGCGCAGCCAGGCGTCGGGACCCGGTCACGACAGCGGTCGGGCTCGCCGTCTCGAACGCCGCGGCCGGGTCCGCACCCTCGTCGGCCGGGTCCTCGTCCCAGCCGCCCTCGGGATCAAGGGGCCCAGGGTCGTCCCCGAGCGGCGCGCCGACGATCGACGAGGGCGGCAGGTCCTGGTGGCCACGGGCGGTCCCGGTCGATCGGCTGGCGGTGATCTCCACGTCGGCCCAGAGATCCCTGAGCACCAGTTCGACGACGCGCTTCACGTCCGGCCAGAGCCTGATCTTCGAGGAGAGTGCCAGGTACGCCGCGCGGAGCCCGACCGCCGAGAGCCAGGCCCGTCCCGGTGCATCCGCATCCGCCCATACGACCGGGCCCCCGGTCGGGTTCGCCGCCGGGTTCGCCGCCGGGTTCGCCAGACAGCCGGCGACCGCGACGAGATCCACGGCCCCCCTGATCGACGACCCCGAGGCGATCTCCGGGTGGTGCCGGCTGGCCCGCACCAGGTCCACCGCACGATCCCGGATCCAGGGATCCGCGTCCGGACAGGAGACCTCGACGATGCGCCGCTCCTCCTCCGCCGACTGGTATCCGACCTCGATCCGGACAACCCGGTCCAAGAAGCCCAGGGGGAGGGCCTCGGCTCCGGAGTCGCCCGTCCCCGCGCACGCCAGGACGACGAACCCCTCGGCGACCCGGAACGTCCCCACCCGCGGCACGGTGAGCTCGTCCTCGGACATCACCGTCACGAGCGCTCCCAGCACGCTCGACGGGAGCTCGCCGGCGTCATCGATGCACAGGGGTCGCCCCGTCACGACGGCACGGAGGAGCGGGCCTGGGACGAAGCTCTCGCCATCGAAGCCGCGTCGCAGCAGCCGAGCCGGATCGTGGTGCCCGATCACCTGGCCGAGGGTGGACACGACCCCTCCGTTGATGCGCTCCGGGCTGAGCCCGGCGTCGCAACAGGCGTGCTCCACGAGGAACGACTTGCCGACACCGTGCGAGCCAACGACCAGCACGTGTCGACCGCTGCGCAGGGCGGCGTCCAGGAGTCCGAGCTCTACCGAGCGTCCGACAACGGTCCCGCCGACCGAAGAGAGACCGGACCGAGCGCTCACAGCAACCGGAGACCCAGGGCGGCGGCCGTCGAGTGGATGAGCTGCCGGATCACGTCCTCCGCTCTCCGGTTCCACACCTCGTCGACGGCGATCTTGCTGGACAGGGCCAGCTCCCCGACCTTGTCCAGATGCGATCTCGAGAGAGGCTCGGCGCCGGTGAGCTGGCGGAGCGACTTCTCCACGGTCACGAAGTCGATCGCCCCACGCACCGAGGAACCGAAGCGGACCTGCGGGTGCGTCCTCGACTCGCGGACGACGCGGACGGCGAGGGTGAGGACGTCGTTCACGTCGGGTTCGGCCCGGAGGCCGACGATCTCCAGCTCCTCGGCTTCGCTCTGGTAGTCCACGACCATGCGACAGAGCCGGTCATAGACCGAGGCGCTCACCCGAGTCGTGCCCACGTTGTCGAAGGGGTTCATCGCGGCCACGATCCGGAACGTGTCCTTCGCGGTGACGAGTCCGTATCGAGGGATGTGCAACTCTCGCTCGGCCATCGCGGTCAACAGGGTGTTGAGGGTGTCCTCCGGCAGGCGGTTGAACTCCTCGACGTAGAGCAGCCCTCCGTCGTGCATCGCACGGGGCAGCGGCCCCATCACGAAGTCCTCGTCCCGATAGCCGTGCGCCAGCACCGCCGACGGGTCGTGGTAGCCGATCATCTTCTGGGGCGTCATCTCGGCATTGCCCTCGACGAAGGACAGCGAGAGGGCCGAGTGGTCCGCCACGGCACGCAGGAGCGTCGACTTGCCGGTCCCCGGCGGACCTTCGAGGAGCAGGTTGCGGCCGGCGGCCAGGACCGCCAGGACGGACTGCAACTGTTCCTCGCGGCCCACCAGTGCCGCGGCGACGACGTCGTAGGTGGCGAGGATCCGTTGGGCGTGCCCGGGGAGCCTTGCTCCCCGGGCGCCGTTGCCCATGCTCATGCAGCGTTAAAGGCGTTCCAGCCGGCGCTCACGTGCAGCGCCTCGCCTGTGATGTACCGGGCCTCGTCCGAAGCCAGGAACAGCATCGCGTTCGAGATGTCGATCGCCTCGATCCACGGCACCGGGACCGCGTTCAACGACTGGAAGCCAGGGATGACGTCGTCGCGGCTCGGGTTCTCGACGCCCGGCGCGAACAGCGCGTAGAACGCGGGATTGTGGATCATGTCCGTGTCGACGTTCGTGGGACAGATGCAGTTCACGGTTACGCCGTCGGCCGCGACCTCACGTGCCACGGACTTCACGAAGCCGATCACTCCCCACTTCGCGGCACAGTAGTGCGCCACCGTCGGCAACCCGGTCCTGCCTGCCATCGACGCCGTCGCCACGATCCGTCCGCTCTTCTGCGCGACCATGTGCGGGATCACGGCTCGCACCGCCTTGAAGACGCCCGTGAGGTCGGAGGAGATCACGTCGTCCCACACCTCGTCGGACATGTCCGCCACTGGTGACAACGACAGGAGGCCGTGGTTGACCACCAGCACGTCGATCTTTCCGAACTGGTCCACGGCCTGCCCCACCGCCGCATTCGTGGCCGCGGTGTCGCGCGCGTCGGCCTGGACGGCCAGGCAGCGTTGATCGAGCGCCTCGACCTGGGCCACCGTCTCAGCCAGGTCCGCCTCGCTGGACATCGTGTAAGGAACGGTCGACACCTGCTTGGCGATGTCCGTGACCACGATGTCCGCACCCTCGCGTGCGAACGCCAACGCATGCGATCTGCCCTGCCCACGGGCGCCACCGGTGATGAGCACCGTCTTACCGTCAAACCGACCCATCGTCGTTCCTCTCCTTGGCATGGTGTGTCGAAAGGTGTGTGCCGATATGCCCTGCATGCTCACCAGCTCCGAGCGGCTCGCCCCGGCGTGATGACGCTCACAAGTCCGGACGGCTTTGGCTACGTCCCCGGAGGATCGAAGTGACGACCAGGCTTGACCTGGGCGGCAGTGGCGGGCATGGCGCCCGCGTCCCGCGCGGCTCGGAGCTTGCCCTCAGCCGGTTGAAGCGGCGACGTCACTTCGTCTCAGCGGACCATGACGCGGCCGCCTTGTCGACCCAGACTCGACCTTCCAACGTGCGACCCCCGAGGAGTGGTCATGGTTCAGATTCGCGGCGAGGAAGTCCTCCTGCCCACCACGATTGTCGGTTCCTACCCGCGTGCGATGTTCCTCGAAGGCAAGGTGTTCCCCTTGACCGGCGTGGACTCGCCCGAGTTCCCCAGCTTCCGCGATCGCACCCTGTACCGGAACGCGGTCGCCCTGGCCATGAAGGACATGACCGACGCAGGGCTCGACATCGTCACCGATGGCTGTCAGCACTACGAGAGCGACAGCGACTACGAGCAGGGTGAGATCTTCCACTTCTACCTCGATCGGCTCGAGGGCTTCGTCCCGTACGGCGACAACATCAGCGCCGGCCACTTCAACAACATCCCGGTGTACAAGCCGACCGTTGTCGGGCCGATCGGTTGGCGGCGTCCGATCTTCAAGCCGGTCGTCGATGCGGTCGTCGAGCAGACCGACAAGCCGTCCAAGGTCCAGTGCGCCGTCGGTCCGGCGACGATGGCCGCCCTGATCACCGACGAGCACTACGGCGGCGACATCTCCGCCCTGTCCAAGGATCTCGCGCGGGCCTTGAACTTCGAGCTGCGAGACATGGTGAGCCGCGGCGTGGACATGATCCAGTTCGCGGAGGTGCTCACCTTCTTCGACCCCGCCGACTGGGTCGTCGAGGCCATCAACATCGCCCTCGACGGGATCGATGCCTACAAGGTGATCCACATCTGCTACGGACAGCAGGAGGGCCAGCCCGGGGTGACCGAGCTTCGGGGACCCAAGCTGTTCCCCTGGCTCTGGGATCTCAACGCCGACTGCATCCAGTACGAGATGGCGAGTCATGGCTTCGACCAGTCCGACCTCGATGCGATTGCATCGATCCCGGCGGACAAGCACTTCGGTGTCGGCGTGATCAACGGCAAGGACCTGCATGCCGAGTCCCCGGAGCAGGTCGCGGCCGGGATCCGCAAGGTACTCGACGTCGTGCCGCCCGAGCGGCTCATGGTGTTCACCGACTGCACGCTGACCGGGCTCAAGCACATCGTGGCCAAGCGCAAGATCGAGAGCATCGTCGCAGGAACGAACATCGTCCGCGCCGAGCTCACCGGCCAGAGTCTCTGAACGAGTGAGCCGCTCGAGCATGAGCATCGACCAGGCCGGCTTCCGACGCCTGCCGTTCCTCGCCGAGGGGCAGATCGTCCAGATCGGGATCGTCGTTCCGGATCTCAAGGCGGCGCTCCGGACGTGGAGCGCCGCCCTCGGACTGGGCCCGTGGATCGGTTTCCACTTCACCCCCGAGACGGTCCAGGACTTCACCTACCGGGGCGAGCCCGCGACGTACAGCATCGACATCGCGATGACCGGAGCGGGCCCCCAGGTGGAGCTGATCGAGGTGCACGGCGAGCAGAGCCTCTACCACGAGTGGACGGACGTCCACGGCTACGGCATCCAGCACCTCGGGATCCGGGTCGCGGAGATGGAGCCCGTCAAACAGGAGATGCTTGACGCGGGATACGAGCTGATCCAGTCCGGCCACGGGTACGGCGCCGCCGGGGACGGCGCGTTCGCCTACTTCGACACCCTGGAGGAGTTCGGGACCATCTTCGAGTTGATCCAGGTACCGGCCGAACGACGTACCCCGGACTTCGTCTGGCCCGACCCCGTCTAGCAGGGGACTCGCAGAGTGATGCCCGCTACCGGTCTCCGGTAGCGGGCATCACCTTCCTGCCCATCACATTCCGGCCAGGTCGGCCTGACTCGAACGGAGTCGGGCGTACCCGATGAAGTACTCCGGGCTGATGTAGAGCTCGTTGAGGTTGCCCAGTTCGTCGATCGTGAATCCCTCGGGCCGGGTCATCAGGTGATGCAGGTACGAGAAGGCGTTCTTGGCACCATGCCCGGCATGATGGATGCCCACGACCCGGCGGCTTTCGGCGTCGATCACACACTTCTGGAAGCCGGTGCGCTCGGGCATCGTGAAGCCGTAGATCATCGAGCCCTCGGCCATCGGCAGCGGCGTCTCGTGGGGGCTCAGCTCGGGTGGTGGGACCTGGATCGTCACCACGGATCGGAGACGCTCGCGAGCCTGCCGCTCGCCCAGACCGGCCCAGCTGACCTCGTAGGTCGTGTGCAGGAAGTCCGGGTAGTCGCTCACGTCGAGCCTCGTCTCGAGGCCCATGATGTTGCGCGCCGCCGTGGCCCCACTCCGGCGCGACTTGAACATCTCCATGGGCGGGCCCACCAGGTCACCCACCGCGTACACCCCCGGGAGGCTGGTTCGCATCTGCTCGTCGACGAGGATCCAGCCGAGCGGATCGCGGGCCAGGTCCAGGGCCGGGTCGAAGCTCTCGGTGTTCGGCACCTCGCCGGCACCCACCAGGACGAAATCGGCCTCGAGGTGGCGCTCGCCGTCGGGCGTGACGACGTCCACGCCCCGTACTCGGGTGTCGCCGACGATGCGCTGGACCGTGCTGTCCTCCAGGATCGAGAGATCTCGCTGCCGCATACCGGTGACCACGTAGTCCCGGAGGTCGTCATCCATCCGGCCCGGGCTTCCGCTGGACAGGACCGCGCTGCGGCTCACGATGGTGGTGGGACAGCCCATCGAGCGGAAGAAGCTCCCGTACTCGACCGCGACCTTGGACCCGCCGATGACGACGATCCGCTGGGGCTCGTAGTCGAGATCCTCGATCAGCGAGGCGTAGTCGAAGACGCCGGCCAGGTCCTCGCCCTCGATCCCCAGCCGGCGCGCCCGGGAGCCGGTTCCCAGGACCAGGTTGCGGGTGCGGTACCTCTCGCCCGCAGCTTCCACCGTGTGCGCGTCGATCACCATGGCCGGTGCGTTCAGCAGATACTCGATGCCGAGCTGCTCGGCGCTCTGCCAGTTCATGTGGGCGTGCGGCCCGCTCCGCTTGGCGCGGAAGAGGTCGACGAGCTCGAGGATGGAGGACGCCCCGGGGTCGAAGCTCGGGTACCACAACCGGCCGGCGAGCGCCCTCGCCTGATCGAGCTCCCGGGCCGCCTCGGAGAACAGGTGATGGGGCACGCAGGCCTGGTGGGGACAGGACCCGCCCAGGAACGGCCACCGGTCGATGACCAACGCCCGTCCCCCGAGACTCCTGACCACGCTGGCGCCGAACCGCCCCGCACTGCCCCCACCGAGGAAGATCGCGTCGAACTCGGTCTTCGCCCGGCGGTCCACGTGGGCGATGACGTCGCTGCGTCGGCCGTCGTACGTCTCGTCGATGACGGTCACCCACTGTTCCATCGACAGTCCCGCGCCGAACACGTCGTACACGTCTGCCCACACCTTCCTGCGCTCGAGTCCCGTCGACCACCCTGCCGCGTGAGACGTTGGCCCGCCTCGTCGTACGAGGCGCAGCGAGTACTCGGGCTTCGTCCCGCCGAGGCCACGACGGCCTGCCGACCGGGGAGCACGATGAGCAACCGGGCCCGGGCAGCTGGCCCGAGCAGCGGACCTGGGTACGGAAGCCGACCGACAGGAGCGGATGTGGTGGCGGGGAGCGGGACCGACCGGCCGTCCGTCCCGGCCGCGGCGCGAGTGGACCGGTTCCTCGCCCAACTGGTGACTGAAGGCAGGCTGGCGGGCTGGTCGTGGGCCATGCTCTCGGATCGGCGAGTCGTCCATCGCGCTGACGGTGGGGTCCAGGACCTCCTGGACCGGCGGGCCGTCGATGCGGAGACGACGTTCAGGATCTACTCGATGACGAAGCCCATCGTCGCCGTCGCAGTACTGCTGCTGCGCGACCGTGGCCTGCTCGCGCTAGAGGACCCGATCCAGGCCTACCTGCCCGAGTTCGCCGCGACCGAGGTGTACGTCGACGGTGATGGCGAGAGCGTTCGCACCCGCCCGCCGAGATCACCGATCACTCTGGCCCACGCGCTCACGCACACGGCGGGCCTGACCTACGGCTTCCACCGTGCGCATCCCGTGGATGCGCTGTACCGCGCGGCCGGACACGACGTCGAGGCGCCCCGCGGACTCGCCCTACCCGACGCGTGCCGGCTGTGGGCATCGCTCCCCCTGTTGTTCGAGCCCGGAACGAGCTGGAACTACTCGGTGGGCTACGACGTCCTCGGCCGGGTGATCGAGGTCGTCGTGGGCACCAGCCTCGGCGAGTTCCTGGATCGCGAGATCTTCGGTCCGCTCGGGATGACCGACACTGGGTTCCGGGTGCCCGAGGAGCGACGTGAGTTCCTCGCAACGCTGTACGACGCGGGTTCCGCGCCGCTGCGGGCCATCAGCGATGTCGGGATGAACGTGTTCGAACCCGGAGCCGGACACTTCGGTGGCGGAGGTCTGGTCTCGACCACCGACGACTATCTCCGGTTCATGGAGATGTTGCTGGGCTACGGTGCCATCCCCGGCGGGCAGCTGCTCCACCCGGACAGCGTTCGGCTCCTGGTCCGCAACCACCTGCCCGGAGACCGCGACATCGCGAGCTTCGGCCGGACCATGGCCAGCGAGCTGGGCTTCGACGGCGTCGGCCAGGCCTACGGAGGAACGACGCAGGTTCGGCCCTCGACGACCTCCGCCCGACGGGTCGGGGACTTCGGCTGGGGGGGCATAGCGGGCAGCTACTTCTGGATCGATCCCAGGGCGGGCGCGGGCGCAATCTTCATGCTGCAGGCGTTCCCAGCAGGCCAGCTGCCGATCCGTGCGCGGCTCCACCAGCTGGTCAACGACGCACTGGACGACAGGCACGCGTAGGCCGACGCCCGAGGGCTCGGGGTCGGGGTCGGAGCCGGCGAGGTTGCCGTCGATCCGCCGAGCAGCGAGTTGCGCCGATGCGGTATCCCGGACCACCACCGCGCCGTCGGTGAATAGGCGCGCGCCCGCACCGACTGCCGCACCGCGCGCAGCGGCTACCCACCCACCAACAGTCAGTCGGTGTGCCGGACCAGGTCGGAGCGCAGCAGCGCGGTGACGCCGTCGGGCAGCCGTCGAACGGCGGGTGTGCTCACACCGGGCCACCGTCGGCCTCGAGGACCCGGCCGTCGAGCACCGCGCCCTCGGGCGAGCAGCAGGACGCCAGCGCGGCCGCGATCTCCGGCACGACCTCGAACGCTCACCACCGCAGTCGCCTGACTAGACCGGTCGGCGTCGCCCACACCCCAACGCGGGCCCTCCGATTCGGCATCTTGAGGGCTCTCACCGGCGATCCGGTGGGGGCCCTTCGCTGTGCCCCTCGCCTCTGTGCCCCTCACCGCCGTACTCCGAGAGCCGGACGCGGGTGACCCGCCGGCCGTCCATGGCGGCCACGGTCAGCTGGTAGCCCGCGTGGCCGACGTGGTCGCCGACCTCGGGGATCCGGCCGAGCCGGCTGATGACGAAGCCGGCCACCGTCTCGTAGGGGCCGTCGGGAAGCTCGACGGAGGTCTGCTCCGTGAAGTCGTCGGCGCTGAGTCCGCCCTCGAGTTCGATGGCGCCGCCGGAGGTCGGTTGGAACGTGGGCTCCAGGTCGTACTCGTCGCGGATCTCGCCGACGATCTCCTCGACCAGGTCCTCCAGCGTGACGATGCCGTCGGTGCCGCCGTACTCATCGACCACGACTGCGATGTGGATGCCCGACTCACGCAGCAGCGCGACGGTGGGCAGCAGCTGATTGGTGGAGGGCAGCGTGAGGATCTCGCGCTGGAGCTCGCCGAGCGTACGGCGGTCGTCCGGCGCGAGGCCGACGAGGTCGCGCACGTGGAGGAATCCCGTGACGTCGTCGAAGCTCTCGCCGATGACGGGGTAGCGCGAATGCGGGCGGGCCTTGGTCCACTGCGCGGCCTCCGTCACGGGCAGCTCGGCCCGGACGAACGCGACCTCGGCGCGGGGACGCATCACCTCCTTGAGGCTCCGGGTCGCCGCGACGAAGACGTCGCCGATGATCCGCCGCTGGTCGGCTCCGATCTCCTCGTGGGTCCGGACGATATCGCGCAACTCCTCCTGGCTGACGCCCTCAGACCTCGCCGAAGGATCGCCGCCGAGCAGCCGCACCACGACGTTGGTCGACACCGACAGCAGCCAGATCACCGGCCGCATCAGCGTCGCGAAGCGGTCCAGCGCCGGCGCGGTCAGCAGCGACACGCCCTCGGCCCGCTGTAGGGCCAGCCGCTTAGGGGCCAGCTCGCCGAGCACGAGGGAGAGATAGGCGATCAGCAGCGTCATCGCCAGCAGCGCCAGCGCATCGGCGGTCCCCTCGCCCAGCCCGAGGTCCTCCAGATGCGGTGCTACGTCCGGCGCCAGGGTCGAGGCGCCGTACGCCGCCGAGAAGAAGCCGGCCAGGGTGACGCCGATCTGCACCGCCGCGAGGAACCGGTTGGGATCCCGGGCGATCGAGGCCACTCGTTCACCGCGGCCGCCGCGATGCGCAAGCCGGTCGACCTGGCTCTCCCGCAGCGAGACCAGGGCGATCTCGGTGGCCGCGAAGACTCCGCCGACGAGCACGAAGGCCACCACGAGAGCAAGGTTCGCGAACGTGTCCGTGTCGATCATCGCCGCTCATCCCTCGAACGAGGAGTGAGCGGCGGGCGACATCGGGGTAGGTCCATGCCGCGAGCCTAGAAGACGAAGTAGCGCAACCAAACGTAGATCCAGCCGACGACCAGGGACGAGGCGGTCACGACGATCCCGTAGCGGGTGAAGGTCCAGAAGCTGATCGGGTGCCCGGCCCGGGCCGCCAGCCCCAGGACCACGACGTTCGCCCCGGCCGCGACCGCGGTGGTGTTGCCGCCGAGATCGGCCCCGAGCACGAACGACCACCACAGCGGGCTGCTGGAGCTGTCGTTCGGCGAGGCGGCGACCATGTCGTCGACGATCGGGACCGTGGCCGCGGTGTAGGGGATGTTGTCCACGAAACCGCCCACCACGGCGGAGCCGAACAGCAGCACCGTCGAGGCGAGCAGTTCGTGCTCCCCCATCGCGTCGGCGGCCACCCGGCCCAGGTCGCCGATCACGCCGACCTCGACCAGCCCGCCGACGAGCACGAACAGGGCCATGAAGAACGCGAGCGTGGTCCACTCGATCTCGGCCAGGAACTCCTCCGGCGTCGCGCCCGACACCACGACCATGGCGCCGGCGCCGAGCATCGCGACGATGGACGGGTCGAGATGCAGGGTGTGGTGCAGGCTGAAGGCGACCATCACGAGCGCTAGCACCACCAGGCAGCGCACCAGCCGCCGTACGTCGGTGATCGCCGCCGCTGGCCGGATGTCGGCGACGTCGTTGTGAGTCGGCTGGTCGAGTTGCCGGCGGAACAGCAACCGGCACAGGGCGACCAGACCGATGATCAGCACCACGGTGATCGGCAGCGAGTGCACGAGGAAGTCGTTGAAGGTCAGATCCCCGCGGCTCGCGATGATGATGTTCGGTGGGTCGCCGATCAGGGTCGCCATGCCGCCGATGTTCGCCGCGAAGACGACCGTCATGAGGTACGGCGCCGGGGCCAGCCCCAGCCGCGCACACACCTGGAGGATCACGGGAGTCACCAGGAGCACGGTCGTGACGTTGTCGAGGATCGGCGACGGCACGGCGGTGACCAGCACCGTGAGCGCCAGGAGTCGCTGCGGGTCGCCCCGCGAGGTCCGCGCCGCCCAGAGGGCGAGGGCCTCGAACAGCCCGGTGTGCTTGAGGATCCCGACGATCACCATCATCCCGAACAGCAGGAAGATGACGTTCCAGTCGACCCCGGTCTCCCGGTCGAAGAACGCGCTGTCGGCGTCCACGAGCCCGATCAGCGTCATCGCGGCCACGCCACCGAGCGCGGCGGCGACCCGGTGCACCTTCTCGGTCGCGATGAAGGCGTAGGTCACCGCGAAGATCGCGATCGCCGCGACGACCACCCGGTGGTCGGTGACCGCGGCCTCGAGGACCTGCCCGACCGTCCAGGTCACGCAGATCCGCTGTCGAGCTGGTCCTCGAGCTGGACGTCGACCTCCACCAGGCGCAGGTCGAGCAGCGTCACCCGATGCTCGTCGACGGCCGCGGACACCGCGTGCCGGATCGGCCGCTGTCCGGCGACGGCCGCGGTCGCCAGCTCGGCGGCCGGCCAGGTCGACACCACCCGCGCGATGGTCTCCTGCGCCACCCCCTCGGCCGGGAGCCACGGATCGGCGTACGTCGTGGCCGGTCGGGGGGCGGGCAGGGAGATCAGGGCCTCGGCGAGGACCAGGACCCGGACGCCGTCCGCGGTCGTCGCCCGCACCATGAGCGGCAACTCGTGCGGCTCGGAGAGCTCGGCCTCGAAGCTGTCCAGCAGGGGCACGCGGACGGCCAGCCCGGACTCGCGGACCCGCTGGACCACGCCGCCTCGGACGACGACGAGCCGTTGCCCGCTGGGCACTCGGCGGACGCTCGTGGCGAGCCAGCAGGCGACAGGCAGGGCCAGCGTGAGTCCGATCGTCGCCGCCACGTTCATCACACCCTCCTGCCGCTTGCCCGTCGCCTGCTCTGGCTCTCTTCCAGTCTTCGGGAGCGCGGCGGCCCGCTGAATGGGGGCTACCACCCATCTCTGCCTCGGCAGGGCAGAAGCCCTGGGCTGCCTTGGGCCGCTCGGGGAGGCTGACAGCGTGCGCTTGTACTGGAAGGTGGTGGCGATCAACGGCGCCGTGCTGTGCCTGGCCCTGCTGGCCCTGGTGCTCGGGCCGGTGAGCGTGAGCCGGCGGACCGTCGGCTCCGAGGTGCTGGTGCTGGCCGGCGGGCTGGCCGCGATCCTGCTCACCAACGCCCTGCTGCTGCGCTCCAGCCTGACGCCCGTGGATCGCCTTCTGGACCGGCTCCGGGAGGAGCTGAGCGCCAGCAACGCCAAGGCGCTCGCGGCCCAGGAGGCCGAACGCCACCGCATCGCCCAGGAGTTGCACGACGAGGTGGGCCAGCACCTCACGGTCATCCTGCTCGGGCTCAAGCAGCTGGAGCCGCAGGTCCCCGAGGTACAGCGTCGCGAGCTGGCGCTGCTGCGGGAGAGCGCCCGCGACGGACTCGACGATGTACGGCGGGTGGCCCGGCGGCTGCGCCCCGGCGTGCTGGAAGACCTCGGCCTCACCAGTGCCCTCGCGTCCCTGACCAATGACTTCGGGCGACACCACTCGGCCGCGGTGCAACGGGTGATCGCACCGGGGCTGCCCGGACTCCCGCACGACACCGAGCTGGTCGTCTACCGGGTGGCCCAGGAGGCGCTGACGAATACCGCCCGCCACTCGGGGGCCGAGCGGGTCACGCTGTCACTGTTCCGGGTCGGGGACTGCGTCGTGCTCGAGGTCGCCGACGACGGCGCCGGGTTCGAGCCCGCCCGCTCCGGTGCGGGGCTGCGCGGGATGCAGGAGCGGAGCCGGCTGGTGGGTGGCGACCTGCGGATCACCAGCGCGCCGCGGGCGGGCACGACGGTGCGGCTCGCCGTCCCGTGCACCGGAGCAGCCAGGCCCGCCGGATGACTGCGCCGGCCCGGCTGCTGCTGGCCGACGACCACGCGCTCGTACGCCGCGGCGTACGCCTGATCCTCGAGCAGGAGCCGGACCTCACCGTGGTCGCCGAGGCGAGCGACGGCGCGGAGGCGGTCGAGGGCGCGCGTACGTCGCAGGTCGACCTCGTGGTCCTCGACATCGCGATGCCGCGGATGACCGGCCTCCAGGCGGCCCGGGAGATCGGACGGCGGCGCAGCCGGGGCGAGCCGCCGAAGATCCTGATGCTCTCGATGCACGACAACGAGCAGTACTTCTTCGAATCGCTCAAGGTCGGTGCCTGCGGCTACGTGCTCAAGTCCGTCGCCGACGAGGATCTGGTCTCTGCGTGCAGGGCTGCGCTACGCGGCGAGGCGTTCATCTACCCCGGGGCGATGAGCGCGCTGGTCCGCGACCACCTCGACCGGCTGCGCCGCGGCGAGCGGGTCCGGGCGCAGGTCCTCACCGAGCGCGAGGACGAGGTGCTCAAGCTGATCGCCGAGGGGCTCACCTCCCAGGAGATCGCACGAGCGCTGACGATCTCCATCAAGACAGTGGAGAAGCACCGCGCCAACATCCTGGCCAAGCTCGACATGCGCGACCGGACCCAGCTGACCCGGTATGCCATCCGGGCCGGACTGATCGAGCCCTGACGGAAAGCCCTGACTAGGGCCGAGGTGGTGCTCCTGGCCCGTCCGGGCCAGGTCCGGGTGACTCGAACGGGCGGTGACCACCAGTCGATCAGCCCCAAACCGGTCCAGTCCGGCAACACCAGATCCACGGATCGGTAACAACGCTCAGGCCGCACATGCCCGATCTCTTCCATAGAACACGTACCAAATCCCCACCTAGAACGGAAGAGGCATGAGCACCAATCCCGAGCCCACGACGGCCCCGCGCCGTCGGATCCGCCGTGTCGCGGTCATCGCCACCGCGCTCGCCCTCGTGGGCGGCGGCGCGGCGTACGCCTTCTGGACCACCACCGGCAGCGGCACCGGCACGGCAGCGACCGGTAGCCCGGCTGCGATCACCGTCGTGCAGACCGGCACCCTCACGGCGATGTACCCCGGGGACACTGCCCAGACCCTGAGCGGGAACTTCAACAACCCCAACGGCGGGCCGATCCACGTCAACACGGTGACCGTCTCGATCGCCTCGGTCACCAAGGCACCTGGCGCGGTGGCGGGCACCTGCGACGCCACCGACTACACGCTGACCGGCGCCGCGATGACGGTGAACGCCGACGTCCCGGCCGGCAACGCCCAGGGCTCGTGGAGCGGGGCGACGATCAAGTTCAACAACAAGGCCACCAGCCAGGACCAGTGCAAGGGCGCGGCCGTCAACCTCGCCTACACGGTCAGCTAGCGACTCCAGGCGGCCCGACCGGGCGGGCCGCCTCGCCACCCGCAGCACCAGAACGAACCCACACCCGGAAGGTCGGTCATGAGAGGCATCGGACACCACATCGTCGTGGTCTCCCTGGTCGTCGGCCTTCCACTGGCCTCGCTCGGCGCGGGGTCGGCCACCACGTGGGGGCCGGCCGGCTCCGACCTCGCCCGCGACCGCGCGGGCGAGCCGAGCAGCCGGGCCTCGATCGCCCCCGGGCGGGTGCGCATCACCGGCGGCGCGACGACGCTGCTCTACCCGGGCGGCGCCTCTCCGATCGCGCTCACGTTCTCCAGCAAGGGCTCTCACACCCTGAAGCTGGGCAAGGTCAGGGTGAAGGTCAAGAAGGTCACCGCACCCAACGCGACCGCCCAGCATCCCTGCACCAAGGCCGACTTCACGGTCATCCAGATGAAGGCGAAGCTGCGGCTGCCCCAGGGGAAGCGCACCCTCGCCTCGCTCGGAGTGCCGACACAGGCCTGGCCGCAGCTGGTCATGCGCAACCTCCCGGTCAACCAGGACGGCTGCCAGGGCGCGCGACTGTCCCTCTCGTTCAAGGCCAAGCCGCTGCGATGAAGACGACGAAGATCGCGGGTCTGGGCCTCGCGGCGGTGCTGGTCATCGCCGGGGCGGGCATCGCCGTGGCGAACTGGAGCGCGGACGGCTCGGGTTCCGGCGACGCGGACACGGACCCCTCGGCCGACCTCACCATCACGCCGGGTACGCCGAGCGCCGCGCTCTACCCCGGAGGCACCTCCGCGGTGGTGCTCACGCTGCAGAACCCCGGCGTCTCGGCCGTCACCGTGGGTGCGCTGAACCTCGCGACCGACGAGGGTGTCGACGGCTTCGAGGTCGACGCCGGCCACCCCGACTGCGACGAGCAGAGCCTCTCCTACACGCCCCAGACCAACGGCGGCGCAGGCTGGACCCTGCCCGCCGGGGCCACCCTCCCGGTCACCCTCCCGGGCGCACTGGCGCTCAACACCAACGCCGACGACGGCTGCCAGGGCGCCACCTTCACCGTCCACCTGGTGGCGACCCCATGAGGCTGATGCGCCGCCTGGCCGCCGCCCTGGTCGCACTGTCGATGCCCACGCTCGCGGTGGTTGCGCTCGACGCCGACCCCGCGGCGGCGTACTGGTCGGCCACCTCGGCACCCGGCGGCCGCGGTGCGGCTGCGGCCACGTCGGTCAACGCCGGAGCCACTCCGACCACGTCGGTCACCGGCGCCAACGTCACCGTCTCCTGGAGCGCCAGCACCCTCGCCGACGGCGCCGCCGTCACGGGCTACCAGCTCAGCAGGTACGACGCCGCGACCCTGACCGAGCAGACCGTGCTGGCCTCGTGTGCCGGCACGATCACCGCCACGACCTGCATCGAGACCGGCGTGCCCGAAGGCTCCTGGCGCTACGCGGTCACGCCGCTCATCGGCGCCCACTGGCAAGGCGCCGAGAGCGCGAAGAGCACCACCGCCCTGGTCGACACCACCGCCCCGACCAGCGCGCTGAGCCTCTCGTCGGTCACCGGCGCGGCCACCCTCTCCGGCAACACGCTGATCTACCGCGGCTCGAGTGCCGGCAGCTTCCGGATCACCAACACGGTGACCGACGCCGTCTCCGGCCCCGCCAGCAGCGCCACCGCGGCCCTGACCGGAACGACGACCGGCTGGACCCACACCGGCTCGACGGTGACGACTCCCGCCGGCGGGCCGTACGTCTCCAACGTCTTCTCCTGGGCCGCGGGCACCACGTCGAACCCCTCCGAGGTGGTCACCACCAAGGACGCCAAGGGCAACACCCGGACCACGACGCTCAACTTCCTCAACGACGTCACCGCCCCCGGCGGGACCATCACGTACGCCGACGGCTACAGCTCCGGGCGCAGCGTGGCGGTCAGCTACACCACATCCGGCGACGCCGCGACGGCCCAGCTCCAGCGGTCGCGCGCCTCGCTCAAGAACGGCGTCTGTGGGACCTTCGGCGCCTTCACCAACATCGGACCGGTCAACGCCGCCTCGCCGTACTCCGACGGGCCGCTCACCTCGGGTGCCTGCTACAAGTACCAGCTGGTCGTCAGCGACCTGGTCGGCAACAGCACCACCGCGACCAGCGCCAACGTGGCCAAGCTCGGGTACGCCGGCGCGGTGCAGGCCACGACCGGCCTGCTCAGCTACTGGCGGCTCGGC
>DOWL01000162.1:8863-10644 GCA_003519585.1 Nocardioides sp. | reverse complement strand
GCTCAGCTACTGGCGGCTCGGCGAGAGCGCGGCGACAGCCTCCGACTCGTTCACCGGTACGGCGGGCGTGGCCCTGCAGGACCGCGACGGCGAGACCGGGGCGACCTGGACCCGGCACCCGAGCGCGACGGCCGATGCCGTGCTCACCGCCGGCGGCCGGCTCCGCAAGGAAGACACCTCTGCGCTCGCGATCTACCTCGCCTCCGGCGTACCGCTCACCGCCAACTACCGCGTCGAGGCCACCGTGGTGGCGCAGTCGGTGGTCGCGAACGACCAGGCCTGCGTCCTCGGACGCCTCGACGCGTCCGCGGCGACCGGATACGCCGCCTGCTACGACCAGAACTCCGGCTCCTGGACGCTGCTCTCGGTGGTCTCCGGCACCTCCACGACGCTCGGCGCGTTCGCCCAGTCGTTCCCCGCAGGCAGCAGCCGCCGGGTCGGACTGGACCTGGCCGGCACCACCATCCGGGTCCTCGTCGACGGGGTCGCGGTCATCTCGGCGACCAGCAGCTCGATCACCGCGGCCGGCCGCGGCGGTCTGATGCTCGGTCCGACGACGGGCACGACCACGCAGACCGACGCCACCGGGCTCCAGCTCGACGACTTCCGGATCGGGCCGGTCGACGCCGTACCTCCCGCCGCCGACTCCAAGGGCAGCAACGCCGCGACGTACGTCAACGGCCCCACGCTCGGCCAGGCGGGTGTGCTCGCCGGTGACAGCGACACCTCAGCCCGCTTCGACGGGGTCGACGACTACGTGCAGGACGCCACCCCGACCGGATTCCCGACGGGCTCGAGCGCTCGGTCGATCGAGCTGTGGTTCAAGACCAGTGGCACCGGCCGGCAGGTGCTGTTCGGCTATGGCAACCGGGCCACCTCGCAGGAGTTCGCGCTCTGGATCAATGCCGGCGGCACCTCGATGACCTCGTGGGGCTTCGGCAGCGGTCAGGACAAGACCTTCACCCTGGCCGCGGCCGTCAACGACGCCCAGTGGCACCAGGCCGCGCTCACCTTCGGATCCGGGACCATGAGCCTGTACGTCGACGGCGCCCTCGTCGGCACCCAGACCGCGACCCGGGCGACCACGATCGACGCCTACGGCTTCGGCCTCGGGGCGATCATCGTGCCGGGCGACAGCAACAGCGGTGGCTACTTCAACGGCTGGCTGGACGAGGTCTCGCTCTACACGACCGTACTGAGCGCCACGACGATCGCCGACCACTACGGCCTGGCCAACCCGGCGGAGGACACCGACGGTCCCACCGGCGGTTCGGTCGACGGGACCAACCTGGTCGGCACCGGCGCCCGCTACCGCAACACCACCTCGCTCACGCTCGGGCTGTCGAAGGGCACCGACCCGAGCGGCCTGGCCGCGACCGGCGCGGTCCTGCAGCGGGCCTCGGCCACGCTCGCCGCCGGCAGCTGCGGCACCTTCGGTGCGTACGCCGCCGTGGCGACCGACCCTGCGACGCCGCTGACCCAGACGGTCGCGTCGGGCAACTGCTACCGCTACCGGTACGTCGTCGCCGACACCCTCGGCAACACCCGGACCTACGCCAGCCCGGCCATCAAGGTGGACACGAGCGCGGCGAGCACGCCGATCGCCGCGACCTTCTCGGCGCTCACCAACACCTATGCCACGGGCAGCACCGTCTACTACCGGGGTACGGCGACCAACGGCTCGGTCACCGTGACGACCACCAGCACGGACGCGCAGTCGGGCATCGCGACGTACAACTTCCCGGCGCTGGGCAGCGGCTGGACGTCCACACCCGGTGCAG
>DOWL01000162.1:0-8776 GCA_003519585.1 Nocardioides sp. | reverse complement strand
CCACACCCGGTGCAGCCGGCGTCACGACGTACGCGTGGTCCGCGGCGAACCCGGCGGCGCCGGGCGCCCAGGCGATCACCGCCACCAACAACGCCGGATCCACCTCCGGCACCCGCGCGGTGACCTTCACCGCCGACAACAGCGCGCCCACCGGTGGCGGCATCGCCTACACCGGCGGACGCACCACGGGGACCACCGCGGCGCTCACCCTGACCCGCGGCTCGGACACCGGCTCGGGCCTGGCCGGCACCAAGGTGATCCAGGCGGCGACCGCGCCCGCTGCCGGCGGTGTCTGCGGCACCTTCGGGGTCTTCGCCCAGGTGGCGACAAGCACGTCCAACGCGGCCTCGGTCACGATCAACCAGGCCATCGCCCTCGACACGTGCTACCAGTTCCGGTACGTCGTCAGCGACCTGGTCGGCAACGCCACGACGTACACCAACCCCAACATCGTCCGCCGGGCCGCTGTCTACAGCACCACGATCACCGGAACCGCGAACCTCACCGACTACTGGCGGCTCGGCGAGACCACCGGGACCTCGGCCGCGGACACCCAAGGCGGCAACAACAACGGCACCTACGTCGGCACCCCGACCCGCGGCGTCGCCGGCGCCCTCTACGGCGACACGAACACCGCGACGACGTTCAACGGCAGCACGCAGTACGTCTCCGCGACCCGCAACCTGAGCACCAACTTCTCCATCGAGCTGTGGTTCTCCTCGACGCAGTCGAACGGCGGGACCGGCGTGCAGTGGTCGAACGCCGCCGCGCTGGCCGACGCCTCCGCGACCGGAGTTGCCAACGACTTCGGGATCGGGCTCGCCTCCAACGGCCAGGTCGTGGCCGGGGTCGGGACCGCCGGCGGCTCCGATGTCTCCATCCGGTCCCAGGCCGGGCTCAACGACGGCAGCTGGCACCACGTCGTCTTCACCAGGACACAGACCGGTGGCGCCCTCGTGCTCTACGTCGACGGCGTCCAGGTCGCCACCGGCACCGGCGGCACCGCGACCCTGAGCGCCGGCACCGCGCTCAACCTGGGGCGCAGCGCCATCGGCGGCAACTTCTACGCCGGCTCCCTCGACGAGGTCGCGACCTACACCTCGGTGCTCAGCGCCGCCCAGGTCGCGGCGCACTACAACGCGGGCAAGTAGCTCCCAGAGTCAGAACCCGGAACGGTGAAGAGTCACACCTCTCGCGGACTGGCGTCACTCAACGCCAGCCTGGGCGGCGAGCTGGTCGGCTGAGCGGGACACGTCCTAGTGCGCCCCTGCCAGCCGTAGCGCGAACATGACGTAGAGCTTGGCGAGCGAGTCGGGGTCGAGCTCGCCGTCGGTGCGGTACCAGTTGGCGATCCCGCGCACCATCGTGATCGTCGCCCGGGCGACGGCGTGGGCATCGCCCTTGGTGAAGACCTTGGTGCGCATGCCCTCCTCGACGGCGTTGGTCACCATCGCCTCGAGGTCGTCGCGCATGGCGACGTACGCCTTGCGGTTGGCGGGCTCCAGGCTGCGGATCTCGGCGTCGAGGAAGGCCAGCTCGCGTCGGTGGGCGGTGAAGAGGACCATGCAGCGGACCAGCAGCTCGAACCGGCGCTTGGGGTCGTCGGGCGACTCGGCCTCGGCGGCCTTGGCGCGCTTGAGGAGGTCCTCGATGGAGTAGGACAGCAGGGCGACCAGCAGCGCCTGCTTGTTCTCGTAGTGGTAGTAGATCGCGGGCACCGTCTGGCCCAGCCGCCGGGCGAGGTCGCGCACGGAGGTGGCGTGGTAGCCGCTCTCGACGAACGCCTCGAGCGAGTGCACGAGTACGGCGTCGAGCTCGGCCTCGGTGGAGTAGTCCTCCCAGGCGGGGCCGGCCTTCGCGCTCTTCTTGGTCGAGGGCTTGCCCGCGTGCGCCGAGCGCGCCTTGGCCGACGTGGCGACTCTGGGACTCATATGATGGATCCTCCCTGAGTAGCGCATCGCCGCGCGGGCCCGCGTTGTTGGTTTAACAAGCGCTAGGCATCCTAGCGGGCAGGCCACCTCGAACGTCTGAGCCACCTGGCGCGAGGGTCTCGGCGCGGATGTGTTCACTTCTCACGCCCGCGGCACGTCGTAGCTCCTGTCGTAGGGGTCGGTCCAGGTGTAGCTGCCGTCGGTGTTGCGCTGGGAGGTCCAGCCGTAGTGGGTCTTGGCCCGGTGATGTCGCCGGCACAGTGGGGCGAGGTTGTCGGGCCGGGTCTGGCCCGGTGGTCCGCCGTCGCCCATCGCGACTCGGACCCGGTGCAGTTGGGGTGTTCGCAGGTCACATCACGCAGGATGACCAGCTCCCGCATCCAGGTCGGCGGCCGGTAGCCATCGACGGCGTCGGTGCGGGCCAGGTCGAGCACCGGCTGCACCGCGAACGGTCCCGCACCCAGCCACTCCCGGATCCGCGCGAGGGTGAGCGGGCCGAGTTTTTCGGCGGCGCCGATCTCCTCGGCGTCCTTCTCGCCCTTGGTGAGGTGTAGGTAGAGCTTGGTCTTGCTGGTCGCGCCCGCACCGGTAGCGATCACGCCGAGGGCGGCGACCTTGCGGTGCGCCAGGCTCGGCTGCTCCTCGGCCGGGCGTGCCGGGTCGAGGAGTTGGTGGGCGGTGGCGTTGATCTGGTCATAGAGCTTGGTCAGCGTCGGGGTGTCCCCGATGACCTCCAACCGCGAGGTCCCCGACCACACCTGCCGATGGTCGGTCGACTCGCAGCGCACCCGATCCGCCTGAGGTCAAGCCTGTGATGGGATCAGAGCCGACCACCGGCGGCGGGAGATGGGTGTGGCGGACGCCTCGTTCGGCCGCTTCTGGGCGGCGGCGACGATCAGTTCGTTCGGCACTGCGGTCACGACTGTGGCGATGCCGGTGCTGGTCATCCAGGAACTCGACGCATCGGCGTTCTCCGTCGGAGTCGTCAACGCTGCGCAGTTCGTGCCCTACGCGGTCCTTGGACTCGTTGCCGGGGTCTACGCCGATCGATGGCGGCGGCAGCGGATCCTGGTCTGGAGCAGCCTCGGACGAGCGGCGACGCTCGGGGCGCTGCCGGTGCTGTGGGCGTTCGGGGTGCTGGAGGTATGGACGCTGGTCGTGTTGCTGTTGGCGTTTGGCGCGTTCTCGGTGTTTGCCTTCGCTGCCACTCAGTCGTTGCTGCCGCGCCTGGTCCCTCGCAACCGGCTGGTCCCGGCCAACGCCCGGCTCGACCAGAGCGACGCTGCAGCGCAGACGCTCGGCCCCGCACTCGGTGGTGCCCTGGTCGGTCTGCTCGGTGCGCCCCTCGCCATCGCGGTCGATGCAGTGAGCTATCTCGTCGACGCGGTGCTGAACGCCGGACTTCGGGTCGATGAGCCTCCTACCGAACGCGGCGTCCAGCGACACCTCGGACGCGAGATCGGTGAGGGGTTGCGATGGACCTACCGGCACCCGACCCTGGCTCCGCTGGCGGTGTCGACCCACGTCTGGTTCGTCGCCTACGCGGCCGGGTTCACCGCGCTCACGGTCCTCGCACTGCGCCAGATGGGCCTGTCGGCGCTGATGTTCGGACTGCTGGTCGCGTTGAGCGGGGTGGCCAGCCTTGTCGGCGCCACCCTTGCGCCCATGGTCGGACGCCGACTCGGCACCGGACGGGCGCTCATGGCGACGCGATCGGTCTACCCCGTTGCCTGGATCCTGGTCGCCGCGGCACCCGACGTACCCACCGGTGTGGCGCTGCTCGGCGCAGCGTTGGTGCTTCAAGGCCTCGCCATGGGCGTCGAAAACGCCAACGACACGGGGTATTGGCAGATCGTCACCCCCGACAGACTGCTCGGTCGGGCGAATGCCACGAGACGCTCGGCGAACCGCACGGCCGGCGCACTCGGCGCCGTCCTCGGCGGGATAGCGCTGACCGTGTTCGACGAACGACTGACGTTGATCGGTGTGGCGGCCCTATCCGCCGCGTCGGCGGCGATCGTTGCTCTGTCCCCATTACGGACCGTACGCGTCACCTGACTCGTCGACTGAGGGTCTGAGGCGTGCTCGCACCAGCTCCCGATCGCTCTGGACCACCGACCCCAATCTCGCAAGTCTGGTGGTCGGCATCAACGACGTCCTGCGCGCGGACTGGGATGCCCAGGAGTTCCGAAGCGATGTGCTGTTCTGTGCCGACCGACTCAGTCGGCAGGGTGCAGTGCTCGCGACCGTGCGCTTCCACGACCACGACCCGCGGGCTCGCCTTCGAAGGCCCCGCCCTCGAGCTCGACGGCGACCCGAGCAACCTGCTGCGCGAGCTGCGCTGGGCCGCCACCGAGGCGACACCCTGGTTGTATCGGCGCGCCCTGGACGTGACGACCGCACTGACCAGACCCCTGATCATGAGGGCGATCTAGAACACTGTGGGTATGGCGCTCGCCATGCCTACCAGCGATCGGTTCCCGGTCCCCCTTTGAAAGGCCCGGTCACCTTGCTGGTGATCCAGCCGCCGTAGAAATCGCCATGCTGGGCGACGACCGGCTCCTGGTCGACCGTGCATCGATCCATCCGGCCGGGATAGAAGGCGACGTGCCCCACGAGCGCTGCGTAGCCGTCGGTGGGTTCCGGGTAGTGCCACGCCGCCCGAGCAACGAGCCGACCACTCGGGCTGGCCACGTCGAAGTACGAGGCGGCTCCCTTGAACTCACACCACGTCGTCCCAGAGATGGGTGTGAGCAACCCTGGCACGATGGCGTTGCCGGGGACGTAGTAGACCGGCGGATGGCTGGTCTCCAGCACCCGGAGCGATCGCCGGGTGTCGACCACGATCTCGCCATCCAGCTCGATGACCACGCGCTCACCCGAAGGGACCACGATCGGCGGTCGCGGGTAGTCCCACACGGATTCCGCTGCCGATCGATCGACGTCTTCGCTCACGTGCCCATCATCGCTTGGCGCAGCAGCGCCGCCACCCGCGTCGATGGGTCGGTTCGCACAGGTAGCTTCTTCTGCATGCTCGAGCTGGTCCAGCCCGCACCCGGCCTGCACGAGAAGTTCATCGACTGCACGCGGGATTGGGGTCCCGGGCTCCACGAGGACGGCTTCGGTCTCGCCGAGGGTGACAACCTCGAGTCTCCGCAGTGGTTCGCGGGTTACGTGCACGCCATCACGCGGCTGAGCCATCCCCGCGGCACGCCGTGCCCGAACGAGCGTCATGCGACGTGGGGCTGGATCCTCGAGGACGGGCGTCTCCAGGGTTCGATCGTCCTACGCCACCTGTACGACGACGACGTCGGTCACATCGCGTACGGGGTCCGGCCTTCAGCGCGTCGCCGCGGGTTGGCAAGCTGGGCCACCCGGAGCATGCTCCAGGAAGCCCGCCTCGCTCTCGGCCTCGATCGTGTGCTGATTCCCTGCTTGGCAGGCAACCTGGCGTCCGCTCGGACCATCGAGTCGGTCGGTGGGGAGCTCGAGGCCATCGTCGAGAACGGCGAGGGACTGCGGGTGCGGCGGTACTGGATGCCGACGACCAGCCCCTGACAAGCTCGACCTGCCGTACGCTTTCTGGATCGGACCACCGCGGTCCAACACTCCCCATGAGTGGAGCCCGCCATGCTGCACACCATCGTGGTCGTCGTAGGCGTCCTCTTCGTGGCTGCCGTCGCCGTCGGTTATCTCGTCCTGGTGGTCAGCGACCTCGGCAGGACGAAACGCGAGCCGCTGGACCCCGACGGGCAGCGCAGCCTGGACGCACACGAACAGCGTGACGCCCAGCGACGGGTCAACAGGGGCGCTCGCGGCGGCGGCTGGTAACGACCAGAGAAGGACGTATCTGGCTAGCTCGACCGGGGTCCGGAGGGTGAGCGCCACCGACAGGGTGCGCCTGACCCATGGAGGTACCACCATGCCCGACCTTCCGATGTCCTGGGACGAACTGCTCCGTCTCGAGCCCCAGCCGGCCCGTCAGGAGATTCCCGAGGAGCTGCGCGGTTACGCGCCAGACCCCGTACCAACCCGCACGATCCGCCGGGTGGAGCGGGCGACCGCACCAGCAGCAGCGGGTGCGAAGTCCGACCGCGCCGCCGAATCGGTGACCAACGACGGCTACTGCCCGCCCTGGGTCGCTACGTCGCCCAAGCCCGCGCGCCGGCGGTTCACTCCGCCGCCGGAGGTCTGGCACCGCGGGGAGCGGCTCAACCCGCTCTACATCGTCGGCCCCGACAACCGCACGGCGTACAACGACCTCAGCTACCCGTGGGGCTGCGTCTGCAAGATCACCACGGCCGCCGGAGCCCGAGGCTCTGGGGTGCTGATCGGGCCCCGACACGTGCTGACCGCCAGCCACTGCGTGGACTGGGGCACCGATGCGGCCGAGAAGATCGAGGTGCACCTGCAGGGCACCGTGGCCGCGGCGACGACGTTCGACACCGCCGCCTACGCGTTCACCCACATCAGCGGCAACCCCAGCTCATCGACGGTCGACGAGGACTACGCAGTCCTCGTCCTCGCCGACCGGCTCGGCGACCGGTTCGGGTGGTTCGGCACCAAGACCTACGACAGCGGCTGGGACGACGAAGGGTTCTGGACCACGATCGGCTACCCCGGGGACGGCGCGTTCGGCACCCAGTTCCCCACCTTCCAGAACGGCGTGTGGCTCGACGAGGACGAGTTCGACTATGGCTCCGGCCGGGCGATGACCACCAACGCCGACGTCAAACCGGGTCAGTCCGGCTCACCGTTCTTCGGCATGTGGAACGAGGGGGGCACCCAGATCGCGTACGCCGTCGCGGTGGTCTCCGCCGAAGGGGAGATCTTCCTGTCCGGCAACGAGAACTGGGCCTCGGGCGGCTCGGACCTCGGACGGATCGTGCGTCAGGCCCGAGACGAGAACCCCTGAGCTCGCACGGTCATGGACCCCCGACCACGCGGGGGTCCATGACCGGGGCACATCAACCGATCTCCACCTGCTGGTAGGTCGGGGTGAGCTCCTCCCAGCGCCGCTTCCAGCTGGGTGCGCCGGCATCCGAGCTCCAGCCCTCCGGATGGACGGGCGCGCCGGCTTCCAGCGATCGCCCGAGATCCTCGAGATGGACCCGCCAGCCGGAAGCATGGAACGGCAGGTGGCTGATCGGCAGGCCGCGCTCCTCGACCACCAGCCTGGTCTGGTCGCCCTCCGCGGTCAGCCACGCCTCGATCTGCCCCTCGTCGTCGGTGCCCGGCTCCGTGGTGAGTAGCAGGTGGTGCGGCGCGTCGCACACCTCAATGACGGCGGGGCCGGTCCAACTGCTCGTGAAGACGAGCTGAACGGTGCCGCCGACGCGCAGTTCGCCATCGACCCGCGCGAGCCAGCGCGCCACCCGCTCGGGCGTCGTACAGGCATCCCAGAGGTCGCCGATGCCGGTGTCGTAGACGTCCTCCACTCGGACCGCCCCACGGTCCCCGTCGAGTGTCCGCATGGTCGCGTTCGTCGTCATCGTCGTGCCTTCTTCCCTCGTGCGATCTCGGTGTGCAACGCATCCAGCCGGTTCTCCCAGAGCCGGCGGTACTGACCGAGCCACTCGTCGACCTCGACGAGCGCCTCCGGTCGGAGCGTGTAGATCCGGCGTTGTGCGTCCTGGCGTACGTCGACCAGCCCGGCTTCCCGCAGCACCCTCAGGTGCCGGGACACTCCTGGGCGCGCGATCGGGAGCGCCTCGGCCAGCTCTCCGGCACTCGCCGGGTGCTCGCGGAGAATCTCCAGAACAGTGCGTCGGCTCTCGTCAGCCAGAGCGTGCAGTACGGCGTCCACGACTCTAATGTAACCATTACGGTACGTAACCGCAAGGGTACATTCGAGCGCGGAAGCATCGTCCGCTACGGGTGAGTACGGCGAGCCGATCCACCCTGCACAATCCACTCGGACAAAAGGGGGACGACGCATGGGCTGTCTGCTCGCACTGCTGGCCGGGTTCGCACCACGGGTGGCACTCGCGCTGATCTGGATCTTCTCGAACCTGGTCGACCGCGCATTCAGTGGCTTCCTGGTGCCGTTCCTGGGGCTGCTGTTCTTCCCGTACGCGACGTTGTTCTATGTCCTGGCGTACAACCCCATCACCGAGGTCAGCGGCTGGGGCTGGGCCTTCGTGGTCCTCGGTTTCATCTTCGACATCGGCCACTGGGTCGGCGGCGGCCGGGCCGGCCGAGAGCGCTACGCGTAGCTGAGCCGTCGGCGCGAGTGGCCGCGGTCGTGCGGTGGTTGAGCCCGGAGGCGCGCCAGCGCCGGTCGGTGGTTGAGCCCGGAGGCGCGCCAGCGCCGGTCGGTGGTTGAGCCCGGAGGCGCGCCAGCGCCGACGGTGTCGAAACCGCCGCAACATTGGCACCTGCTCGACCGCCGCCGGTGGTCGCAACCGGTCTCACGTGCGTCGGTGGAAGGTGAACTTGTCGCCGGGGATGGGGGTGAGTGTGTAGGTCGGGTCGTGTGCTCGGGCGTGGTGGGGTGCGCAGATCATGATGGTGTTGTCCAGGTCGGTGCGGCCGCCGAGTGACCATTCGATCGCGTGGTGCATGTGGGTCAAGCCGGGTGGGCGTCGCAGCCGTCGACCTGACAGCCACTGGCCGTGAGGAGCTTGGCGATACGTTGGGCGCGGGAGTGGAACCGGCGTGACCTACCCAGGTCGAGGACCTCGGACTTCCCGCCGAGGACGGCGGGGATGATCCCCGCTTCGCAGGCCATCCGGCGGGCCAGGGAGGCGGAGATGGTCTGGCCGGTGTCGAGTTGGGCTGCTTTGAGGCCACCCATCAGCGAGTCGAGGGTCATGGTGACCACCAGGGTGGCGTTGAGACCGCCG
>DOWL01000076.1:50843-62740 GCA_003519585.1 Nocardioides sp. | reverse complement strand
ATCCAGCACAACCCCACGCCGAACCTCCGGTCTGCCGGCATCGAGGCCCGGACCGGGAGCGGTGGCGCCTACATGACCGAGAACAATCTGCGTGACCAATCCCATGGTCGCATCTACCGCGTGGTCTGGAAGGACGGCCCCAGGAGTTCCATCAAGTCCCTCGCCGGAGCGAAGAGTTCCGAACTGGTGGCGGCGCTCGACAGTGGCAACCAATTCTGGAGTCTCACCGCCCAGCGCCTGATCGTGGAGAACAAGGTGGTGGACGCCGCGCCCGCGCTGAAGAAGCGAGTACGCTCAAGCGACGGCGGCAAGGGTGCCATCCACGCGCTGTGGTCCCTCGAAGGCATCGGCGCGCTGGACAAGGACACGCATCAGGCGGCGTTGTTGAACAAGGATGCCGCCCTGCGTCGCAACGCCATCCGGGCCCTGCCGGCGAACGACACCGGCCGCCAGTTGTTCTTCAGCAGTCCGGTGATCCAGGACCCGGATTTGGTCACGCGCCAGGCGGCCTTCGTGAAACTCCTGGAGTTCCCGACGATTCCCGAGATTCAAACGGTCGTCGCCCAACTGCCCCGCTCGGCCGCCAACACGAGCGATCCGTTCCTGAACGATTCTGTCACCCTGCTGGGCCGCATTCACAAGGTCTCGGGCGTGGGCACTGATGAAGTGAAAGTGTCGGCGGGCGATGCGAAACGCGGCGAGGACTTGTTCCATAACAATCCCGTCGCCGCGTGCGCGTCCTGCCACATGGTCAACGGCAGGGGCGGCGACGTCGGCCCCATCCTGGACGGCATCGCCGTCCGCAGCGATCCGGCATACATTCTCGAGAGCCTCACGGAACCCAACGCCGTCATGGCCAAGGGGTATGAGACCCTGGAGATTTCGCCCATGCCGCCCCTCGGCATCCTGCTGAAGGAACAGGAAGTCGCGGACATCCTCGCGTATCTCGCGACGTTGAAAACCCCGCCGAAGGACGGCGTGACGGTGCCCGTGAAGAAGGCCAACGAATTCGAATGAACATGAAGAAGTTATTCTCCATCTTTGGTAACATCGCCCTCGTCGGATTGTTGACTTCAGCGGCCGGGGCGGCCGACACCGCCGGCCTCGACCCGGCGCTGGTCCTCGCGTTGCTGACCGAGAAGGGTGGGGCCACCAGTCACACCGCGATCATCGCGCGTCAGCTCGGCATCCCGTGCGTGGTCGGCGTCGCCGGCGCACTCGAACTCGTCCCGGGCGTAGGGGTGCTGGTCGACGGTACGACCGGCACCGTCGACGCATCGGCCGACGCCGACGACGCGCACGCGCGGGTGGCGGCGGACCGGGCCGCCCGGGCGGCGCTCGACTCCTGGACCGGCCCGGCGGAGACCACCGACGGCGTCCGGATCAAGCTGCTCGCCAACGTCGCCGACGGCGAGTCCGCCCGGCTCTCCTCCGGTGCGCCGGTCGAGGGTGTCGGGCTGTTCCGCACCGAGCTGTGCTTCCTCGACCGGCGCGACGAGCCGACCGTGGACGAGCAGGCGGCGATCTACGGGGAGGTGCTGGACGCGTTCACGGGGCCCGGACGGTACGTCGTGGTCCGGACCCTCGACGCCGGCTCCGACAAGCCGATCGCCTTCGCCACCCTCGAGGACGAGGAGAACCCCGCCCTCGGCGTACGCGGCCTCCGGTTGGCGGTGAACAACCCCGGCCTGCTGGAGCGGCAACTCGACGGCATCGCCGCCGCCGCCCGGGCCAGCGGCACCGAGACCTGGGTGATGGCGCCGATGGTCGCGACGGTCGCGGAGGCTGCCGACTTCGCCGCTCGGGTCCGCGAGCGGGGGCTCAAGGCGGGCGTGATGGTCGAGGTGCCGAGCGCCGCACTGCTGGCGGACCGAATGTTGGAGGTCGTCGACTTCCTGTCCATCGGCACCAACGACCTCACCCAGTACACGATGGCCGCCGACCGTCTCGCCTCCGATCTCGCGCACCTCACCGATCCCTGGCAGCCCGCGGTGCTGCAGCTGATCGCCACCACCGCGGTCGCGGGCCAGCAGGCCGGCAAGTCCGTGGGCGTCTGTGGCGAGGCTGCGGCCGACCCGCTGCTCGCGGTCGCCCTTGTCGGCATGGGCGTCACCTCGCTCTCGATGGCCGCGGCCGCCGTACGCCCGGTGGGCGCCCAGCTGTCCGCGGTCAGCTCCGAGACCTGCCGGGAGGCCGCAGCCGCAGCCCTGGCCGCCGCCGACCCGATGGCCGGCCGGGAGGCCGTGCGGGCTGTCGTCACCGGTTGAACCACGCCGACCCGTCGTTACTCGTGACGAGTAACGACGGGTCGGCACCAGATTGACGGTGACCCGTCGTTACTCGTGATGAGTAACGACGGGTCGGCGTTCAGCGATAGTTCGCCGACATATCGTGCGCCGGTCCTATGGTTCGACCGTGACCTTGATGGCTTCGCCGTTCTTCACGATCGTGAAGGCGTCGAGGACCTGCTCGAGCGGCACGTGGCGGGTGATCAGGTCCTTCACGGGGACCTGGCCGGTGGAGATGTACTCCAGGGCGCGCTTGTTGTGTTCGGGGGCCGAGCCGTTGGCGCCGTGGATGTGCAGTTGGCGGTAGTGCACGAGGTTCGAGTCGCACCTGATGAACGGGTCGGTCTTGGGCAGGCCGCCGAAGAAGGAGATCCGGCCGTTGCGGGCGGCCATGGAGATCGCCTGCTCCTGGGTGACGTTGGCGGCGGTCGCGGTGATGACGACATCGGCGCCGCGCCCACCGGTGAGCTCCATGACGCGCTCGACGACGTCGACCTCCGACCCGTCGATGGTCTCGTCGGGCTGCACCGCCTCGGCCGACATCTTCAGCCGCTCCGCGTTCACATCGACCAGGTAGACCGGGCCGGCCTGGTGCACCCCGCGGGCGATCCGGATGTGCATGCAGCCGATCGGGCCGGCGCCGAAGACCACAACCGTGTCGCCCGGCTCGATGCCGAGCAACTCCTGGGCGTTGATCGCGCAGGCGAACGGCTCGGCGGCCGAGGCCTCGTCGTACCCCACGTTGTCGGGGATCGGGTTGAGGCCGTCGACCTGCAGCACCTGGCGCGGCACGATCATGTACTCGGCGAAGCCGCCGTCGTACTGGTAGCCGACCGAGGTCTGGTTCTGGCAGACCGCCATCCAGCCCTTCCGGCACTCGTAGCATTCGCCGCACGGCACGGCCGCGATGACCTGGGCGCGGTCGCCGACCTGCCACTCGACACCGAAGCGGCTGCCGTACGTCGCGTTGACGTTCGCGCCGACCTCGACGACTTCGCCGGCGATCTCGTGACCGATGATCCTCGGCGGCGTGAGGTTCTGGTGGCCGTTGTGGAAGATCTTCACGTCGGTACCGCAGGTCGAGCAGTTGCGCACCCGGAGCTTGATCTCGTCGGGGCCGCAGGTCGGCTCCGGCACGTCTTCGAGACGGACATCTTCGGGGGCGTAGAACCTCAGGGCCTTCATGCGCCCGACGGTAACGGCCCCGCGCGCTAAAGACCACATCAACGGGCAAGAAATTGTGCCCGGATGCTTGGCAACATGCCCGATTGTGTGCAGACTGGCGGCAACGCGGTCGTGACGCGCGTCACGCCCCTGGGTTACGAGAGGGAAACCAGATGACCTCGACCGAGACAGCTCCAGCGCCATCTCCAACGCCTGCGTCGCAGGGCGGCGGCGCGCGCGTGCACGTACAGAGGTTCGGCACGTTCCTGTCCAACATGATCATGCCCAACATCCCCGCCCTGATCGGGTGGGGTCTGTTCACGGCACTCTTCATCGACGTGGGCTGGCTGCCGAACGCCGACCTCGCGACGTTCGTCGGCCCCGCCATCCACTACCTGCTGCCGATCCTGATCGCCGCCACCGGCGGACAGATGGTGCACGGCCAGCGGGGCGCGGTGGTCGGCGCCTTCGCCACCATGGGCGTGATCGCCGGATCGGACCTGCTGGTCGCCGAGTTCAACGCCAAGCTGGCCGAGGGCGAAGCACCGCTCGGACAGATCCACATGTTCATCGGCGCGATGATCATGGGCCCGCTCGCGGCGTACGTCATGAAGCGGCTCGACGCCATCTGGGACGGCAAGGTCAAGCCGGGCTTCGAGATGCTCGTCAACATGTTCTCGGCGGGCATCACCGCCTTCGTGATGTCGATCGTCGGCTTCTTCATCCTGGCCCCGATCGTGAACAACGTCATGGAGGCCCTCGGCAACGCCGTCGAGACACTGGTGGACAACGACCTGTTGCCGCTGACCTCGATCATCATCGAACCGGCCAAGGTCCTGTTCCTCAACAACGCCATCAACCACGGCGTGCTGACCCCGCTCGGCATCCAGGAGGCTGCGGAGCAGGGCAAGTCGGTCCTCTTCCTGCTCGAGGCCAACCCCGGTCCCGGACTCGGCCTCCTCATGGCCTACACGTTCTTCGGCCGTGGGATCGCCCGCGCCACTGCCCCCGGCGCGGCCATCATCCAGTTCTTCGGCGGCATCCACGAGGTCTACTTCCCCTACGTGCTGATGAAGCCGAAGCTGATCATCGCGATGATCCTCGGCGGCATGACCGGCGTGTTCGTCAACGTCTCGCTGGACGTCGGGCTGCGGGCACCGGCAGCGCCCGGCTCGATCTTCGCGGTCTACGCGCAGACGGCCAAGGGCGACTACCTCGGCGTGACGCTCGGCGTATTCTCCGCCGCCGCGGTCACCTTCGCGGTCGCGGCACTCCTGCTGAGGCTCGAGAGCGGCGACGGCGAGGACGACGACCTGGCCGGAGCGACCGCGGACATGGAGTCGCTGAAGGGCAAGCGATCGGTCGCCTCCGCACTGCTGGGCCGGGCGCCCGCGGACGCCGACCGCGAGATCCGGTCGATCGTGTTCGCCTGCGACGCTGGAATGGGCTCGTCGGCGATGGGTGCCTCGGTGCTACGCAAGAAGATCCACGCAGCCGGACACGGTGAGGTGACGGTCGTCAACAAAGCGATCGCCAACCTGACCGACGACTACGACATCGTCGTCTCCCATCAGGACCTCACGGATCGGGCGAAGCTGCAGACACCGTCCGCGCTCCACGTCTCGGTGGACAACTTCATGGGCAGTCCGAAGTACGACGAGATCGTCGAGCTCATCGACGAGGTCTCCAGCGGAGGCGCGTCCGGCGCGGCCCCGGTGACCGGCGGACACGCAGGCACCTCCGGCGACGTCCTCGCGCGCAGCTCGATCGTCCTCGGCGGCACGGCGACCTCGCGCGACGCCGCGATCACCGAGGCCGGTCAGCTCCTGGTCAACGCCGGGGCCGTCGACCCGGCGTACGTCGATGCGATGCACGAGCGGGAGAGGTCGGTGTCCACCGCGATGGGCAACGGGCTCGCCATCCCGCACGGGACCAACGAGGCGAAGGGGATGATCCGCAACACCGGCATCTCGTTCGTCCGGTACGACGAGCCGATCGACTGGAACGGCAAGCCCGCGGAGTTCGTCCTCGGGATCGCTGGAGCCGGCGACGACCACCTCGCCCTGTTGGCCCGGATCGCCGAGACGTTCACCGACCAGGAGGCCGTGGCCCGGCTGCGTGCCGCCACCACGGCCGACGAGGTGCTCGCCGTCCTGGACGTCGTGCGCGTCTGAGAGCGGGCTCACACCCAGCGCAGAAATCAGAGCGGTTGGACTGTCACGGGAACGCCGTTGAGGGCGGCGTTCCCGCTGACGTCCAGCCGCTCTGGGTCGGTGAGGTCGTTGATCGAGACTCCGGCCACGGTCGCCGCGTGCCGCATCCGGGTCCCGGCGACCTGGTGGCCGTAGCCGTGTGGCAAGGAGACCACCCCGGGCATCATGTCGTCGGCGCCGGTGACCTCCACGTCGACGGTGCCGACGCGTGAGCTGACCCGCACCAGCGCCCCGTCTTGGAGGCCACGGTCGGCGAGGTCCTTCGGGTGCATGAGCAGGTGGTGTCGCGGCCGGCCGCGGGTGAGGCGCTCGGTGTTGTGCAGCCAGGAGTTGCAGTCCTGCTTGTGTCGCCGGCCGATGAGCAGCAGCTCACCTTCGCCGGCTTCCGGACCCGCGTCGAGCGCTGCCCGCACCCGGTCGAGGTCGGCCACGACCAGCTCCGGTGCGAGGTCGATCCGCTGGTCCGCGGTCTGCAGCCGGTCGGGCATCGTCGGCCGCAGCGGCCCGAGGTCGATCCCCTCCGGAGACTTGCGGAGGGCGCGCATCGTCGTACGACCGCCGGTCTTGAGCAGCCCGGTGACGATCGTGGCCGGGCTCGGCGCGAACCGCGCCTTGGTGGCCAGCCGGTCCTTCAGCCCGGCGCCGAGTCGTGCCTGCACCCGCTCGGCCAGAGCCCCGAAGATCTCCCAGTCGTGCCGGGCGTCGTCGGGCCGCGCGAACACCGCCGGGGTGAACCGGGCCGTGTTGCGCACCGCGAAGCCGTGGAAGATCAGGTCGTACTGGTCACGCTCGAGGGCCGTGGTCGGCGGCAGGATCACGTCGGCGTGACGGGTGGTCTCGTTGAGGTAGATGTCGATCGCGACCATGAAGTCGAGGCCATCGAGCGCGGCTGCGAGTCGCCGGCCGTCGGGCGTCGAGAGCACCGGGTTGCCGGCGATCGTGACCATCGCCCGCACCTGTCCCTTGCCCGGCGTGGTCAGCTCCTCGGTCATCGTGGCGGCCGGCAGCTCACCCGCGAACTCCGGCACCTGCCGGACCCGGCTGCGCCACACGTCGTGATGCCCCGGGCCCACGATCCGCCGACCGACGATGTCGACCGCCGGCTCGGGGAACAGCACGCCGCCCTCGCGGTCGAAGTTGCCGGACAGCAGGTTGAGCAGGTGGATCGCCCACTGGCAGACCGAGCCGAAGCCCTGGGTGGACAGGCCCATCCGGCCGTACGCCGCGGCGCGGTCGGCCGCCGCGAAGTCGCCGGCCAGCCGGCGTACGGTCTCCGCGGGCAGACCACTGGCCCGCTCGGCCCGCTCGGGAGTGAAGTCACGCACCAACTCCTCGACCCGCTCGACGTGGTCGACGTACGGCGGGGGAGAGGTGAGGCCCTCCTCGAACAGCACGTGGACCATCGCCAACAGGACGGCGGCATCCGAGCCGGGCCGCACGAAGTGGTGGTCGGTGGCGACCTTGGCGGTCTCCGTGCGGCGGGGGTCGAGCACGACCATCTGGCCACCGCGCGCCTTCAGGTCGCGGACCCGCTGCGGGAAGTCGGGGACCGTCATCAGTGAGCCGTTGGAGGCCATCGGATTGGCACCCAGGACCAAGAAGAAGTCAGTGCGGTCCAGGTCGGGGATGGGAAGTAGCAGCTGATGGCCGAACAGCTGCCAGGCGACGAACTGGTGCGGGATCTGATCGACCGTCGAGGCGCTGAACCGGCTGCGGGTGCGCAGGCTCTTCACGAACGGCACCCCATGGGTCTGGAAGCCCAGGGAGTGCGCGTTGGGGTTGCCGAGGTAGACGCCGACGGCGTCCGCGCCGTGTTCGGCGATGGTCGACGCGAGCCGATCCGCGACCAGGTCGAACGCCTCGTCCCAGTCGAGCTCCTGCCAGTGGTCGCCGACCCGGCGCACGGGCCGCCGGAGCCGGTCGGGGTCGGTGTAGACGTCGGCCATCGAGACGCCCTTGGGGCAGATGTAGCCCCGGGAGAGCGGGTCGGCCTCGTTGCCCCGGATCGCGGTCACGGCGCCGTCGGTGAGGGTCAGCTCGATCCCGCAGATCGCCTCGCACAGATTGCAGACGCCGATCCGGGTCCCGGTGAACCCCGGCGGCACGGGGTCCTCGGTCAGCAGGCCCATACGAAGGATCGTGCCACGGGATGCATCAGCCCGGCAGCGAGCCCGGGGGCTTGCAGATAACCGTGTCTGAGGGGATGTAGGTGGTGTGCATCTTCTCGGTGCGCTCCACTTCGTCGGAGCCCACCCGGCGCCAGTAGCGCCAGATGTCGATGTCGAAGCCGCCGTAGCCGGTGTTGGGGTAGCAGTCGGCGGTGTCGAGGGTCCGGGTGGCGGGCGAGGTGAAGGCGTACCGATCGCCGGTCTTGGTGGTGATGTCCCAGTACGGCGTGGAGAACATCCGCACGGTCAGCACCCCTTGGGCCGAGGGGGTGCTCGGCGTGAGGTGGGCGTGGATGAGGACGCCGTACGGCGTGTCGTTGCGGAACCGCAGGTCCACGGTCGGCCACGCGACCGTCGCCTCGCGCCCGACCGGGTAGCGGTCGATGTAGAAGGAGTGCGGCTTGTGCTCGACGTCGGTCATGCCGGCGAAGAACGCCGCGTTGAAGGTCGTGGTGGCCATCTGGGAGACCCCGCCGCCGAGGTCCTCCTTGAAGATCCCGTTGCTGATGATGAAGCCCTCGGTGAAGCCGTTCTCGGCGGTCCGTTCGCCGACGGTGCCGTTGAGCGAGAACGTCTCGCCGGGCTTCACGACCGTGCCGTCGACAAGCTCCGCGGCCCGGCCGATGTTGGTGTTGCGGTATTCCGCGTAGGGGAAGTAGGTCGTGAACTCCGAGACCTGCTCGGTGATCGCCAGCGCCTGCGCGTCCTCGGTGGTGAACCCCGGCTCGACCACCTGCGCCGGCACCTCGAGCTCGCGTTCGCCCTCCGGCCGGGTCACGAGGTCGAGGAAGGCCGCATCCACCTCGGCCTGGTCGAAGGTGACGCCGGGCTTCGCGGGGATCACCCGCGGCTTACCCGCGAGCAGCCGGACCTCGGCGTTTACCGGGGCCGCGCCGTCATCGGCCACCAACCCGCCGAGCTGCTGGGCCAGGGCCTTGGGGCGCAGCTGTGGCACGAGTACGCCGCCTTCGGGCACCAGCCGCAGCGCTCGCGCGTACTGACGCGGCTTGAGCTGGACCGCCGAGTCGCCGAACCGCAGTGTCACCGGCGCCGACATCGCCGGGTCGGCGAACTCCTCGAGCGCGCGGGCCACGTCGTCCGCGTCGATGTCGGGCTGGGTCTCGGTGAGGGAGAGCTCGGCGGTGCCGTCTTCGGAGAGGTACGCCGCCACGATGGCGTCCTGGGCGGCGGCTCGGTCGAGGGCGAGCCCCACGACCGGCTCGGTCACCCGCGGCCCCTGAGGTTTGAGGGCGATCGCGCCGTCGACCGGCTCGGTGCTCAGCTCCTCGTCGAGTCCGGACAGGTACGCGTCCAGCTTCTCGTCGTCGACGCTGACGACCGGCGCGACCTCGTCACCACCGCCGACCCGTTCCCAGAGCCAGCCCGGGTTCCAGCTGCCGCCGGCCCCGGTCGCGGCCACGGTCGCGGCGTAGTCGACCTCCAACCCGGCCTCCCCGGGGGCCAGCGTGAGCTCCTCGCCCGGCACGTCCCCCATGCCCCCCACGCTCAGGGTGAGGTCGCCGTCGGCGCGGGGACCGAGCTCTTCCTCCAGTCGGGCCACGGCCTCCGCCTCGTCGAGGCCACCGATCGCGACGCCGGAGACGGTCGTACCGGCCGGCACCTGGCCCGCGGTGAGCACGCCCCCGACGGCCCAGGCGATCCCACACACGGCCAGCAGCCCACCGGCCGCGAGACCGACGAGTCGCAGCCTGTCCACGGGCTGCAATCTACGGGCGCGATAGTCACGACCGTAAGGACGGCCCGAACGGCGTTCGGACCCGCCGTACGGTCGTGACTACCCCGACGACCCCGCCGTTTTGGGTGGCCTCGAGCCCGCTGATACCCTTCATCGGTTGCCCGCGAGGGCGACTCGACACTGTTGAACCCGCCGTGCAACGGCCGCGGATCCAGAGTGCCCGGGTGGACAGGCCCCGGCGCGCCGCGCAGACGAGAGAACCGAAGGAGCCCGCATGTCAGTCGGAACCGACGCGGATACCAAGAAGAAGATCATCGCCGAGTACGCCACGACCGAGGGCGACACCGGTTCCCCCGAGGTGCAGATCGCGCTGCTCAGCCACCGCATCGCGCACCTCACCGAACACCTCAAGCAGCACAAGCACGACCACCACAGCCGGCGCGGCCTGCTGCTGTTGGTCGGCCAGCGCCGCCGGTTGCTCAACTACCTGAGCAAGACCGACATCGCGCGCTACCGCTCGATCATCGAGCGACTCGGCCTGCGCCGCTGAGCCCACGGAGGACCCGCTGATGCGGGTCCTCCGCTACATTTCACATCAGAAGATAAGAACCCCACACCAGGAGCGACCCGCCGCTACCCATGATCTTGGGAAGCTCGGTCCTCGGTAGTGGCTCTCAGAACCGCCCATCCGGGTGCGATGCTCTGCGAGCCTCGATCGAAGACCGGCCTCATCAAAAGCGGGACGCCGCGGATCGCTCCGCGACAGACAGGTATCCCTCTTGACTGACAACTCGTTCGAGCCCGTGATCTCCACCGTGGAGACCGTGCTCGACAACGGCTCCTACGGCCAGCGCAAGATCAAGTTCGAGACCGGGCTGCTGGCCCGGCAGGCGGCCGGCGCCGTCACCGCCTACCTCGACGACGACACGATGCTGCTCTCGGCCACCACGGCCGGCAAGACGCCCAAGGACCAGTTCGACTTCTTCCCCCTGACGATCGACGTCGAGGAGCGGATGTACGCCGCGGGCAAGATCCCCGGCTCGTTCTTCCGCTCCGAGGGCCGCCCGGGCGAGGACGCGATCCTCACCTGCCGGCTGATCGACCGCCCGCTGCGCCCGACCTTCAAGAAGGGCCTTCGCAACGAGGTCCAGGTCGTCATCACGGTCCTCGCGCTCAACCCCGACGCCCCCTACGACGTGCTGGCGATCAACGCCGCGTCGATGTCGACCCAGCTATCCGGTCTGCCGTTCTCGGGCCCGGTCGGCGGCGTCCGCGTCGCCCTGATCGAGGGCACCTGGGTCGCGTTCCCGTCCCACAGCCAGCTCGAGAGCGCCGTCTTCGACATGGTCGTGGCCGGTCGGGTCACCGAGACCGGCGACGTCGCGATCATGATGGTCGAGGCCGAGGCCCCCGAGCACGCCATCACCCTCATCGAGGGCGGCGTCCAGGCGCCGACGGAGGAGATCGTGGCCAGCGGCCTCGACGCCGCGAAGCCGTTCATCAAGCAGCTCTGCGAGGCGCAGAGCGAGCTGGCCAAGCAGGCGGCCAAGCCGGTCCAGGACTTCCCGGTCTTCCTCGACTACGAGGACGACGTCTTCGCTGCGGTCGAGGCGGCCGTCAAGAGCGACCTCGCCGCGACGATGAAGATCGCCGACAAGACCGAGCGCAACGACCGCACCGACGAGCTCAAGGCCTCGGTCCTCGACCAGCTCGGTGGTCAGTTCGAGGGCCGCGAGAAGGAGATCGGCGCGGCGTTCCGGTCGGTCAACAAGGCCGTGGTCCGCGAGAGCATCCTGCGCGACAAGGTCCGCATCGACGGCCGTGGCCTGGCCGACATCCGGCCACTGCACGCCGAGGTCGGAGTGATCCCGCGGGTGCACGGCTCGGCGCTGTTCGAGCGCGGCGAGACCCAGATCCTGGGCGTCACGACCCTCGACATGCTCAAGCTCGAGCAGCAGCTCGACACGCTGTCGCCCGAGAAGCACCGCCGCTACATGCACAAGTACGTCTTCCCGCCGTTCTCCACCGGCGAGACCGGGCGAGTGGGCTCGCCCAAGCGCCGCGAGGTCGGCCACGGTGCGCTCGCGCGCCGGGCGATCCTGCCCGTGCTGCCGAGCCGCGAGGAGTTCCCCTACGCGATCCGCCAGCTCTCCGAGGCGATGGGCTCCAACGGCTCGACGTCGATGGGCTCGGTCTGCGCATCGACGCTGTCGCTCCTGCAGGCCGGTGTGCCGCTGAAGGCTCCGGTCGCCGGCATCGCGATGGGCCTGGTGTCGGGCGAGATCGACGGCACGACCCAGTACGTCGCGCTGACCGACATCCTCGGCGCCGAGGATGCCTTCGGCGACATGGACTTCAAGGTCGCCGG
>DOWL01000076.1:50270-50691 GCA_003519585.1 Nocardioides sp. | reverse complement strand
TCGACACCAAGCTCGACGGCATCCCCGCCGAGGTGCTGGCGGCTGCGCTGCAGCAGGCCCGGGACGCCCGGATGACCATCCTCGACGTGATGGCCGAGGCCATCGACGAGCCCGAGGAGATGTCGCCGACCGCGCCGCGGATCATCAGCATCAACATCCCGGTCGACAAGATCGGCGAGGTGATCGGGCCCAAGGGCAAGGTCATCAACCAGATCCAGGACGACACCGGCGCCTCGATCTCCATCGAGGACGACGGCACGATCTACATCGGTGCCACCAGCGGCGACCAGGCCGAGGCCGCGCGGTCGGCGATCAACGCGATCGCCAACCCGACGATGCCCGAGGTCGGCGAGCGCTACCTCGGCACCGTGGTGAAGACGACCAACTTCGGCGCCTTCGTCTCGCTGCTCCCGGGCAAGGA
>DOWL01000076.1:45603-50157 GCA_003519585.1 Nocardioides sp. | reverse complement strand
CGTCTCGCTGCTCCCGGGCAAGGATGGCCTGCTGCACATCAGCAAGCTGCGTCCGCTGGCCGGTGGCAAGCGGGTCGAGAACGTCGAGGATGTCGTCGGCGTGGGTCAGAAGATCCAGGTCCAGATCGCCGAGATCGACGACCGCGGCAAGCTGTCGCTGATCCCGGTCGTGGAGGGTGACGGCGAGGCCGCCGAGAGCTCCGAGGCCGCCGAGGCCACTGAGCCGGTCGAGGCCTGATCCTGACCCCTCGCACCAGTCCGCAGCGCGGCGCGACCCGCACGCTGCAGACCGAGACGGACGGCGCCGGACGCGTGACCTCACGCGTCCGGCGTACCGTCCTGCCCGGCGGGCTCCGGGTGATCACCGAGGAGTTGGCCGGCGCCCGTTCGGCCAGCATCGGCGTCTGGGTCGGCGTCGGCTCGCGTGACGAGTCGCCGACGCTGCACGGCTGCTCGCACTTCCTCGAGCACCTACTGTTCAAAGGCACCCACGAGCGCTCCGCACTCGACATCTCGATCGCGCTCGACGCGGTCGGCGGTGAGTTCAACGCCTTCACCGCCAAGGAGTACACCTGCTTCCACGCCCGGGTCCTCGACGAGGACCTGCCGCTGGCGGTCGACGTGCTCGGCGACATGATCACCTCCTCGCTGCTGACCGCCGAGGACGTCGAGGCCGAGCGCGACGTGATCCTCGACGAGATCGCGATGCACGACGACGACCCCGACGACGTGGTCCACAACCTCTTCGCCGAGCAGGCCTACGGCCCCGCCTCGCCACTCGGCCGCCCGATCGCAGGCACGGTCGGCTCGATCGAGGCGCTCAGCCGTGCCCAGGTCGCGCGGTTCTACCAGCGCCACTACCGCCCCGCGAACATGGTGGTCGCCGCCGCTGGTGGCCTCGACCACGCCGAGGTCGTCAAGCAGGTCCGGCGCGCGTTCGGCCGCCGCGACTGGCTCAAACGCACCGAGGCGCCGGTCCCGCCCCGCGCCGGCGTCAAGCGCGTGCGCGTGCATCCGGGGATGGTGGAGGCGACCCGCCCCTTCGAGCAGGTCAACGTGGTGCTCGGCATGGAGGGCGTGCACCGCAACGACGACCGGAGGTTCGCGCTCGGCGTCCTCAACACCGCGCTCGGCGGCGGTACGTCGTCGCGGTTGTTCCAGGAGGTCCGCGAACGCCGCGGGCTGGCGTACTCCGTCTTCTCCTTCGCCAGCCACCATGCCGACTCGGGCCTGGTCGGCGTCTCGGTCGGCTGCCTCCCCAACAAGCTCGACGAGGTGCTCGGCGTGGTCCGCACCGAGCTCTCCCGGGTCGCCGCCCACGGGATCAGCGAGGAGGAGTTGGCCCGCGGCAAGGGTCAGCTCCGTGGTGGGCTGGTCCTCGGTCTCGAGGACTCCGGCTCCCGGATGTCCCGGATCGGCAAGGCCGAGCTGGTCCACGACGAGCTGCTCGGCATCGACCACGTGATGGACCGCATCGATGGCGTCACGCTCGACCAGGTCCGTGACGTCGCGGGTCAGGTGTTCGGCAAGCCCGAGATCCTCGCGGTCGTGGGACCGGCCTAGCAAGAGACTGGCTCGCGCGCCAGCGGTCCCCGGGCCCCCCACTCCGCCTAGTCTGTCCTCCGTGGACTGGTTGACGACGCTCACCAGCGAGCGCGCCGGCCGCCTCTTGGACGCGGCGCCGGACCCGACCGTGGTTGTCGACGGCTCGGGCGCGCTCCGGTACGCCAACGAGCGGGTGGCGGAGGTCTTCGGGCATCCGCGCGAGGAGCTGATCGGTCGCGACGTCCGCACGCTGGTGCCCGACTGGAACCTCGCCGAGTTGCAGCGTCCCGCGGCGCAGCAGCTGGTGCCCACGACGGTGGCGCGGCACCGCAACGGGCACACCCTGCCGGTCGAGGTGACCGTCGTACCGCTCGGCGGCCCCGGAGACCCGGATGGTCAGGTGACGGTCTTCCTGCGCGACATCAGCGCCCGGGTGCGGCTCGAGCAGGAGGCCGACCGGATGCGCGACGAGCTGATCGCCAACATCTCCCACGAGCTCCGTACGCCACTCACTTCGATCGTCGGCTACCTCGAGCTCCTCCACGAGCTGGACGAGACCCAGCTGGGCCAGCAGGCGCGCCGGTTGCTCGAGGTCGTGGCGCGCAACGCCCACCGCGAGCTGCGCCTGGTCAACGACCTGCTGGCCGTCTCGTTCGTCGACGAGGACCACGCCCGGATGCACCTCGAGCCGGTCGATCTCGGCGTCGTCGCGGCGCAGGTCGTCGAGGACCACCAGCTCTTCGCCCGCGGGGCCGGCCTCGAGGTCACCTACGAGGCGGAGGAGTCGGTGATCGTGCGCGGCGACGCCGACCGGCTCGTGCGGCTGCTCGAGAACCTCGTGGTCAACTCGTGCAAGTTCAGTCCACCGGGGGGAGCGGTTCGGGTCCTGGTGACGGCCGAGGGGCCGGATGCAGTGCTCACCGTGATCGACACCGGGATCGGCGTCAGTGAGGCCGAACGCACCAAGATCTTCGACCGGATGTACCGCGCTCCCGGCGCCATCGTGCGCCAGGTCGACGGAGCCGGGCTGGGGCTCTCGATCGCCAAGGGCATCGTCGACGCCCACTCCGGCACGATCGTGGTGGACAGCACCCCCGGACAGGGCACGACCGTGCGGGTGACTCTGCCGAGGTCGGCGCCGAGGTCAGCGCAGCGGCTCGGGGGCTGAGCCCGGATCGTCGAGGACCGGTGGCGCCACCGGCTCGTCGAGCTGCGGTCGCGGTGCGTCACCGACCAGCGCCCTGAACACCGACAAGGCGGCCCACACCACGAGGACGGCGACCAGGTAGCGGGTCAGTGTCACGTCGAGCGGGAGCTCGCCGTTCAGCCCCTGCCACAGGGCAGGGGAGGAGACCACGGCGGCGAGGCCGAGCACGGTGCCGGAGGCGAGTCTCATGTCGCGGCCATCTGCACCATCGGGTCGGCGCTGATGACCCCGACCGAACGGACCTGAGCGCTGCCCGAGAGCTCGTGGTACGACAACACCGGCAGCCGCTCGATGGCCGGTCGGACCATCCGGCGTACGGCGAGCCGGATCTGCGGGGCACACGCGAGCACCGGTCGCACGTTGCGGTTCTCGGCATCGACGAGCAACTGGGCCAGGGTGCTGATCACGCGTTGCCCCAGGACCGGGTCGAGCACCAGCACCGGGCCCTCTTCGCTGGGCCGCATCGCCTCGAGCATCCGCTGCTCGAGCCCCGGCTCGAAGGTGATCACGTGTACGACGCCGTCGTGCACGTGCGGCGCCACGATGGCCGGGCCGAGAGCAGCGCGGGCCGCCTCGACCAGCATGTCGTGATCCTTGGTGGCGGTAGCTCGCAGTGACAGCGCCTCGTAGATGCGCACCAGGTCGCGGATGGATACGCCCTCCTCGAGGAGGGCCTGGAGCACCTGCTGGACCTGGCCGAGGCTGAGCTGGCTCGGGGTGAGTTCCTCGACGACCACGGGGTGGTTGCGCTTGACCACGTCGGTGAGCAGCCGCACCTCCTCGCGGCCGAGGAGCCGGGCGGCGTAGTTGCCGACGATGTCCGCCAGGTGAGTGGTGATGACGGCGGTGCGGTCGACCACCGTGGCGCCGCTGAGCTCGGCCTGCTTGGCCAGCTCGGCCGGGATCCACTTGGCCTGGAGTCCGAACACCGGCTCCGTGGTCGGCTCGCCGGGCAGCGAGCCGAGGTAGTCGCCGATGGCGAGCGCGGTGCCGGGCGGGGCCTCGCCGCGGGCGACTTCGATCCCGAACAGCTTGATGACGTAGGTCCGCGCGGGCAGCTCGATGTTGTCGCGGGTGCGCACCGGCGGGATCAGGATGCCGATCTCCATGGCCACCTTGCGACGCAGCGCCTGGACCCGTTCGAGCAGATCGCCGCCGGAGCCCTGGTCGACGAGGTCGACGATGTCGACGGAGAGCTCCAGGCCGAGCGGGTCGATCTGGATCTCGGAGGCCAGCAGTTCCGGGGTGTCCGGAACGGCGACCGGAGTGGTGGCCGCGTCGGCCCCTGCTGCGTCCGGCTTCTCGCGGCCCGTGCGTGCCGAGATGACCAGCAGTGCGCCGCCGCTGAGCAGGAACGGGATCTTCGGCAGCCCTGGGATGAGGCACAGCGCGAGTGCGGAGAAGCCTGCGATCCGCAGTGGCGTCTGGTTGTGCGTGAGCTGGCGGATGATGTCCGAGCCCATGTCGTCCTGGCTCACGCTGCGGGTGACGACGAGGCCGGTGGCCACGGAGAGCAGGAGGGCCGGGATCTGGGAGACCAGGCCGTCACCGATCGACAGCAGGCTGTACGTCGTGACCGCCTCGCCGGCGCTCATCCCCTTCTGGGCCATGCCGATGGCGAAGCCGCCCAGGAGGTTGACCAAGGTGATGATGATGGCGGCGATCGCGTCGCCCTTGACGAACTTCGACGCACCATCCATCGCACCGTAGAAGTCGGCCTCGGCGTGGACCTCGGCCCGCCGGGTCCGTGCCTCGTCCTCGTCGATCAGCCCGGAGTTCAGATCGGCGTCGATGGCCATCTG
>DOWL01000076.1:39990-45459 GCA_003519585.1 Nocardioides sp. | reverse complement strand
GCCGGGCATCGCGTCCAGGGTGAACCGGGCGCCGACCTCGGCCACCCGGCCCGCACCGTTGGTGATGACGACGAACTGGATGACCAGCAGGATCGCGAAGACGACGAGCCCGACGATCAGCGAGCCACCGACCACGAAGTGGCCGAAGGTGTCGATCACCTTGCCGGCGTACCCGTCGAGGAGCACGAGTCGGGTCGCGCTGACGTTGAGCGCCAGCCGGAAGAGGGTCATCACCAGCAGCACGGCCGGGAAGGCGCCGAAGTCCAAGGGCCGGGTCACGAACATCGCGACGAGCAGGATCAGCAGCGCACCGGTGATGTTGGCGGCGATCAGCATGTCCAGGACGGGCGAGGGCAGCGGGATGACCAGCATCACCACGATGGCGACGATGCCGACGGGGACAGCCAGCTGGGTCAACCGCTTGCTGGTGAGCTCGGACACGCGACCTCTTCGGGAGAGCTGGCGCCGTCCTGGCAGTGGGTCGGGTGCCGTCCTGGCAACCGAGTGCTACGGCTCCTATCGGCCGGCGGGGACCGGACCTGAGAGGTTCGTACGACGGCGTTTCCCGACCTTCGGCGGGGTCGCGATCTCGCCCTCGGGGCGTGGGCTGCGGTGTTCACCGCCGCGTTGGCCACGGCTGCGGCGGCTGATCACGAAGGCCAGCACCTGGGCCACCGCGGCGAACAGTTCCGCCGGGATCTCGCGGCCGACCTCGGTCGAGGCGTACAGCGCCCGGGCCAGGGGGACGTCACGGACGAGTGGGACGGACGCCTCGGCGGCGAGTTCGCGGATCCTCGCCGCGACCACCCCCGCGCCACGGGCGACCACCAGCGGGGCGCCGCTGTCCGCGTCGTACCGCAGCGCGACGGCCACGTGGGTGGGGTTGACCAGGACCACGTCGGCGGTGGGTACGTCGGCCATCATCCGGTTGCGGGCCGTGGCCAGTTGACGCGCCCGGATGGCGCTCTTGACCAGCGGGTCACCCTCGGACTGACGGTGCTCCTGCTTGACGTCCTCCTTCGACATCTTGGTCTGCTTGCCGACCTTGCGGCGCTGCCAGGCGTAGTCGAGCGCTCCCATCACCAGCCCGGCCAGGGCGATGCTGCGGACCAGTGCGATCGCGCTGTCCCCGGTGTGGCTGAGCAGCAGCTCGGGGTTGGCCGGGGCTCCGATCACCGGGAGCATGGCGCGTAGCGAGGACCAGACCAGGAGCGCCACCGCCGCACTCTTGAGCAGGGTCTTGGCGCCCTCCCACAGCATCTGCGTGCCGAAGATCCGCTTGAAGCCACTGATCGGGTTGAGCTTCTTGCCGCTCGGCTTGACCGCCTTGGTGGCGAGGTAGAAGCCGCCCTGGCCGACCGCTGAGGCCACTCCGACGATCATCACCAGCGCGCCGAGCACCACGATCGCGAGGAACGCGTGGGTGGCGCCCTCTTTGAGCACCCGGAAGGCAGCGTCGATGGTTGGGTGCCGGATCGCGGTGAGTGCCTCCTGGAACAGCGCCTGGAGCGCGGCCGACTCGCGGCGTACCAGCATCGGCAGCGCGAGCGTGAACAGCAGCAGGGCCGCCCACGCACCGATCTCGGGCGTACGCGGGACCTGCCCCTCCTTGCGATTCTCCTTGCGGCGCTTCGGAGTGGCCTTCTCGGTCTTCTCGCCGGTCATCCGCCCGCCAGTGCGGCCATGGCCTCGAGGGTCAGGTCGACGATGTTGCGGAGTACGTCGGGCAGCAGCGCGAACGACATGCCGACGACCAGCAGCGTGAGGGCGATCTTGGCCGGGAACATCACGCTGAGCGCGTTGAGCTGCGGCGCCACCTTGGTCAGCAGGGCGAGCCCCAGGTCGGCGATGAACAGCACCGCGACCAACGGCAGCGCGATCTGTACGGCGGTGACGAAGAACATCACGAAGGCCGTGGTGACCACATCCTCGGCGCCACTGAGGTCAGGCATGGCCCCGACCGGCAGCACGGAGAAGGTCTTGAGGAGCCCGCCGATCACGACCAGATAGCCGCCGCTGACGAACAACAGGGCCGTGGCGAGCCCTTGGTGGAAGGTGCCGAAGACGGTGCTGCTGTTCATGCCCAACGGGTCGAAGCCCTGGGCGAGGGAGAAGCCGCCGAAGACGTCGACCAGGCTGCCCGCGGCCGCCACCGCCCCGAACAGCAGTGAGGTCACGAAGCCCATGGTCAGCCCGATCGCGACCTGGATGAACGCCGTGGTGATCAGGCCGATCGTGTCGGTCGCGATCACGGTGTCGGCGACAGCGGGGGCGGCGGCGAAGGCGAGGCCCAGGCTCAGCACCACCTTCACCATGGTCGGCATGCTGCGCGACGAGAACGGCGGCACCACGACGAGCCACGACACGATCCGCACCGAGGCCAGGAGGAAGCCGATCAGCGGCTCGCCGGCGATGGAGATGGGCATCGGACTCGACCGGTCCTCAGACCAGGAGGCTGGGGATGGAGGACCACAGCGTCTCGGTGTAGCTGACGATCGTGTGCAGCATCCAGTTGCCGCTGATCACCAGCGCGATGCCCACGGCGACCACCTTCGGGACGAAGGCGAGCGTGAACTCCTGGATCTGCGTCATCGACTGGAACAGCGAGATGACGAACCCGACGCACAGCGCGGTGAGCAGCAGGGGAGCCGACAGCTTCAGGGCCACGATCATGGCCTGCGTCGCGATCTCGATGATGGTGGTGTCGGTCACCCGTAGCTCCCCACGAGGGCGGTGATGACCAGCCCCCACCCGTTGACCAGCACGAAGAGCAGCAGCTTGAACGGCAGGGACACCATGACCGGCGGCATCATCATCATGCCCAGGGCCATCAGCGCGCCGCTGACCACGACGTCGATGATGAGGAACGGGATGAAGATGATGAACCCGATGATGAAGGCGTCCTTGAGCTCGCTCAGGATGAACGCCGGGATCAGCGTCGTCGTGGGCGTGTCCTCGGCGGTCTCTGGCAGCGGCCGGTCCGCGACGTTGGAGAGCAACTCGATCTCGTCGTCGTCGGTGTTCTCCAGCATGAACGCGCGCAGCGGCACCATGCCGTCCTCGAAGGCCTGCGCCGAGGTCGCGTCGCCATCGAGGTAGGGCTGGACACCGTCGTGGTAGATCTCGCTCAGCACCGGCGCCATGATGAAGAGGCTGAGGAACAGCGCGAGTCCCGCGAGTACCTGGTTGGGCGGGGTCTGCTGGAGGCCGAGCGCGTTACGGGTCAGGCTGAGCACCACCAGGATCTTGGTGAAGCTCGTGCAGCACAGCACGATCGCGGGCAGCAGCGAGAGGAAGGTCAGCAGCAGGAGCACGGTCACCGAGGAGCTCGGCTTGTCGGTGAGCCCGTCGATGTTGATGTTGACCGTGCTGTCGCCGTCGGTCCCCGAGGGACCGGCGGGCCCGCCCGGACCGGCGGGCCCCTGGTTGCTCCCCGTCGTGTCCTCGTCGTCGAACAGCGACTCGTCGGGGCTGGCGTCGGGGCTGGCGTCGGGGCTCGCGCTGCTGTCCGGCCCGACGGTCTCCTCGTCAGCGCTGATCAGCCCGGCCGCGGTGCTCGCGTGGGGAGCGGCGTGCGCCGTACCCGGGGAGAGGACGAGCCAGGCGACCGCCACGACGGCGGCCACACCGAGAAGGCGGGTCAGCCTGGTGATCACGAGGCCTGACCGGTCACGGCACCCCAGGCCTGCTTCCAGGTGCGAGGCGAGAGGACGGAGCCGGCGAGGGCGCTGTCGTCGCTCTTCGGGGTGACGGTCTCGGTGCGGGCGCCACGCTTGCCGCTCGTACGCCGCGAGGCGGCCTTGCGTGCGCCGGGCGCCGCAGCCCGGCGGGCGCCGGGCTTGGGGGCGGTGTGCCGCCCGGGACGTACGTCGGCCGAGACCTCCGCGGGGACGTCGATCAGATCGTCGACGAGGGTCTCGGGCAGTTCGGGGAGCACCGCGTGGCGGGGTTCCTCGGCGAAGAGCAGGGCGGCCGGCCCGACGAGCTCGGTGGACACCGGCACATCCGCACGCCGGCGACCCGGCCGGGGAGCGGGAGCAGGGGTCGGCGTGGGGTGCAGCGAGCGGATCTTGGCGCTTTCGAGGACCTCGAGGGCCCGGGCCACACTGGCGGGACTGGCGGGACCGGCGGTGCTTGTGGGGCTGGTGGCGGCCGCGGTCTCGCCGCCGTGGAGCAGGGTGAGCATGGGGTCACCGGCGACGGGGAGCTGCGCGGGCACAGCCTCCGCGGGCTCATCGTCCTCAGCGAGCTCGTCCGGGTCGAGCTCGGTGAGCAGCCGCACCTCCTGATCGGTGGTGCCGAGCACCAAGAGCCGCCCGCTGACGTTGACGACGCTGACCGACGCGTGGCGCCCGATCTGCTGCCGGTGGACGACCTGGACCAGCGCGTCGCGGCGACCCTGGAAGCGACGTCCTGCGAACCGGGCGCACAGCAGCAGCAGCCCGAGGACGATCGCCAGGGAGACCACCAGGCGCACGGTCAGTTCGGTCATGGGTTCAGCCCGCGACGCTCTCGCCGAGGATCTCGGTGATGCGGAGGCCGAAGTCCTCGTCGACCACGACGACCTCGCCGCGGGCGATCAGCCGGCCGTTGACGAGCAGGTCCGCCGGACTCCCGGCGGCACGGTCGAGCTCCAGCACGTTTCCGGGCGTCAGGGCCAGCAGGTCGCGCACGGTCATCCGGGCGCGGCCCAGCTCGACCGTCACCTCCATGTCGACGCCGTGCAGCATCTCGATGCCGCGCGGGGCGCCGGCGGAGATGGGCGTCACGACGTTGCCGGCGGGAGAGGGCGACGCCAGGGCGGGGACCTCGTCCAGCCCGTCGACGCCGCTCGGGCCGCCGATGGCGCCGGGGGCGGCCTCGAACGACGGTGCCGCCGGAACCGGTCGGCCGGCCAGCGTCGAGTCGCCGACGAGCAGCGCACCGGCGATCGTGCTCCCCGTTAGGGGGACGACGGTGAAGCCGTCCGCGAACATCGCGATGACGTCGGCCGGAGCGAGCACCCGGCCGACCTGTGCGGAGCCACCCAGTGCTTCGGCGGCGGCGTCCAGTGCGGGCTGGACCGCGCCAGCGAGTTCGAGCCCCTCGATCGGGCTCTCGGCGATCGCCTGCACCAGGTCCTCGGCGACCAGCACCGCGATCGGGCCGGACGCGCCGCCCGCGAGGTCGGCGACGACGCTGCTGGCGAACAGGGCGGCGACCTGCTCGCTGCCCGGCTGGGCCGCACTGGCGGTCAGGACCTCGGCGGCGGGCAGGACCGCAGCCGCCGCCTCGGCGGCGGCGAGCGCCACGTCGGCGGGGTTGCGGCCGGCGATCGGCTCGGAAGCGCTGCTCACTGGTTCTCCTCGGGGGTGGCGACGATGAGGGCGGCGAGCCGGTTGCCGCGAGTGCCGGCGGTCGCGTGGGCGAAGGTGGTCTCCTCGACAGCGACGTCGAGGGGAGCAGTGGCGGGGGGGCCGGGCCGGAGGA
>DOWL01000076.1:38972-39831 GCA_003519585.1 Nocardioides sp. | reverse complement strand
GAGCCGGAGGACGTCGCCGGGCTTGAGGTCGATGAACAGTTGGGGTGCGAGCTGGGTGCTCCGTAGCCGGACCGCCACGTCGACCGGGATCTCCCGGAACTGGCGATCCATGAGGATCGCGGCGTTCGCGCGCTGGGTGCGCTCGCGGTTGGACACCGGTGCGGGAGCCACGGCGGCGGTCAGATGGGGGAGGAGTCCGTTGAAGGGCAGGCACACGGTGAGCACGTGTGCCTGCTCGCCGATCCGCACGTCGAGGCTGAAGACCACCATCACGTCACCGACTCCGGCGACCTGAGCGAACTGCGGGCTGTACTCGACCCCGGTCACCTCCGGCTCGATCGAGACGAAGTCGGCGAGGGAGTAGCTCAGCCCCTCGAGCAGCCGCGCGACCAGGCCGCTCACCACGCTCTCCTCGATGTCGCTGAGTGCACGCAGGGGCTGGCTGGTCGAACCGGGTCCGCCGAGCATGTGGTCGAGCGACGACATCACCGCGGGCAGTGGCAGTTCGATCATGCCCTGGCCGGGCATCGGCTCGGTCGAGAAGGCGGTCAGGTACGTCATCTGGCCGAGCGACTCGACGTACTCCGCGTAGCTGCGCTGGTCGATGGAGCGCAGGGAGACCTGGCAGATGGTGCGCAGCGTCGAGGTGAAGATGGTGGTGGCCTGGCGCGCAAAGCCGTCGAAGGCGACCTGGAGGACCCGCTGGTGCTCCCGGGAGAGCTGGATGGGCCGGCGGAAGTCGTAGGCGACCGCCTCACCCTGACCCCGGCGGCGCGAACGTATGCCCGACCTCCCGCGCCGGGAGTCGGTCATGGGGGAAAGGGCGCTCACGAGTCCGCCCATCGGCGGGAGCGCGCGG
>DOWL01000076.1:35880-38682 GCA_003519585.1 Nocardioides sp. | reverse complement strand
GTCGCCATGGGCTCGGGGCCGAGATTCACGAGGGTCAACTCACTGCGTCACGAACTGCGTGTAGTACACGCCCATGACCTCCTCGTGGTAGAGCTCGGCGATCTCGTGGGAGAGCTCCTCCTTGAGCTCCTCCCGGGTCTTGGTCTTGATCAGCTCCTCGATGGTGCGCCCGCTGAAGAGCTCGATGACCGCGTCCAGGGCCTTGCTGCCCTCGGCCTCGTGGGCCGCGCCCTCCACCTGCTGCAGGGCGATGCCGATGCTGAGGTAGTGCCCGTCGGCCAGGTTGACCTGGATCGGGTCCAAGGCCACGACCTCGCCCGGCTTGGGCGCCGGCTCGGGGCCCTTGGGCTTGAGGAAGAACCAGTAGCCGGCCCCACCGATCACGGCCACCAGGAGGACGATGACGATGAGCTTCTTCTTGCCGCCCTTCGCCTCCTCGGGGGCGGCGTCCGGCTTGGCCTCGGTGGCGGTCGCGGTCATGACTGGTGTCCTTCGTCGTCGTGGGTGCCGGAGGCCGCGATCTCGCCGTCTCCACTGCTATCGGTGCTGTCGCTGGTGCTGTCGCTGCTGTCGGCCACGGTCGTGGCCTCGGGGTCGGTGGCGGCGGCGTACTGCTCGACGAGCTTGCGCATCTCCTCGTCGGAGCCGGCGAGCACGATGATGTCGACCCGCTTGTTGACCGCCTGGGAGCCCGGCTTGGCCGGGTCGATGAGCGGCCGGGTGTGGCCGTACGCCGCGACGCTGAGCCGCTTCTCAGGGATGCCGAGCAGCTCGTTGAGCCGCCGCAGCACGGTGATCGCGCGAGCCGAGGAGAGATCCCAGTCGGTCGCGAAGTGGGCCGGCTTCACGGCGACCTGGTTGGTGTGGCCGCTGATCTCGAGGTCCTCGGGCAGCGCCTGGAGCGCCGGCGCCAGCGCGTCGACCACGGCCTCGCCGCGCGGGCTCAGCACGGCCGAGTCGGCGTGGAAGACCACGTGCTCGGAGACCAGACTGATGACCAGGCCGCGGTCGTCGATCACGGTGCGTACGTCGTCAGCCAGCCCCTTCGCCGTCAGCGCCGCCAGCACCTCGCTCTGGGCCTTCTGCAACCGCTGGGTCTCCCGGAGCGCCGCGAGCCGGCGTGCGGCCTCCTCCTCGTCGGCGGGCGGGTCCTGGTTGAGCTCCTGCAGCGTCTTGAGGGTCTGGGTCGGGGCCACGGGGGAGAGCGGCGAGGTGCCGGACTCCTCCAGCAGGGTGTCCGAGCCAGGGAGAACCGAGGCCGAGTTGGCGAACCCGGCTGCCAGGCCGTTCTTGAGCGCCATGAACTTCCGCTCGTCGACCTGGCTCATCGCGAACATCACGATGAACAGCACCATGAGCAGCGTCACCATGTCGGCGTAGGTCACGAGCCACCGTTCGTGGTTCTCGTGCTCCTCCTCCTCATGGTGTCGGCGGGAGCGTGAGCTGCTCATGTCAGGCGGCCTCGGCTGCGGCCTGCTGCTCGGCCGGGAGGAGCGAGACCAGGCGGTGCTGGACGACCCGCGGGTTGGCGCCGGACTGGATCGCGGAGACGCCCTCGATGATGAGCTCCATCTTCGCGACCTCGAGCTCGCTGAGCCGCTTGAGCCGGTTGCCGATGGGCAGCCAGATGACGTTGGCCGACATGACGCCCCACAGGGTCGCGATGAAGGCGCCCGCGATCAGGTGACCGAGCTCCTCGGGAGCGGCGAGGTTCTCGAGCACGTGCACCAGGCCCATGACGGTGCCGATGATGCCGATGGTCGGCGCGTAGGCGCCCGCGTCGGCGAAGAACTTGGCGGCCCTCTTGTCGGCGCGGCCCTTGGCGATCATCTCGCCCTCGAGGATGGTGCGGACCTCTTCGGGGTCGGTCCCGTCGATGGCCAGAGTCACGCCCTTGACCAGGAACTCGTCGTCGATGTCCTTCATCGCGTCCTCGAGGGACAGCAGGCCCTCGCGGCGAGCGCGGTCGGCCAGCTTCACGACCGTGGGGACGACCTCGCCTGCCGGCTCCACGCCGCCGGTGAAGGCGCGCTTGAGCGCGGCCGCGGCGCCCTTGACGTCGGCCATGGTGCCGCCGGCCACGGTGACCAGCAGCGTCGCGCCGAAGACGAGCACGAGCGGCGGGATGAGGAAGAGGCTGGCGGGGTTGCCGCCCTCCAGGACGTTCGCCAGGACGATGACGCCGAACGCCCCACCGACCCCGATTCCGGTTGCGGCGTCCATCAGGCCTCGGCTCCTTCGTGCGTCAGTCCGCTGTAGGCGGGGGTGGGGAAGTCGGTGACAGTGGCCAACCCCGGGCGCTCCAGCGGCTCGGGCTCGGGCTCGAGCTCGGGCAGGGCGACGCGGACGGTCTCGCTGAGCGCGATGATGGTGGCGCGGTGCATGCGGATCGCGTGGACGACCTCGTCGGCCGACTCGGCAGCGACGTAGTTGGTGCCGTCGGCGAGCGTGATGACCGTGTCGGGCGTGGTGTCGATGCGCTCGATCAGGTCCGAGTTCAAGACGAACGGGGATCCCGACAGACGGGTCAACCGGATCATGCTGTCACCATCCTTGGTGGCTGTGGAGCGATCAGCCGTCCGTGGCCGATCACCTGGACATTCGGCAGGGGAGGTACAGACCTGAGGCGGAGGCCGACCGGGGTAGACCACTGGTCTGGTCGTGCGTTGGTGCCGCGGTCTGGACACGCGCAAGCGAGCGGTGGTTGAGCCCGGAGGCGCGCCAGCGCCGACGGTGTCGAAACCCCCGCAGCCTGGGCTGGGTCCAGCCCCGGCTTGCGTGGTTTCGACACGCTCGCTGCGC
>DOWL01000076.1:35286-35656 GCA_003519585.1 Nocardioides sp. | reverse complement strand
GACCAGGTCCTCGAGGACCTGGTCGGAGGTGGTGATGACGCGCGAGCTGGCCTGGAAGCCTCGCTGGGCGAGGATCAGGTTGGTGAACTCGGCGGCGAGGTCGACGTTCGACATCTCCAGCGAGCCGACCATCAGGGTGCCCCGGCGGCCCTGCCCGGCGACGTCGAGCTGCGGCGTACCCGAGCTCTGCGACTCGCGGAACGCCGTCTCGCCGACCTTCTCGAGACCCATCGGGTTGTTGAAGTCCGCGAGCGCCAGCTGACCGAGGCCACGGCTGATGCCGTCGTCGTACACGCCGGTGATCACACCGTCGGGGCCGATGCTGTAGGACTTCAGCTGGACGCCGGCCGGTACGGCGGGGCTGGCGTTG
>DOWL01000076.1:34767-35168 GCA_003519585.1 Nocardioides sp. | reverse complement strand
GGGCTGGCGTTGGCGCCGTCGAGCGTCATGTCGACCAGGCCACCGGTCGGGTTGCCGCCGGCGTCGAGGAGGTAGCCCTGTACGCGGGCGCCCGCGGGCGTGACCAGGGTGCCCTGGTCGTCGAAGGTGAAGTCACCGGCGCGGGTGTACAGCTGCTCGCCGCCGGCCTCGACGACGAACATGCCGTCGCCGGAGATCATCACGTCGGTCGCCCGGCCCGTGGCCTGGGCAGAGCCCTGGTTGAGGTTGAGCGAGGTCGCCGCGAGCTGGACGCCCAGCCCGACCTGGATCGGGTTACGGCCACCGCGCGTGGCGTTGGCCGCCGAGGCGCCGGTGAGCATCTGGGACAGCGTGTCCTGGAAGATCGTGGACGACGACTTGAAGCCGATGGTGTTGGCGTT
>DOWL01000076.1:25135-34650 GCA_003519585.1 Nocardioides sp. | reverse complement strand
GTGTTGGCGTTGGCGATGTTGTTGCCGGCCACGTCGAGCATGGTCTGGTTGGCACGCAGGCCGCTGATGCCGGCGAAGAGTGAGCGAAGCATGAGATGTACCTCTCGGGTTCTGGGGGTTCTGGGGGATGGATCAGGCGGGCGTGCTGGCCGAGCCGGATGGCGTGGTCCCGTCGGTGACGGTGACCACGCTGGAGACCGGGACCTGGACGCCGTCGACGTCGAGCACCGGGCCCTTGTCGCCGAAGGTGACGCCGTGCACGACGCCGGTGCCCTCGGTGCCGTCCTCGAGCGTGTAGGTCACGTTGCGACCCACCATGCCGTTGGCCCCGAAGGCCATCTGAGCACCGAGGAGCATCCCGGTCTGGTCGGCGACCAACTGCATCTTCTCCAGGGCCGTGAACTGGGCCGACTGCGCGAGGAAGTCCGCGGAGTCGGTCGGGTTCATCGGGTCCTGGTACTTCATCTGGGCCACGAGCAACTGCAGGAACATGTCCTTGTCGCTGGTGCTGCCGCTCGATCCGATGCCCAGGCCGTTACCGCTCGTGGTCGAGTCGGACTGTGCGGACTGGGCCACGCCGTACAGCGCGGACGAGCCTTCGATCGCACCGACACTCACGGTGCCTCCTCACATGCGCACGTCCACGCCGAGCGGCGTCGACCTGCGGGGTTCGACGGAATCGGGCGGTTGAGCCCGATCCTGTGCGCCGTCCCTGGCAGTGGTGGCACCTCGCGTCCGTGCGGATGCGCCTTGATGTCCGGTCCCGGAACCGGAGTCCTCCCGACCCGTGTGGGTCCCGGAGAGATCGTGGGGCTGCCCGGACTGCGGTCCGGGCTGCTGGGAATCGGCCTGCTGGCCGGAGGGCTGCGAGGTCGACGAGGCGAACGCGGTCACGTCGACTCGTACCTCGCCGGCGCCGTGGCGCTGCAGCAGCCGCTGCAGGTCGGGTACGCCCTGGGTCAGTGCCAGCCGGGCCTCGTCGCCGGCGGCCAGGCGAACCCGGACCCGCCCGTCGCGCACGGTCAGCATCACGCGGACCTCGCCGAGGGAGCCGGGGTCGAGCCGCAACGTGACCCGATGCGTGCCGTCGCCGGAGCTCGCCAGCCGCTCGATCCGGTCGAAGACCTGGTGAGCCACGGACGAGGCCTGGGTGCTGCTAGCCGGGGTCGACGATGTCGTCGCTGCGGTTGCCGTGGTCGGCGCAGCCGCTGCGACGGGCGTGCCCGGTCCGGCTGGATCGGCTGGGCTTGCCTGGGTGGCTGGGGTGGCCGGGGAAGTCGAGTCCGCGGCCGTCTTGGTGGCAGGCGGCGTCGCCGGCGTGGAAGCCGTGTCGGGCCGCGGCCCGGTGGCGGTTGCGGGCGTCGGTGCGGGGCCAGGATCCGTTAGTGCCCGCACGCGCACCTGCGGCGCGGGAGCCATCGAGTCCATCGCCCCCGTCGGCTCCGTCGCCGTCGGCAGGGACTCGGTCGGCGGCGCGACGGCTGGGTCGATCGGAACGGCGGCGAGCGGCGGGGCCGTCGGTACGGCGAGCGCAGGACTGGGCTGCGTGGCTGCGTCGTCCGAGTCGACGGGGTCAGCAGCGTCGGCCTGGTCGCGGTCCGCCGGGACGCCCGTGGGCTTGGTGTCCTCCGCCGGCTCCAGCACCGTGGCCAGCACGGTGGCCAGCACCGTGGCCGGCGGGTCGGCCGGTGCCTCGACCGTCGTCTCCGTCGCTGCCTCGGCCACCGATGGATCGACCGGTGCCGGGGTTCCCGACTGAGCATCGGAGGAAGGAGCGGGCTGGCCCGGGAGTTGGGCCGCCGGCTCGCCGGTGGGCTGGCCACCGGACGGCGTGAGCAGGGCGGCCAGCAGGGCGCCGAACCCCTCGACGGCCGGTGCCACGGCCCCTGCCGCAGCGCCACCCGCGGCGTCACCAGCAGCGGCCGTGGGCGTGGAGATGGAGACGCGCATCAGTTGCCTCCGAGCATGGCCATGATCGACCGGACGTAGTTCTGGGTCTCCGGGTACGGCGGGATGCCGTCGTAGCGCATCACTGCGCCCGGCCCGGCGTTGTAGGCCGCCAGGGCCAGCTGGGTGCTGCCGAACCGGTCCAGCAGGTCGTCCATGAGCCGGGCCGCGCCGTCGACCGCCTGCTGCGGGTCGAAGCTGTTGGTGACCCCGAGCGCGTCCGCCGTACCCGGCATCAGCTGCATGAGCCCTTGCGCACCGGCCGAGCTGACCGCATTGGGGTCGAAGCCGGACTCCTGTTTGGCCATGGCGGCCAGCAGGTTCGCGTCCACGCCGTACGTCGACGCCGCCTTGTTGAACAGGTCCGCATACGGAACCTCGCCCACGCTGGTGCTGGCCCGCCCGGTTCCGCCGGTTCCGCCGGTGACGCCGGTGGTCGCGCTGGTCGAGGGGTCGGGGAGCACGCGCCGGATCGCAGTCGGGGTCTCGTAGACGTCGGTGACGCGGACGTCGAGACCGGTGCGCGGCGCCTCGATCATCTTTCCGCCGCCGATGTAGATCGCGATGTGGTGCACGGGTGACCCGAAGGCGAGCAGGTCGCCCGGCTGCGCGTCGTCGAGGCTCGGGACGGCGGTGCCGACCTTGGCCTGGTCGCGGGAGACCCGGGGCAGGTCGATGCCGAGGTTGCCGTACACGAGCTGGACCAGCCCCGAGCAGTCCAGTCCCTTCTCCGGGTCGGTGCCGCCCCAGAGGTAGGGGATGCCGAGGTACTTGCGCGCCTCCTGCACCACCTTGTCGCGGCCGGTGATGGAGCTGTCCGCCGTGCCCATGCTGGTGGTGGTCGCCGAGGTCTTGAGGGCGCCGTCCAGCGCCGAGGCGAACGACGAGCCGGAGGTCGAGGAGGCCGAGGGGGTGAGCAGGGCCAGCTGCGACTGGATCTGGGAGATCCGGCTGGTGACGTCGCTGACGCTCATCTGGCGACCTCCCGGCGTCCCTGACCACGCAGCCACGCCTGACCGCCGATGTCGTCGAGTTCGCGGGCGGCGGCTCGCGCACGCTCGGCGCGCCGTTCCTCGGCCCGTAGCTCGAGCAGGTGCTCGACCGCGGCGAGCCGGGCGTGGTCGCGCTGCCAGTGCTCCTGGGCGGAGGCCTTGAGTACGGCGGCGGCGTCGACCTCGTCGTGGGCCCGGCGGGCGGCGGCCGCGAGGGCGATGAGCGAGCTGCGCCGGGCAGCCCACTCGGGCAGACCCTGCCCCGCGGCAGAGCCGGCCGCGGCGTGCTCGCGGACGACGCGGTCCAGCTCGTCGGCCTGCAGCTGCCGCCTGCGGTGCTCGTCGGCCGCCTGACGCAGGCCGAGCCTGCTGTCGCGCTCGCGGACCTCACGGACCCGGGCCACGGCGCGGAGGCCGGGGTCGTGGGCGGTTCCGCTCATGCCGCCACCAGCCCGGCGAGCCGGTTCCAGGTGTCGGCGCGCGCCGTCGTGTCGTCCATCGCCTGGCGCAGGAACGCTTCGATCTCACCCATCCGCGAGAGCGCCGCGTCGGCGTCCGGCTCGGTGCCCGGCACGTACGCGCCGATCTCGACGAGCTCGCGGACGTCACGGTGGGCGGCGAGCATCCGGCGCAGCACGGTGGCGTCGGCGCGCTGCTCGGGGTTCGTGACGGCCGAGGTGACCCGCGAGATCGACTCCAGCACGTCGATGCTGGGGAAGTGGCCCGCTGTGGCGAGCCGGCGGCTCAGCACGACGTGGCCGTCGAGGATCGACCGCGCGGTGTCGCCGATCGGGTCCTGCATGTCGTCGCCCTCGACCAGCACGGTGTAGAGACCGGTGATCGAGCCGTGCGGCGAGGTGCCGGCCCGCTCGAGCAGCCGGGGCATGAGCGCGAAGACGCTCGGCGGGTAGCCGCGGGTCGCGGGCGGCTCGCCGGCGGACAGCCCGATCTCGCGCTGAGCCATGGCCACCCGGGTGAGGCTGTCCATCATCAGGACGACGTGACGTCCGGCGTCGCGGAACCACTCGGCGATGCGGGTGGCCACGAACGCCGCCCGCAACCGCTCGACCGGCGGCGCGTCGGAGGTGGCGACCACGACGACCGACCGGGCCAGCCCCTCGGGACCGAGGTCGTTCTCCAGGAACTCCCGGACCTCGCGGCCGCGCTCGCCGACCAGCGCGATCACCGAGATCTCGGCCTCGGTGCCGCGGGCGATCATCGAGAGGAGGCTGGACTTGCCGACCCCGGAGCCCGCCATGATGCCGATGCGCTGACCGCGGCCGCAGGGCACGAGCGAGTCGAGCGCGCGTACGCCGAGGCCGAGCGGCGTGTCGATGCGTGGGCGGCTCAACGCCGGAGGCGCGTCGTGCTCGACGCCGACCCGGGGGAGTGCGTCGAGTGACGGACCGCCGTCGACCGGGCGGCCGAGTCCGTCGAGGACCCGACCCGCGAGCTGGTGGCCCACGGGGATGCGCAGCGGACCGCCGGTGTGGCGTACGGCGGCGCCGACCTCGAGCCCGCGAGTGTGGCCCAGGGGCAGGCAGATCAGCCCGTCCGCGTCGCTCGCGGCGACCTCGGCGAGGAGGGGCTGACCGGTGCCGAGCTCGGCCTCGATCAGGTCGCCGACCGCGGCCCGCAGGCCGGAGACCCGCAGGTGCAGCCCCATCGACTCGGTGACGCGCCCCCGGCGGGCCGGTCGGGCGGCCTCCAGCACGGAGCTGCGGACCGCGGCGAACAGGTCGGACCCGGGAGACCGGAACGCCTGGGCCGACTCGGTGACGGAGACGCTCACGACAGCACCTCGCGGACCCGGTCCAGGGCCGAGCGCAGCCGCAGGTCGATGACCTGGCCGTCGACCTCGACGACCGCGTCGGAGGGGGCGTACGCCGGCTCGGCGACGACCCGGACACCGGCCTCGGACAGCGGGGCGATCGCGGCGCTCTCGGCCACCTCGGGGTGCAGGCGCACCACGAAGGGCCGGTCGGCCGGGCTGGCGTCCAGCACCCGGGCCACCACGTCGGCGGCGTTGTCCGGAGCGGCTCGGAGCTCGTGCCCGACCATGGTCTCGGTCAGCTCGCGGGCCAGGTCGAGCGCCTGTGCCCGGACCAGCGCCTGCGCCTCGTCGGTGGCGCGGGTCAGGGCCTCGGCAGCGCGCTGGAGTGCGTCGAGCGCGGCCTGCTGCCGGGCTGCCCAGCGCCTGCGCTCCTCGGCGAGCTGAAGCTCGTGGCTGCGCGCGGCCAGCGCGGCCTCGTCGGCCGCCTCGCGGCGACCCTGGGCCCAACCCACGGAGTACCCCTGCGCCTGTGCGGCCGAGCGCGCGTCGTCGACCATGGCGGACAGGGCAGCCTCGGTGACCGCGTCGCCGAGCACCGAGTCGGGACCGAACCGGGTCCATTCCCCAGACCGGAGCTCGGGGGTCTCGAAGGTCAGCGTGGCCACCTCGCCGCGGAGCACCGGCGCGTCCTCGGCGACCGCCGGGGGGAGCAGCGGGGTGAACGCCCGGCTACTCGATGGGCTACTCGACGAACTCATCGTCGCCTCCCCGGCGGACCATGATCTGGCCCTCTTCCTCGAGCTGGCGGATGGCCCGGATCACGCTCTGCTGGGCCTCCTCGACCTGGGTGAGGCGGACCTGTCCGAGCAGCTCGACCTCCTCCAGCAGCGTGGTGGCGGCCCGCTCGGACATGTTCGACAGGATCTTGTCGCGCACCGGCTGGGCCACGCCCTTGAGTGCGTACGACAGCTGCGCGGCGTCCACCTGACGCAGCACCTGCTGCACCGACCGGTCGTCGAGAGTGACGATGTCTTCGAACATGAACATCCGGCTGCGGACCTCGTCTGCCAGCGCCGGGTCGAGCGACTCGAGTCCCTCGACGATCTGGCGCTCGGTCGACCGGTCGGCCCGGTTGATGATGTTGACGAGCGGATCGAGGCCGCCGACCTTCGACTGGTCCTTGGTCTGGAGCATCGAGGAGAGCTTGCGCTCGAGGATCGACTCGACGGAGCGGACGATCTCGGGGGAGGTGCGGTCCATGACGGCGATCCGGTGCGCGACATCCGCCTGACGGGCGGGCTCGAGCCCGGCGAGCACCAGCGAGGCCTTGTCGGCGGTCATGTGGGCCAGCACCAGCGCGATGACCTGCGGGTGCTCGTCGGCGATGAACGAGCGCAGCTGCGCAGGGTCGGCCGCGCGCAGGAACTCGAAGGGCATCTGGATCACCGAGGCGGTGACCCGCTGGATGATCTCGTCGGCCCGCTCCTCGCCCAGTGATTCGAGGAGCAGTTGGCGCGCGAAGGCGAGGCCGCCCTGGTTGATGTGGCCGCGCGCGACCATCAGGTCGCGGAACTCCTCGAGCACCGCGTCGCTCTCGGCCTTGCTGATCGACTCCAGGTGGGCGATCTCGGCGGAGACCGCCTCGACCTCTGCCTCGGAGAGCTGGGAGAGCACGCTGGCCGCGCGCTCCTTGCCCATCTGGATCAGCAGCACCGCGCTCTTGCGGATGCCGGGGTTGAGAGTGGTCAGGGTCATCAGGGGCGCTCCGCGAGCCAGCCGCGCAGCAGGGCCGCCACGTCGTCGGGCTGCCGCTCGATCAGATCGTCGATCTCCCGGCGCAGGTCGTCACCCCGAGCGTCGTCGGCCTCGTTGAGGGCCAGCGCCGCCGGGGACAGCTCCATGACCTGGGTCGCGGTGAGCCGCGCCTCCTGGTCCTGGCGCAGCTGCTCGACCAGGTACGTCGCGGCTTCGTCGCGCTTCTTGGCCCGGCGACGGGCGGTGAAGATGGCGCCGAGCACGAGCAGCGCGACGAGCACGGCGAGGCCGACGTCCTTGTACTGCTGTCGCCGGGTCGCGGCGGCCTCGGCCTTGTCGGCGTCGGAGATCGCCGCCGCGGCGGCCTTCTCCGAGGTCCGGTCGAAGGCCATCTCGTTGATCGCGACCGTGTCGCCCCGTGCCTTGCTGATGCCCGCCGTCGCGACGACGAGATCGCGGATGTCGCGGCTGTCGATGCCGTTCGCGGCGGTCGCCTCGGCGTCCAGCGCCACGCCGACGTGCAGGCTGGCCAGCGAGCCGGGCGCGGACACCCGCCGTTCGCGGGTCTCGTCCAGCGCGTTGTCCTGGGTGCTGGTCGTGTTGCTGTACTGCGAGTCGGTCGAGCCGCTCGTGGAGGGATCCATCTGGCCGTCCGGGCCGACCACGCCGCCGACGCTCGCGGGCGTGCCCGCGCCGTTGTAGGTCTCCGCGGTCTGGCTCTGCGACAGCGGCGGCGTGTCGGGGTTGGCGGTGTAGTCCCTGGTCTCGATCACCGAGTCGTCGAAGTCGAGGTCGGCGGTCACCTGCACGGTGGAGTTGCCCGGGCCGACGACGCGGTCGAGCATCGCCTGGAGCTTGGTGCGGTACTCGTCCTGTACGTCCGAGACGAGCTGGGTGCGGGTGCCGCCGTCGTCACCCATCTGCCCGGGCGCCGAGAGCACCTTGCCGGTGGCGTCGGCCACGGTGACGTTGTCGGGGTCGAGGCCGTCGATGCTGGAGGCCACGAGGTGGACGACCGCCTGCACCTGCTCGGACTCCAGCGTGGAGCCGGGCCGGGTCTTCACGAGCACCGAGGCCGTGGCCGGCTGCTGCTCGTCGGCGAAGACCTCCTTCTGCGGCATCGCGAGGTGGACGACCGCGGTGTCGACACCGTCGATCGCCTCGATGGTGTTGGAGAGTTCGCCCTCCATGGCCCGCTTGAAGTTGGTGTCCTGGGCGTCCTGCGACAGGGACATGCCCTGCTTGTCGAGAATCGAGTAGCCCTGGTTGTCCGAGTCGGCCGGCAGCCCCTCGCCGCTGAGCGTGATCCGGGTCGAGTAGACGTCGTCGCGCGGGACCATGACAGTGCTACCACCGTCGGCCAGCTCGTACGGCGTACCGGTGGCGTCGAGTTCGTCGACGACCGCGGAGGCGTCACTGGCCGACAGGTTGGAGAACAGCGGTGCGTAATCCGGGGTCGATGCCCACTTGAAGACCATGAAGCCACCGAGCAGCAGGGCCACGGTGCCGAGCACCGTGATCGCCTTCTGGCCGGTCGTGAAGGCGCCGAACGTATCGCGCCCCCGACGAGAGAGGCGCTGGACCGAGTCCTTCATCAGGCCTGCATCCTCATGATCTCGGTGAAGGCCTCGACCGCCTTGTTACGCACGGCCACGGTGACCTGGGTCGTGACCGCGGCCTGCGTAGCGGCGATCGTGTAGTCGTGGATGCTCTGTAGGTCGCCGGTGGCGGCCTTGACGGCGAGCGTGTCGCTCTTCTGCTGCACCTGCTCGAGTCGGTCGATCCCGTCGAGCACCAGGCTGCCGAAGTCGGCGCCCGCGGCGCTGGGGCCGGACGGGCCCTGCGGGCCGACGGTGCTGGCGGAGTCGACGCGCGGGGCGACGTACGGCGCGAAGCCGGCGGCCTCGATCCCGGAGACGCTCATCTCACTGTCCGATCTGCAGCGCGCTGCTGTAGGAGTCCTGGGCGTACTTGGTCACCTGGACGGAGGCCTGGTAGCCGCGCTGGGCCATGATCAGCTGGGACATCTGGCTCGCCATGTCCATCGACGGCGCGCGGACGTATCCGTCCTCGTCGGCCAGCGGGTGGTCGGGCGCGTACTCCAGGACACCCTCCGGGTCGCTCAGCGCGATGCCGGCGACGTCGACGCCGCCGCCGGGCTCGGACTGGGCGATGACCATCTGGGCCTGGAACGCGTCCTCCGAGGTGCTGCGCACGGTGTTCGCGTTGGCGATGTTGTAGGAGAGCGTGTCCAGCCAGGTCTGGTGCATTCCGAGGCTGGAGCCCGCGATGGTGAGCGCGTCGAAGGCACCCATCAGGACGCCGCCGTCCGGATCAGCGCGAAGCGGTCGCTGACCGCCCGCGTCATCAGCTGGTACTGGAACTGCGTCTGGGTGGCCGCCAGCGTCTCCTTGCGGAGGTCGACATTGTTCCCGTTCGCCCCGACCGGGGTGTCGGTGGGCAGCTCCTTGGCGCTGACCGCGGTCCGACCGCCGTTCTCGATCGCGGAGCGCAGCGACGTCTCGAAGTCGACGCTGGTCGCGCGGAAGCCCGGGGTGTCGACGTTCGCGATGTTGTCGGCGATGACGTTCTGGCGGACCGTCAACCCGTCGAGGGCGGAGTTGAGCACGGCGAAGACAGAGTCACTGCCGATGGCAGGCACGGACACGGCATCCTCCACGGGAGGGTCGGCCGATCCGTCGGCAGGGGGTACGAGCGCTCCGTGCTCAGGTTCCTCCTCGGCCCACCCCTTCCCCACCTGAGGATTTCGCGCAAAGAAGTTCAGCGGTGTCGACCGGTCTGGACCGGTGATAAGTGGTTTCGCTAACCAGGAGGGAGCGCAGCGACCCGGTTTGTCGCGGCGGAGCCGCGCGCCCGGCGGGGCCGAAACTTGCCGGGGTATTCAACAGGCGAACATTGTCATCTCCGAAGCTGGCCAGCTTCCGACAGTCATTTACGTGGCTGGCCTTCCAGGGTCCCCACTCGGTGGTTGAGCGGGTGCCAACGCTGCGGAGGTTTCGACTCCGTCGGCGCTGGGGCGCCTCCGG
>DOWL01000076.1:23752-24978 GCA_003519585.1 Nocardioides sp. | reverse complement strand
CTCCGGGCTCAACCACCGTCCGGTGGTTGAGCCGCGAGCAGCGAGCGTGTCGAAACCTCCGCAGCGACGACACCCGAATCGAGTGTCGCCGCTGTGTTCAACACAGCACGATGGAAAGCCTGCCCGAGCCGTAACCGGCGATGCCGAGTTCGACGTCCTCGCGACGACCGAGGGCCACCATCAGCGACTGCAGGGGTGCGGGGATCGGTGCGCCCGCGGCGTGCAGTTGGTGCAGCCGGACGTGGGCGGCGCCGCTGACGTTGAACAGCGACGCTGCGACGTTGAGCACCTCGTACAGGTTCTCGGCGAGTGCCTGGTCGAGCAGGCGGGCCTCGATCGAGTGGTCGGCGGTGGGGGAGGGCACCAGGGCGAGCGCGGCGCCGGCGCGCGCGGAGAACTCCAGGTCGCAGACGACGATCGCGCGGACGGCGTACTGGTCGTCGACGTAGACGCCGACCGTGCGGGGTGACCTGGCGCTCGGTGTCAGCGGGCTGACGGTCGCGAGCGTCACCTCGCGGTCGAGCAGGTCGACGAACAGGTCCTTGATCTGCTTGGCGGCGGGGAGGTGGGTCTCCACGTGGGCGATGCTCATGGGATCCGCTCGTCTCTCAGACCGGGATCGCCGACAGCGCATCGGAGAAGGCCTCCGGCGTGAACGGCTTCGCGATGAGGAAGGCTGCGCCGGCCGCGGCGGCGCGCTGCCGCATCTCCTCGGACCCCTCCGAGGTCACGAAGCCGAATGACACGTTGCTGCCGTTGTTGCGCAGGGTGGTGAGCGCCTCGAGGCCGTTCATCTCGGGCATGTTCCAGTCGGACAGGACCAGATCGGGGGCCTCGCGCTGCACGAGCTCGACGACCTCCCGGCCGTTCGCGGCCTCGAGGATCTCGTGGCCTGCGTAGCCGGCTTGGCGCAGGGTGCGGATCACGATCTGGCGCATGACCCGGCTGTCGTCGGCGAGGACGATCTTCAGGGGCTTCATAGGGGGTACCTCCGGGATTGAGGTGGTGAGGGGGGAGGGAGCGGTGGATCAGGGATTGGCCGCCGGCACCCCCACTGTGGTCAGGCCCAGGAGTGCGAGCTCGTCGGCGATCGTCTCGGCGGTGAACGGCTTCACGACGCACGCGTGGGCGCCTGCCGCCAGCGGACGAAGGGGGTCGCCGTCATCGCCGGTGGTCACCACCAGCGTGACGCCGCGCCAGCGAGGCTCGGCCCGGACCTGTCCAAC
>DOWL01000076.1:0-23637 GCA_003519585.1 Nocardioides sp. | reverse complement strand
GCCCGGACCTGTCCGACGAACTCGCGGCCGTCCATCACCGGCATGGTCCAGCCGACGAGGCACAGGTCGGGCACCAGGCCCTGTTCCAGCAGGTCGAGCGCTGCCCGGCCGTCGGCCGCCTCGCTGGTGTCCCACCCGAGCCCCGTCACGATGCGTCGCAGTGTCGACCGCGTCGAGCGCGAGTCGTCGACGATCAGGGCGTGCCTGGTCGGACTCGGCGAGGCGGGGCGTGGCTCAGGCGTTGACGTCGACATAGATCGCCACGTCGGCCGTCGGCGCGGAATGCGTCGAGGCGCCTCCCACGAAGGCCTGGTGCTGCGCGTTGACTCCGAGCTGCTCGCTGAGTCGACGTACGGTCTGTCGCTGCCGCGCCAGGATCTCCTCGGCGCGCGGCCGAAGCGAGACGGGGATCGGCCCGTAGTAGTCCGGCACTTCCCACTCGTCGAGCCGGGCAAGCCCGGTGCCGGTGTCGAGGGCTCGCTCGGCCCGGATCAGATCGAGCTCGATGCGGTCCAGCGCGACCTGCCACGCTTCGTGGCGTGAGGCCGCGGAGTCCGCGGCGGCGGAGTATGGCTCGAGCACGGTCACCTGGTGCTCACCCGGCCACGGCCGCCTGCATCGCCGCCTCCCGCCAGGTGGCAGCGAGGTCGGTCACCAGGCCCAGGCATCCTTCGGTGACCCGGGCGTCCTTGGTGACGTTGGCACGCACCAGCTCGAGGTGCAGGAAGTCGTAGAGCGAGGCGAGACCGGGCCCGCCCTCCCAGTCCGTCACCCGCAGGCTGCTGCGCAGCTCCAGGACGATCTCCTGGGCATGCAGGAGCTCCCGGTGCGCGGTGTCCACGTCCTTGGTGCGCTGGGCCTCCAGGCCGCGGGTCAGGTCGAGCACCAGCCGGTCGCAGAGCATCACCAGGAGCCGAGCCGGCGACGCGGTGGCGACCGACGCGTCCAGGTATGCGGTCTGCGGGGTGTTCATGGCGGTGCCTTCCGTGGCGTGGACAGGGATCAGGGGGTGGTCAGGATGATGAGGAGGACGAGCTGGAGAGCGACGACAGCTGGCTGGAGAGCCAGCTCGACTGGCTGTTCATCTGGCTGAGCGCGGTCTCCAGGGCGGTGTACTGGCGCTCGAGTGTCGTGCGGCGCAGTTCGAGCCGGCGATCCCAGTCGTCGATGCTCGACTGCAGCCGGTCGATGCCGGTCTTGCGGCCGGTGATCGAGGTGGTGACGCTGCCGTCGATCGGGTCGCTGGCGGCGTCGGCCGCCTTCGCGACGCGCGTGGCGAACCCGTCGGTGACGCTGGTGAACCGGGCGGCCGTGCCGGCCGGGTCGGCGGCGTACGCCGTGGCGAAGGTCGTGGCGTCGAAGGTCAGAGTGCCGTCGCGGGTGGTGCTGATGCCGACCGACGACAGGGTGGTCCCCGCCTGGGAGAACACGGTGCCGAGGATCGAGCTGCGCAGGTTGCGCACGCCGGCGTCACCGCTGAGCACGCCACCGGTGTTGCTGCCGCTGACGTAGGCGGTGTCCTTGTCGATCTCGGTCAGGATCGCGTTCATCGCGGTGACCAGGTCGGAGACGGCGGTGCTCATCTTGTTGGCATCGCGCTGCACGTCGACCGTGCCCGTGGCCCCGACCGCGGTGTCGGCGGCCAGGCTGAGCGTGACGCCCGGGACCAGGTCGGTGAAGGTGTTGGTCGTCGAGCTGACCGTGATGCCGGCGCCGAGGTCGATGGTGGCGTCGGCGCCGGCCCGGACGGTGGCGCCGCCGAGCAGCGCGGAGCCGTCGCTCGCGGTGAGGTCGAAGTCCTGGGCCGCGCCCGTGGCGGTCGACTCGACCAGCAGGCGGTAGCCCCCGGTGGTCTTGATCGCCGTGGCGTGCAGGCCGGTCGCGTTGTCGGCGTCGTTGATCGCGTTGACCAGGCCCTGGAGAGTTCCGTCGCCGGTGTCGATGTCGAGCGGAGACCCGTCGAACCGGTCGATGCGGACCGTGGTGGACGCCCCGGTGACCTGGTCGGTGAGCGCGGCCGCATCGGCGAAGCCGAGCTGGTGGGTCTTGGCCACCGAGGTGACCGTGACCGCGAGCCGGGTCGGCGAGGCGGCGGCGGAGGTGGTGACCGCGATCGAGGCGTTGGACGACGTCGCGGTGGAGGCCGTCCAGGTCGAGGCCTTCGCGAGGTCTGTGGCCTTGGTGGCGAGCGCCGCGAGCTTGGTGTTGAGCGACTGGAGCGCGGTGACCTTGGTCTGCTCGGTCTGCACCCGCGTCTTGAGCCGGGTCTGAGGCGCGGCCTCGAGCTGCATGAGCTGGTTGATGATCGTCGCGGTGTCCAGTCCGGACGCGAGTCCGCTGACGCTGGCGCTTCCGGCCACGGGGTCCTCCTCCCTGCGTCGTGGGTTCTGCAGGTGGTGCGGGTGGTGCTACGCCGGCCGGCTGCTGGTCATCCAGCAGCCGGCCGGCGCATGGAAGTGGATCAGCCGCGGAGCAGCGTGAGCACGTTCTGCGGGGCCGAGTTGGCCTGCGCGAGCATCGCGGTACCGGCCTGCGAGAGGATCTGCGAACGGGTGAAGTTCATCATCTCCTCGGCCATGTCGGTGTCGCGGATGCGGCTCTCGGACGCGGACAGGTTCTCGATCGCCACGTTCACGTTGTTGATCGTGTGCTCGAAGCGGTTCTGGAACGCACCGAGCGAGGCACGCTGGGTGGAGATCGCGGTGATGGCGGTCTGCACCGTGCTGCTGTCGGTGATGACGGCGGCGGAGGTGTCGACCGCGGCCAGGGCGTCGGCACCGGTCACCGTGATCGTGTCGGCGGCGTCGTAGCCGACCTGGAAGGTCAGGTCGTTGCCGGCGAACAGGGCGACACCGTTGAACTTGGTGTTGTCCGAGATCCGGGTGATCTCCTCCTGGAGCTGGTCGAACTCGGCCGACAGCGCCGCCTGGGAGTCGGTGTTCTGGGTGCCGTTGTTGTACTGCACCGACAGGTCGTTCATGCGCTGCAGCATGGAGTGGACCTCGGTGAGCGCGCCTTCAGCGGTCTGCACGACGCTGATGCCGTCCTGGGCGTTGCGGACGGCGACCTTGAGGCCACCGACCTGCGAGCGCAGGCCCTCGGAGATGGCGAGGCCGGCCGCGTCGTCGGCGGCACGGTTGATCCGGAAGCCGCTCGAGAGCTTCTCGAGGGACTTCGACATCTGACCCTGGGTCACCGACAGGTTGCGGTAGGAGTTGAAGGCGTCGATGTTCTGGTTGATGCGGAGACTCATGATGGGGGGTTCCTTCCTTGGTGTGAGTCGGTGTTGCTGGAGTCCATCCGTGGACTCCGTCGCACACCCTGTTCGGCAGGGTGTTGCAGGACTTGAGGGATTGGCGGGTCCGGTCTGGACCTCACGGCCCAGGTCAGCTGCCAGGGATCAGGCGATGCCCTCCAGGGCGGTGTGGTGCACGATCGGGCGGCCCTGGTTCGCGGCGTGCCGCTCGGCCACGGCACGGAAGTAGGCGTCTCGCCGCCGGGCCGCGCAGCCGTCCGGGCGGACGTGCGGGGCGACCAGCTCCGGCTCGAGAGAGGCGTTCATCCCGTCCTTGAGGAGCACCAGCGCCTCGGCACGCATCTGCGAGATGCGCGACTCGGTGACCCCGAGCTCCTCGGCGAGCTCGGCCATCGGCCGCTCGTCGAGGAAGTAGCCACGGATCACGAACCGCAGCCGGTCAGGCAGCTCCTGGACGGCCTCGTCGAGGTACTCGAGCCGCTCGAGGTGCTCGACCTGGGCGTCGGGGGTCGGCTCGGAGGCCGGCAGTACGTCGGCGAAGGTCTGGTCGGTGTCGACATCCAGCGAGAGGACCGAGGCGCGGGCCAGGTCGTCGGCGGACTGCTGAACCTCGGCGACGGTGAGGCCGAGCGCTTCGGCGATCTGTGCGTCGTCGGGCACGCGGCGCTGCGCCGCCGCGAGGCTGGCACGGGCGGCGTCGATCTCGCGACCGCGCCGGCGGACCGAGCGGGAGGCCCAGTCGAGGGAGCGCAGCTCGTCGACGATCGCGCCGCGGATCCGGGTGGCGGCGTACCGGGCGAACGGGATCCCCCGCTCGGCGTCGAAGGCTCGCGAGGCGTTGACCAGGGCGATCATGCCGGCCGAGCTCAGGTCGTCCTTGTCGACGTGGGACGGGACCCGCGCCGCGGTCTCACGCACAATGTGGCCGACCAGCGGCAGGTGCTGGGCGACCAGGCTGTCGGGGTCCGGCGTCGTGGTGGGGGCCTCCGGCGCCGGGCTCAGGACTCGCGCGTGTTCCATGTAAGAAGAGTCTGAAAATCCGGCTCTCGTCAGCAGGCGCGCATGCTGGGAGTGTGCTGGTACCCCGGCATCAAAACGCGTTCGGTCGAACGGACAGCGACAGTGACCAGTTCGAATAGCCCATCTGGACTAGGCGTCGATCCAGTCGGTTGGCGGGTGTGATCACCTCGAAAATCGAACGTCGGAAAACTGCTCAAGTGGCGTACCCGGTGGCCGATCGGGGGGTTGTCAGGCCGACCAGTGGCCCGACGTGCTCGGGAGAGAGGGAAGGCCATGGAGGCACCGATGCAGCGCCTGTCACAGGTCCTGTGGCGCGAGCGCGAGCTGCTGGAAGGGCTGCAGTACGCCCTCGAGGTCGAGCAGCTGATCCTGGCCAGCGGCCGCAACCGCTGGCTGATGCGGGCGGCCACCGACGTCGAGTCGGTCCTGCAGACGATGCGCAAGACCGAGGTGCTCCGCGCCGTCGCGGCCGACGAGGTGGCCGGCCTTCTCGGCCTCGCGCCGAACCCGTCTCTCAAGCAGTTGGCCGCCGCGGCCGGTGAGCCCTGGGGCGAGATCCTCTCCGACCACCGCGACGCGTTCGTCGCGATGACCCAGGCGATCACCGAGCTCGCCGACAGCAACCGCGACCTCATCACCAGCGGATACCGCTCGGCCCGGGAGACCCTGCTCGCCATGGACGAAGCGGCCGACGGCTACGCCGCCGACGGCAGCGCCGTACTCACGCCCGCCCTGGCCGCCCCGAGCCGGATCGACCGGAGCTTCTGAGGCAGCGGCGATGACCGGCACCTTCTCCTCCCTCAACACGGCGCTGAGCGCGCTGCGCTACCAGCGCATCGCCATGGACGTGGCGAGCAACAACATCGCCAACGTCTCCAGCGAGGGCTACGTCCGGCGGCGCGCCGAGGCCGTGGCGCTGGGCTCGCCCCAGCAGGTGGCCATGTGGTCGCGGTACGACGGCTCCGGTGACGGGGTCGCGCTCTCCGGGATCACCCGGATGGGCGACCCGTTCCTCGACATGCGCTCGCGGCGCGAGCACGGACAGCAGTCCTACCTCGACGCTCGGGTCGCGGTCCTCGACCGGGTCGAGGGCGCGATCGGCGAACCCGGTGACACCGGTGTCTCAGCGGCGCTGGCCGACTTCCGCAACGCTTGGCAGGACCTTCAGTCGCACCCCGAGTCGGCGGCGGCCCGCAGCCAGGTGCTGGCGGCGGGTCAGTCCGTGGCCGATGCCCTGCGGGTGCAGGCCAGCAACATCCAGGGCGAGATGTCCGACCAGCGCGGTCACGTGCTCGACCTGGTCGCCGAGATCAACGTCACCGCCCAGGACCTGGCCGCGGTGAACCAGAACATCGCTGACGCCGCCGCAGCCGGCCTCGACACCAACGACCTCGCCGACCAGCGCGACCTGCTGGCGCTCAAGCTCGCCGACCTCACCGGGGGCGACGCGAAGCTGGGCGCCAACGGCGTCATGAACGTCACCGTGGCCGGCGTACCGCTGGTCACCGGCAAGGATGCCTCCACTCTCGCCGTCGCCTCCGGCATCGCCGCCGACGGCTCGGCGGACGGGGCGCCGCTGGTCTTCTCGCTCACCGGCCCCTCGGGGACCGCCACGCTGGGTGCCGCTTCCCTCAAGGGCGAGCTCGGCGGGACCAGCGAACTGCTCACCGGCACCCTGCCCGACTACCTCAGCGGACTCGACTCCGTGGCGCGGCAGCTGGCCGACACGGTCAACGCCCTGCACACGACCGGGTACGACGCGAACGGCGCCGCGGGGCAGCCGTTCTTCTCCTACGACCCCACGGGTGCAGCGTCCTCGCTCACCGTCGCGATCACCGACCCCAACGGTGTGGTGTCGTCCGCCCAGGCGGGCACCCTGGACACCAGCATCGCGGAGGCGCTCGGTGACCTGAGCGTCGCCGACGACGCCTACCAGCGCCTGGTCAACGGGTTCGCGACCCAGGTCGCCTCCAGCAAGCGGGCCAGCACCAACCAGGCGCTGCTCACCTCCCAGGTCGACGGCGCCCGCGAGCAGCAGGTCGGCGTCAACTTCGACGAGGAGACCGTCAACCTCCTGGCGGCGCAGCGCGCCTACGAGGCCGCCGCGCGAGTCATGACCACGATGGACTCGGTGCTCGACACCCTCATCAACCGGACAGGAGTGACGCGCTGATGACCACCGTGCGCCTCACCCAGAACATGATGGTCAACCGCTCGCAGAGCGCGATGCAGAACGCCCTCGTGCGGCTCGCCGACGCTCAGGAGCAGGTGTCCAGCGGCAAGCGGATCAACCGTCCGTCGGACTCGCCGACCGACACCACCAGCGCGATGCGCCTGCGCGGCTCGCTCAAGGCGACCGAGCAGTACGCACGCAACGCCGGCGACGGCCTGGGCCGTCTCGCCGTGGTCGACCAGACCCTGTTCACGGTCACCGACCTGGTCGGCCGGGCCCGCGAGCTCGCGCTCCAGGGTGCCAACACCGGCAGTGCGGGTCAGAGCTCCCGGGACGCGCTCGCGGCCGAGGTCGACCAGATCCGCGACGAGCTGCTCAACCAGGCCAACACGCAGTACCTCACCCGCCCCGTGTTCGGCGGCGTCACCGCCGGCGCGGCGGCGTACGACGACGACGGCAGCTTCGTGGGTGTCGCGGGTGCGATCACGCGCCGGGTGGGGGACGATGTGAACGTGCGCGTGGACGTCGACGGGCAGGCTGTCTTCGGTGATGGCGCGACCTCGGTCTTCGCCGAGCTCGACGCCCTCTCGACGGCGCTGCGGGCCGGCGACTCCGCGGGGCTCGCGACCAGCCTCGACGCACTCTCCGACCGGGCCACGACGGTCTCGACCATGCACGCGACCGTCGGCGCGACGTACAAGCGGATCGAGACCGCGCAGAGCGGACTGGTCGACCGGAAGCTCAACCTCACCACCTCGCTGTCCAACATCGAGGACATCGACCTTGCCGAGGCCTCGATCGAGGTGAGCATGCGGCAGGTCGCCTACCAGGCCGCGCTGGCCGCCACGGCCAAGACCCTGCAGCCGAGCCTGATGGACTTCCTGCGCTGATGACCACGACCTTCGACGCCGCTCCCGACCCGACGCTGCCGGTCATCGACCTGGTGCACCCGATGCCGGGTTTCCCGGAGGACACCCACTTCGCGCTCGTCGACCTCGACGGAAGTGGCGGGCTGTGCTCGATGCGGTCGCTCGACCACCCGGACCTGCGGTTCCTGGTCGCGCCCCCGCACCTGTTCTTCCCCGACTACGCGCCAGAGCTCGACGACGTCACCGTCGAGGAGCTGAACATCGCGTCGGCCGAGGAGGTGATGGTCCTGGTGGTGCTCAACCCCGGCGACTCATTGCCCACCTCGACGGCCAACCTGCTGGCCCCGGTGGTGCTCAACACCGCCAACCGTCGTGCTTGCCAGGTGATCCTCGAAGACGACGAACACTCGGTCAGCACCCCGCTCGTCGCTGCAAGCTGAGGCCCTGCGCCCGGTAGCGTGGCACCCATGCTGGTGCTGAGCCGTCGCGTGGGCGAGAGTGTCGTGATCGGGGACGACGTGACGGTCACCATCCTCGAGGTCCGCAGCGACGTGATCCGGATCGGCATCGACGCGCCCCGGTCGGTCGCGGTCAACCGCGCCGAGTTGCTCGTCCAGCTCGAGGCCAGCAACCGCGAGGCCGCCTCGCCGAGCGAGGACGCCGTCTCGTCGTTGGCGCAGGAGCTACGGCGTCGCAACGGCTGACCTGTCTCCCAGGGAGCGGCGGCCGCGCGCGTAGCGGGTGGGTGCCCGCGCGCCTACCCGGCTCACGGCTGTGGCTGAGCTGTTGAGTTCGTGCAGCAAGTTCGGCACCCACGGACGAATTTGCTGCACAAACCACGGTTGCAGTCGCGGCGCTCAAGACAGTGCAGCATCGTCGTCGCCCACAGGGGGGTAAAGCGGTGCAGTCGTGCGGCTGGACGAGCCGAGCCGACGACGTCATCCGACCTCGGCGCGAGAGATGCCAGGACGTATGACCTCCTGCGGGAGGTACACCGCGCGCTCGACGTCGAGCGCGAGCAGCAGCTCGCCCTCGAGCTTGTAGGCGCCCTGGATCAGGTGGGGCGTCGGTCCGGTCAGAGGGTCCGGTGGCGCTTCGACGTTGTCGTCGCTGACGTCCACCACGCCGCCGATCCGGTCGACGAGGAGGGCGATCGACTCGCCGTCGACCCGGACCACGACCACCATCGGCTCGGGCGCGTCGGGGGGCCGGGGCGGCAGCCCCAGCCGCTCACAGAGGTCCATCGCCGTCAGCACCTGACCACGCAGGTTGATCAGCCCCGCCAGGCCGGGGGGCGCCAGCGGGACCCGGGTCAGGGGCTGCCCGCGCAGGACCTCCTGTACGGCGCGGACGTCGACGCCGTACAGGCGATCGCCGAGTTCGAAGGTGACCATCCGTGCGTCGAGGGACGGCCGCTCGGTGCTGGCCGCGGTCACAGTGCGTCCTCGAGCTCGTAGAAGCGCGCATCGGCAGCGAGGATGGCGCCGCGCACGTCGAGGTCGCCGGGGACTTCGGCGTCCGCCTCGACGATGTCGACGATCTCGTCAACGGCGATCACGACGCTTCGTGCGCCGGCCGTGTAGACCACGACCGAAAGGACGTCGCTGGGGAGTTCGCTGGGGGCAGCCGAGTCGCCGCCCAGGCGGAGTAGGGGAAGGATCGCACCTCGATAGTGGACGACCTCGCGAGAGCCGACCACCTCGACAGCGGTGGCTGGGAGGTGCTCGATCCGGGTCACCGACGACAGCGGGATGGCGACCCGGCGGCCGCCACCGACAGTGGCGAGCAGCAGGCTCACCCGATCGGGCGCTTCCTGGGTCTCCTCGGCGGCCTGGGCGCCGGTGCGCTCGAGCGGCTCGGCGGGCAGTGCGCGACGGGCGAGGGACTGTACGTCGAGGATCAGGGCCACCCTGCCGTCGCCGAGGATCGTCGCGCCGGAGAAGGTCCCGAGAGTCTTGAGCCGGGGGCTGAGCGGCTTGACGACGATCTCCTCGGTGTTGAGCACCCGGTCGATCACCAACCCGAACCTTCGGCCCTCCGCCTGGAGGACTGCGAACAGCAGTTGGCCATCGGGCCGACCGGATCCGATCTGCAGGAACTCGGCCAGGTTGACCAGCGGGATCGGCACGCCGCGCAGCAGGTGGACCGGGGCGCCGTTCACCTCCTCGAACTCGACGAGCGCGCGGTCGGCGTCGAGGGCCACGAGTTCGAGGACGTTCACCTGAGGAACGGCGTACCGGTCGCCGGCGCACTCCACCGTGAGCGCCGGGACGATGGCGAGGGTCAGCGGTATCCGCAGTCGGCAGGTGGTCCCGCGGCCCAGCACCGACTCGATCTCGATGGTGCCGCCGATGGCCTCGATGTTGGTGCGGACGACGTCCATGCCGACGCCCCGCCCCGACACGTGGGTGAGCGTGGTGGCCGTGGAGAAGCCCGGGGCGAAGATCAGCTGGAGCTGGTCGGCGCGCGACATCGCGTCAGCCGCGGCCCGGGTGCAGAGCCCTTGGGCGACCGCGGCGCCGGCGATCCTGGCCGGGTCGATGCCGGCTCCGTCGTCGCACACCTCGACGACGACCTGACCGCCCTCGTGGTACGCGCGGAGGGTGAGGGTGCCCGCTGCCGGCTTGCCGGCCGCGACCCGCGCCGCGGGTGCCTCGAGACCGTGGTCGACGGCGTTGCGGACCAGATGCGTCAGCGGGTCCTTCACCGACTCCAACAGGGAGCGGTCGAGCTCGGTCTCGCGGCCGACCATGGTCAGGTTCACTTCTTTGCCGCAGGTGGCGCCGAGGTCGCGAACCACGCGCGGCAGCTTGGACCAGAGGTGGTCGATGGGCTGCATCCGGGTCTTCATCACACCCTCGTGCAACTCGCCGGCGATGAGGTTGAGCCGTTGCGCGGCTCCGGCCAACTCGGAGCCCGGAGCCTGCCCGGCCTCCCGGGCGATCTGGTTGCGGGTCAGCACCAGCTCGCCGACCAGCCGCATCAGGGCGTCGAGGAGGTCCACGTCGACGCGGATCGAGGCATCGGCGACCGTACGGCGGGACTCGGCCGGGAAAGGCTCGATGACCTCGACCTCGACCTCGACCTCGACCTCGGGCCGGGTCGACGTTCGAGGGACACCTTCGAGTACGGCGGCGATGGCGACGACCAGCTCCTCGACGTCCGCGTCGCCCTCGGTTCCATCGGCCTCGATGCTGGCCAGCAGCTCACGCACGGTGTCGACCATCGACAGCAACACGTCGGTGATAGCCGAGGTCAGCGACAGCTGGCCGTCGCGCAGTCGGGCCAGCAGGTTCTCGCCGACATGGGTGACCGCTTCGAGCTTGTGGAAGGCGAGGAACCCACTGGTGCCCTTGATCGTGTGGATGGTCCGGAACACGCTCGCCAGCAGTTCGCGCGACTCCGGCTGCTGCTCGAGGGCGACCAGGTCGCGGTCGAGCTGATCGAGGTTCTCGTGGCTCTCGATCAAGAACTCCTGGACGATGTCGTCCAGGCCGGTGTCGTGCATGGGGTTCTGCTCTCTCTCCGCCCGAGATCGCCGGGGAGCTGTGGTGACGCGGCTCGCCCGCGGCTCGTCGCCGAGGGATGTGTGTCAGATCGGCATCGGGGGACCCGATGTGAGTCGAATGCCAATCGGATGCCGGACCGGGTCCGGCTGATCAGAGCCGGACCAGGAGCACCATGCCCGCGCACGCCGCGGCCCAGAGCACGCTGGCGAGGGTGCCGATGATGAACCGTTCGGTGGCCGCGCCGTTGCCGTCGTCGGCCCGGAGGTCGGGGAAGCGGCCGACGCTCTTGAGCGCCACCACCACGGCGACGCCCTCCGGAGAGCCCGCGGCCAGGCTCGCGAACACCGCGAGCCGTTCGAGTCCTCCGATCCAGGCGCCGCCGCGCAGGACCTGGCCGGCCTGGTCGAGGGTCTGCCGCCCCTGGTCGGTGCGGTCGACGATCGCGAAGATCCGCGTGGTGAGCGGCCCGCCGCCCGCCACTGCCAGGAGCCCGCCGAGGGCGACCAGGATCGTCGTCGCCCACCGGCTCCAGCTCAGCTCCGCACTGACCCCGGCCAGGACGGCGGCCGCGGCCAGGGCGCTCAGCGCGAGCGGAGGGCCGATCGCGCGGCCGTGCGGGACCCAGCCGATGACGGAGAAGGCCAGCGCCGCACCGAGCAGGACCAGCACGAGCTGGGTGGCGGTGTCGGCGTTCATCGCTCCCGATCCTGCAGGAGACCACCGACAAGCTCGGTGACCAGCTCGCGGGCCCGGCGACCTTCGACCAGACCTGCCGCCTGGGCACGCTGGCTGACCGCGGACGGGGTGATGCCCAGGTCACGCGCGACCTGGTCGTACGACGCTCCGGCCTCGACGAGGTCGGTGACCTCCCAGCCGCGTGGCGTACGGCGGCCGAGGACGTGCGCCCACAGCCACAGTGCGGTCTCCAGCGACCGGACGCCGGGGTCGTCTCCGACCACCCGGAGCCGCCACGGGGCGGACTTGGCCGCGGTCACCGCCTCACGGGCGTGGACGTAGGCGGGTCCGCGGCCGGCTCGGGTGCTTTCGGGGAGCGGCTCCTCGACCGTCCCGATCCCGATCCCGATGCTCCAGGCGTCCTCGCGCAGCAGCCGCTCGACCGCGGCAGCGAGTGCGGCGGGGTCGGTCACGACACCCTGGAACTCGTCACCGGCGGTGCGCTCGAACGGGCGCAGCAGGCTGAGGTCGGCCAGCGCGGCCTGGGTCGGGGGGATCCGGTCGGCAGCCGCGGCTCGGGTCGAGCCGCGCTGGTCGGCAGTGAGGACTGCGGCTCGCATCGCCGGTTCCTTCGTCAGGTAAGGATATTCTCTGAAGTCAGCCTACATTAGACAATATCCTTAAGCAAGCGAAGTGAAGGAAATATCCTAACGCTTGCCGATGATGCCCACGACCGCCGGTGCCTTCTGCTCCACCACGGAGATCCGGAACCCCGCCTGCTGCAGGGCGGCCGAGGACTTCTCGACCATGGTCGGCACCTGGTCCGGACGCGAGGCGTCGAAGAACAGATACACGGCCCCGCCCGGCAACACCCGCTCGTGCAGCAGCGCCACCTCGTCGGCGCAGTCGCGCACCCAGAACAGGTTGACGTTGAACGCGAAGACCTTGGTCAGCCGTTTCACCGGCACCCGCAGCGTCGCCAGATCGATCTGGCGGACGGTCAGCCGCCCGGCCTCGATGAACTTCGCGCACCGCCGCCGCGTGCGGTCCACTCCCGACTCGGAGCGGTCGATGGCGAACAGCTTGCCGCTCACCAGTCGGGAGCAGATCAGCTCTGCACCCGCACCTGGCCCGCAGCCGATCTCGAGGATGTGGTCGTTCGGCTGGACCTCCATGAAGTCCACGGCCCACCGGATCCGGGCCGGGATGGTCTGCACCGCCATGGCTCCACCCTGCCAGATCCGAGCGCCGACAGTCTGCGCGGCGCCAAGACCGTCCGCACAGTGAGGCCCGATAGGTTTCCACCGTGACAGGCCCACGACGGATCGGCGTGCTCGGCGCGCGTGGAAAGGTCGGCACCGAGGTGTGCCGCGCCGTCGAGGCCGCCGGCGACCTCGACCTGGTCGCCTCTCTCGACGTCGACGACGCGCTGGAGGCCCTCGTGGCAGCGCGGGCCGAGGCGGTCGTCGACTTCACCCATCCCGACGCGGTGATGGGCAACCTCGAGTTCTGCGTCGCTCACGGCATCCATGCGGTGGTCGGCACCACCGGCTTCGACCAGGACCGGCTGACCACCCTGGAGAGCTGGTTGGCCGACGCGCCCGGTGTGGGCGTGTTGATCGCCCCCAACTTCTCGATCGGCGCGGTGCTGATGATGCGGTTCGCCGCGGCGGCCGCGCCGTTCTACGAGTCCGTCGAAGTGGTCGAGCTCCACCACCCCGACAAGGCGGACGCGCCCTCCGGGACCGCGCGCCGTACCGCCGAACTGATCGCCGCCGCGCGCCGCGAGGCGGGGCTTCCTGAGGTTCCCGATGCGACGTCGACCGGTCTCGAGGGTGCCCGCGGTGCCGTCGTCGACGGCATCCACGTCCACGGCCTCCGCGTCCGCGGCCTGGTCGCCCACCAGGAGGTCGTGCTCGGCGGAGTGGGGGAGACCCTCACCATCCGCCACGACTCCCTCGACCGCGTGTCCTTCACCCCCGGTGTCCTCACCGGGCTACGCGCGATCGGCGATCGACCGGGCCTCACCGTCGGCCTGGAGCACCTGCTCGGCCTCGACTGAACGCCGCCACCGGGCTATCCCGCGAGGCGGAGGAGGGCAGCGGTGAGGGCGGCGCCGCGCCGAGCCGCCGCCGGCCACCACCCCGACCAGGGCGAACTGCGATGCACCGGTGAACATCAGTAGCGACAGCGCACAGGTCTGCAGGACCGAGAGGCCCGATGCGACGGACACCGCGCCGAACGAGACGCCGTACAGCCCCGTGGCGATGCCGACGCCGAGGCTGTCACGGACGATGGCGCGACGGTCCTCGACCTGTGCGTCGCCGGTGGGAGGCGCCGTCACGCGAGTCGGGTGTGCAGCCGCACCTGCTTGACCCGGGTGGTGCCCGACCCGTCGAGGTCGAGCTCGCGATGCGCGGAGTCGGCAGCCCAGCCGGCCTCGGTCAGGAAGCTGAGCAGCGCGTCGTCGCCCGCGACCACCCAGGTCACCGCCTGCTCGAAGCGATCGGCCGTCATGGTGTCGGCGACCGCCTGGAGCAGCCGTGAGCCGTGGCCCTTGCCGCGCTCGTCCGGGTCGACGGTCAACTCGCCGAGCTCGCCGTCGGCGACCGGGTCGCGGTCGGGATCGCTCGCCGGGCCGGTCATCGCGAACCCGACGACCCGATTGCGCTCCAGCGCGACCAGGACACGGTTGCGGGCGTCGCCCGGCTTCTGAAGTGACTCGGCCCAGGCGGCCGCGGCCGCCGCCTCCGCCTCGGGACCGGACGGGATGGCCTCGGGCGGCAGGAGATCGCCGTACATACTCGGCCACGCGCGCAGCTGGACCCGCGCGATCGCGGCCGCATCGTCGGACCAGGCGACCCGCACGGAGACGTCGGCGCCGGGGCTGGTCATGACGTCATCCTCTCAGCCGTCCTCTCAGCCTGCCGACGCGCGGCCAGAGCCATGTCGTTAGGGTCCGAGATATGGAGACCCGCAACCTCGGAGCCAGCGGCCTGAAGATCTCGGCCATCTCGTACGGCAACTGGCTGACCCACGGGTCTCAGGTCGAGGAGGACGCCGCCGTGGCGTGCGTGCGCCGCGCGCTCGACGAGGGCATCACGACGTTCGACACGGCCGACGTCTACGCCCACACGGCGGCCGAGAGCGTGCTCGGCAAGGCGCTCGCAGGGGAGCGGCGCGACGGCTTGGAGGTCTTCACCAAGGTCTACTGGCCCGCGGGCCAGCCCGGTGCCAACGACCACGGCCTGTCCCGCAAACACATCATGACCTCGATCGACGGCTCGCTGCGCCGGCTCGGCACCGACTACGTCGACCTCTACCAGGCGCACCGCTACGACTACGAGACGCCGCTCGAGGAGACCATGGAGGCGTTCGCCGACGTGGTGCGGGCCGGTAAGGCGCTCTACATCGGAGTCTCCGAGTGGCGGGCCGACGACATCCGCCGGGCGCACGCGCTGGCGCGCGAACTGCACATCTCCCTGGTGTCCAACCAGCCGCAGTACAACATGCTCTGGCGGGTGATCGAGGAGGAGGTCGTGCCGACCTGCCAGGAGCTCGGGCTCGGCCAGATCGTCTTCTCGCCGATCGCCCAGGGTGCGCTCACCGGCAAGTACCACCCGGGTCAGAAGCCGCCGGAGGGGTCGCGCGCCACCGACGACAAGGGCGGCGCGGACATGATCAGCCGTTGGCTGCGCGACGATGTCCTCGAACGGGTCCAACGGCTCCGGCCGATCGCCGACGACGCCGGGCTGAGCCTGGCCCAGCTCGCCGTCGCCTGGGTGCTGAAGAACCCCGCTGTGTCCTCCGCGATCGTCGGCGCGAGCCGTCCCGAGCAGGTCACCGAGAACGTCAAGGCCGCGGGCGTCACTCTCGCGGACGAGGCGATGGCGCAGATCGACGAGGTGCTCGGCGACGTGGTCTACCGCGACGCGTCGTTCAACGCCTCGCCCAAGTCACGCGACTTCTGACCACTGGCTCGGACGCCGAGCACCGCCGCGCCCGTCGTCGACAGGAGCAGCCCGACGACCACGGCGGGCCACCAGCCCGCTCGTACGCCGTCACCCAGGAAGGCCACGCCGATCGCGGCCGGGACGAAGGTCTGGGCCACGATCAACGCCGCGGTGGTCGAGGGCACCGCCGCGCGGCGCATGCCCAACGAGTAGAGCCAGAACGCCACCAGGCTGAACGACGGGACGGCAAGCGCCGCGAACGCGACGACACCGGTCACCGGCGTACCGACCCCGCGCACCGAGATCGCCGAGCCGGCGTACCCCAGACCGGCGAGCAGGCCGAGCAGAGCGCCGGGCAGGTGTCGGCCCGCGGTCGAGCCTACGGCGAGGGCGGCGACCCCGACCCAGAGCGCCGCCACGAACCCGGTGGTGGTCTGCACCTCGCCGGGCTCGCCGGCGCCGAGGGAGAGCAGGACCAGGCCGACGGTGACCACGCCGACCGCGATCCAGCCGGTCCGGCTGAGGGAGTCCTCGACCCGGTGCGAGACCAGGGCCGTCACGGGCAGGGACATCGCGACCAGGGCCTGGGCGAGATAGAGGGGTAGCAGCCAGATCGCGCCGGCGTGCAACACGAAGCCGACGAGGTAGGCGACGACGACGAGCATCGTGCGTAGGTCGCGCACCGATCGCGTCACGAAACCCCACAGCCCGTCGGGTGTGCTCTCGAAGCCACGGACCGCCTGCGCTTGGACGACCGCGGCGATGCCGAAGACGGCGGCGGAGACGAGACCGAGCGCGATCCCCAGCGCGGTCACGGCGGCGCCGTCATCGCGAAGGGGTCATCGGTAGTGCTCGGGTAGCTCCTGACCGATCTTGACCTTCGGCTTGGGCAGCCGCATGAACTTCATCTGCATGGCCCGGGTGACGGCGTAGTAGGTCGTGCCCTTGATCGGCTGATCGGGGAAACGCGCGGCCAGTTGCCGCCGCAGCCGGAACCTCAGCAGGAGCATGTCGATGATCACGAGGGCGATCGACCCGAAGAGGAGGGCGTTGCCGAACCCGGCCAGCCGGTCGTTCCCGGAGTAGCCCAGGATCATCGTGACGACGAGCAGCGGGATGATCAGCTCGACGAAGCTGAACCGGCTGTCCACGAAGTCGCGGATGAAGCGGCGCATCGGCCCCTTGTCGCGGGGGAGGAGGTACTTCTCCTCGCCGTTGCGCATCCCCTGGCGCACCCGCTGGCTCGACTCGCCTCGAGCGGAGCGTTGCGCCGCGGCCTGCTCCTTGCGGGTGCGCGGCGGCTTGGCACGCGCCTTGGCCGCGGCCTCGGCCTCCTTGCGGGTCGGGGTCGGGCGACCCTTGCCGGAGGTCGTGGTCTCCTCGAGCGGAGGGGTGGCGACTTCTTGTCTGGTACGACGGAACAACGTGGGCCTCGAAAGGTGCGGTGTCTGGCTGAGACTGACTAGGTCTGACTGGGTCTGATGGTGTGGCTGACGAGAGTGTGCCGAGTGGTACGAGCCTACCGGCGTCTTGCGAGGCCGCCGTAGGGTGAGGTCACAGCCTGCACGATGACTACCCCGCATCTGACGAGCATCCGAGAGGGACCCGACCGCATGAGCATCATGAAGCGGATCAGCCTGATCTTCCGGTCCAAGGCCAACAAGGCCCTCGACCGGGCCGAGGACCCGCGCGAGACCCTCGACTACAGCTACCAGCGCCAGCTGGATCTGCTGTCCAAGGTGCGCCGGGGCGTGGCCGACGTCGCGACCAGCCGCAAGCGGGTCGAGCTCCAGGTCGTCCAGCTCGAGCAGCAGTCGGCCAAGCTGCAGGACCAGGCCGAGAAGGCCATCCAGATGGGCCGTGAGGACCTCGCGCGCGAGGCCCTGACTCGCAAGTCCGGGCTCAACGGCCAGATCACCGAGCTCAAGGCCCAGCACGCCCAGCTCCAGGGCGAGGAGGAGAAGCTCACCCTGGCTCAGCAGCGGCTCCAGGCCAAGGTCGAGGCGTTCCGCACCCGCAAGGAGACCATCAAGGCCACCTACACCGCCGCCGAGGCGCAGACCCGGATCAACGAGGCGATGTCCGGCATCGGGGAGGAGATGGGCGACGTCGGCATGGCGATCCAGCGGGCCGAGGACAAGACCGCCCAGATGCAGGCCCGCGCTGGTGCGATCGACGAGCTGATCGCCTCCGGTGCCCTCGACGACGCCTCGGCCATCAACGCCGGCGACGACATCACCCGCGAGCTCGAGGCGATGAGTTCGCAGGCCGACGTCGAGCTGGAGTTGGCTCGCCTCAAAGGCACCGCCATCCCGGCGGCCCAGCAGCCCGAGGCGATCGAGGCGCCCGAGCCCGGTGAGATCCTCGCCGAGGAGCCCGCGAAGCAGGAGGCGGCGAGCGACGCGACCAAGGACGCCTGAGCCGTGATCGTCCGGATCCTCGGCGAGGGACAGTTCGACGTCGCCGAGCACGCGCTCGACCGGCTCAACGAGCTCGACGCCACGCTCGAGGCGGCCGTCGAGGCCGGTGACGAAGCGGCCTTCGCCGGCGCCCTGGCCGCCCTGCTCGACGGCGTACGCACGGCCGGTGTAGCCCATCCGCTGGACTCCCTCGACGACTCCGACCTGATCCTTCCGCCGTCCGACGCGACCCTCGACCAGGTCCGCCAGATGCTCACCGAGGACGGCCTCATCCCCGGTTGAGCGACGCGGCCACCGCTTCGTCATCGCGGCCGCACAGGCTGCTCTTGGGGTGCCCGGCCACACTGGGTGCATGGCACGCTCTCGCTTCGTGGGCGACACCGGGCTGACCGTCCGGATGACCACGGTGATGTTCCTGCTCGGTGCGTTGTTCGTGGCGCTGGTCGTGGGCATCGCCCTGGTGGTCGGCGCCGGCTTCGGCTACGGCCTCGGTCTACTGGTCGGGCTCGGCGGCATCGCTGTCGCGTTCTACCAGTGGGCCAACTCCGACAAGGTCGCCATGCGGGCGATGCGGGCCCGCGAGGTCACGCCGGCGGAGGCGCCCGAGCTGCACGGCATGATCGACCGGCTCTGTGCGCTCGCCGACATGCCCAAGCCGCGCGTCGGGGTGGCCGACACCCCGGTCCCCAACGCCTTCGCCACCGGCCGCTCCCCTGAGCGCGCAGTGGTCTGCGTGACCACCGGCATCCTCGGCATGCTCACCGCCGAGGAGCTCGAGGGGGTGCTCGCCCACGAGTTGTCGCACGTCGCGCACCGCGACGTCCTGGTCATGACCGTCGCCTCGAGCGCCGGCATCGCGGCCGGGATGCTGACCCAGGGTTCGCAGTACGGCGCGCTCGGCTTCTTCGGCGGACGGGGTCGGGACAACAACGGCGGCCTGCCGGTCTGGCTGTTGGTGCTCCTGGTCAGCCTGGCCGTGTACGCCGTGAGCTTCGTCCTGCTGCGGCTCCTCTCGCGCTATCGCGAGCTGGCCGCCGACCGCGCGGGTGCCTACCTCACCATGCGGCCGGACGCCCTCGCGTCCGCCTTGCAGAAGATCACCGGCGGCATCAACCAGATTCCGCAGCGCGACCTGCGCCAGGTCGGCGCCGCCAGCGCGCTCTGCATCGCTCCCGCGATCAGCGGGGTCTCGCTGCGCACCCTGACCTCCACCCACCCCTCGCTCGAACAGCGCCTTGAGCAGCTCGCCCGCATCCAGGCCGAGCTCAGCCGGCCCACCGGCTGAGCCCTGCCGGGTCGGCGGCGCGTCGTACGGTTTCGTTCGTGGGCTTCTGGGACACGCTGACCGGGCGGAGCCGGCCCAAGCGCGCCAACCTCGACGCCCTCTTCCTGGTGCCGAGTGCGGCCATCACGTTGCAGACGGCGGTGGGGCTGATGCCCACCGGTGCCGGTTCGGTCTGCTACCGCGCGGCCACGGGAGCTGGGTTCCACCAGACCCAGGACGAGGTGCTCGCGCTCCTCGAGGCCAGCGCGGACGCGCCGGTGGTCCAGACCAGTAGCGACGAGTTCGGCTTCACCTGGCTGCAGGTGCATCGCGATCCAGGGGACCTCGAGGGCATGGGCGAACTCTGCACCGACCTGCACGCCGTCAACACCACCCTCGAGGCGGCCGGCTATGGGCCGGGGCTGCTCTGCTCGCTCATCCCGTTCGTGGACCCGACAGGACGCAAGGTGGGGCTTGTCTACCTCTACAAGAAGGGCACGTTCTACCCGTTCGCACCCGTCGGACCCCAACGTCGCGACAACCTGCTCGAACTGCAGGTCCGCGACACGCTGGGCGCTGAGCTGCCGATCGAGCCGGAGCTCTCCTCCTGGCTGGCCCTCTGGGGCGCACCAGGGCTCTGACACCGACCTGGGCGGCACCCGTACGTCGCCCGGCGAGGTACGGCGTTCGGCCACGAAGCACCACCCCCGGTCCCTATGCTGGATCGGTGCGAGTGGTGGAGATCGACGACCGACGCCGGGTCGCCGCGATCACGGCGTACGACGCCGTGCGGATGCCGCCGAAGGCCCAACTGCAGTCCGTGGTGGAGCTCGCAGCCCAGATCGCCGACGTCCCGATGGCGACGATCAACATGATCACCGACGTCGAGCAGCACCAGGTCGCGACCGTCGGTTTCGAGCCGGCCGTCTGCGCGCGTGAGGACTCCATGTGCGCGGTGACGGTGCGTGAGGGCACGCCCGTCGCGCTCGCCGATGCGTCCGAGGACGCCCGGTTCGCCCGCAACCCGTTCGTGACCGGCGAGCTGGGCAAGGTCCGGTTCTACGCCGCGCATCCGTTGGTGACTCGTGACGGCGTCGCGGTCGGCACGCTGTGCGTCTTCGACGAACGGCCCCGCACCCCCGAGCCCCGGATGCTGGCGGCCCTGGCCACCCTCGCCGAGCGGGTCGTGGACGTCTTCGAGCTGCGCCTGCGCAGCCGCGAGCTGGCGCTGAGCCTGATGGAGAACCAGTCGGTGCAGGCCGAGCTGGAGCGGTCCAACGAGCGGCTCGCGTCGTTCGCCGGCCAGGTGAGCCACGACCTCAAGACCCCCATCACGACCATCTCCCTCTCGCTCTCGCTGATCCGCGAGCAGCTTCAGGAGGAGGGCGCCGACGCCGACACGCTCGGGCTGCTCGGCCGCGCGATCAACGGCGCCTCGCGGATGGCCGACCTCCTCGACGACGTGCTCGACTTCGCTCGGCTCGGCGGCACCCTCAAGGCGACCGAGGTCGACCTCGACTTCGTGCTCGGTGAGGTGCTCGACGACCTCGGCCCCGACCTCGTCGACGCCACCTTGCATATCGACCGGCTCCCGACGGTGCTCGGCGACCGTGCCCAGCTGCGGGCGGTCCTGCAGAACCTCCTCGGCAACGCCGCGAAGTACCACTCCGACGAGCGACCCCTCGACATTCACATCGGTGCGCGACACGTCCAGCGGGCCTGGCGCATCGAGATCACCGACAACGGGCGCGGGGTGCCCCCTGCCGACCGGCATCGGGTCTTCGAACCGCTCGCCCGGGTCGACAACCGGATCGAAGGTTCGGGCATCGGCCTAGCCACCTGCCGGCGCATCGTGGGCGCCCACGGCGGCCGGATCGGCATCGACCCGGCCGTGGTCGAGGGCTCGCGGTTCTGGTTCGAACTCCCGGACTGAATCTTTCGCGGGGTTGATCGAAGATTCGGGAAGAGAACTTCCCTCCTGGTGGTTTGGGCTTCGCACAGCAGCGGCACATGCAAGGCATCCGCCGCACCCGCCCCGCCATCTCCGGGAGTTCCCCACACTATGACCGTCCCCGTCGGCACCGACAGCCTGACTCTTCTCACCGACCGTTTGCAGTCCTTGCGGTCCGAGCGCGCGGCGCTCATGGCCGAGACCCTCATCGAATCCTCCGGCGACGTCGCTGACCGGGCCACCAACGTCGAGGCCTCGATCCGGCTGCAGCTCCTGGACGAGCGGATCGCGGGGCTCGAGCTCGAGATCGTCGAGAGCCGGCGTCGCGAACACGTCAGCGGCGTGGTCTCACTCGGAGACGTCGTCACCCTCGACCTCGGCGACGGTGACGAGACCTACCTCGTCGGCTCCGTCGAGCAGGCGTTTGCGGGCGTCGACACCATCACCCCCCTCAGCCCGCTGGGCCGGGCCATCGTCGGTGCCGAGGTCGGCACCACGGTCAGCTTCCAGCCCCGGCCCGGGGTCACGATGACCGCGACCATCCGCGCGGTCGGCGAGACACTGGCCGCCTGAGCCACGGCGCAGACTAGCGCCGCGCGTACGTCTCCGAGGGTCGCCAGCCGTCCTCGTCGCGCCACCGTCGCAGCGTCGCCGGGAACGTGAGCACCAGCCCGAGCACGATGCCGACGACCGCGCCCATGGTGTTGGCGGCGATGTCGCGCTGGTCGGGGAATCGCCCGGGGATCGCCCGCTGTGCGGTCTCGATGAAGGACGTCATGATGATCGCGGCGGCCAGCGCCAGCCACCACAGCCGGGTCCCGAACAGCAGCAGCAGGAACAGCCCGACCGGCACGAAGAGCGCCACATTGGCGAGGTACTCCGCCCGGTCGTAGGTGAGCCAGCTCAGCTCGTCGTACCGCTGGATCTTGGCGAGCACCCGCAGCACCAGGTCACTCGAGGTCGGCGCCTCTGAGCCCGGCGTGAGCGTCACCCAACCCACGAAGGCCAGGTAGGCCAGCGTGACGACGCTCAGGAACGGATGGCGATGCAGCACGTGACCAAGTGTGCCGAGTCAGTGGGCACGCGTGCCGAGTCAGTGGGCACGCATGTGTCTATCGTCACGCCATGTCCTCGCGCGTCATGCAGAACGTCGACGTCTGGCCGCCGTCTGGCCACCTCGACGAGCCGTGGGACTCGAATCCAGATGTTGACGCGTTCTGCAAGAGCGCCCGCAGTGTCACGGTCGTGTATTCGATCGGGCTCCGGGAGTTGCGGCTGCCTGCCTTTCGCTCCTGGCTGCGGTTCGGCTGCGGGCGTGTCTCCACGGACGGGCGGGTCCGGGTCACGGTCTCGGTCGACCGGCTCGAGGGCGACCTCGAGCATGCGAGTGTCGTTCTGCCAGCAGGCATCGCCGAGTGGGCCCCGTCGGACCGCGCCCGGCTCGCCCTCGAGGTGGTGCACGCCGGCATGGTGCGTCTGGGGGAGTCGCGGGGCTGGGAGCGCGAGGAGTTGGAGCGGCTCCGGGACCTGACGCTCCAGCGCGGGCTCGAGCACACGCTGGTGGGTGACTGGAAGGCGAGTCCGGACCGCCGGCACTCTGCGCGAACCTGCTACCGGATCGCTCCCGACGGCCTCGGTCGTGCTCGGTTGGAAGTCGCTGATCGCGATGGCGTCGTCGTGGCCACCAGTCCCGAGGCGATCGCACCCGCCGGCTTTCGGCCGGGCATTTCGGCCACGCGCGACCTGCGGTGGGACGGGGTCGACCGCGTCGCCCTGACCACCCTCCGGCGCACCTTCCGGGGGGTCGAGGTGAGCGTGGCGCTGGTGCGCGAGGGCGCCGCTTGGCGCGGCGAGATCAGCGACGGCAACGACGCGCGGGTGCCGCTGGCCGGTCTGGATGCGCCCGAGCGCCGCGAGCTGCCGGTCGTCGTGGCGGTCGGGACCGGCGTGGACGCCGAGGACGAGGCGCCCCGTATCCGAGCGGGCGGTGGCGGTCCCACCAACGATGTCTCGCGGACGTACCTCGACGCCGTCGCTGCCCGCTTGCACGCCTTCGCGGACGAGGGTCAGGCCTGGTGGCAGGACGCCGGGCTCAAGAAGCTGGACGTGACGTACTACTTCGGCCCCGAGGCCACCATCTGGAGCCGCCGGACCGGCCAACGGTTGCGCGTCGAAATCCGGCGTCCGGCCGCCTCGACTCACCAATCACCGGAAGAGTTGGCCACGCAGGACGTGCGAGCGGTCGTGGCCGAGGTACGCCGCAAGACCGGCCTCGGTCCCCACCGACCCGACCATCGGGCGCGATGATCGCCCCGATGCGTGAGGGGGCTCGACGGGCCCGACGAGTGGCTCGTCAATCCTTGTGGGTCTTGCCGGGGAGGGCGAGCATCCGGTCGAGGGCTACCTTGGCCCACTTCTCGGTCTCGTCGTCGACCTCGATGCGGTTGACCACGACACCGTCGACCAGGGCCTCCATGGCCCACACGAAGTGGGGGAGGTCGATGCGGTTCATCGTCGAGCAGTAGCAGACGGTCTTGTCGAGGCAGA
>DOWL01000011.1:24304-49298 GCA_003519585.1 Nocardioides sp. | reverse complement strand
AATCACCGATGGTGGATCAGGGTTGAATGCGAAGCAGAAGTGCGCCCTGCCGGCCCTGTACGCCCGTTCGAGTTCGATGAGCGCAAGGTCGCTGGCAGGTGGACTCCGGGGCCATGGGACGCCTGGTTCTCCGAGTTGACCGGTCGCAACCTGCGACTGGCTCGCTGCGCTGAGCCCGGCGCGGGTGGGGACGTCCATCCTGTCACTATGGTTTCCTCAGCCTCGATCGCGTCGTTGGGTTATGAAGTCGACGGTCGACAAGTGGACGGTCGTCGCTTCCGGTTGAATATGACGCTCGATCTAGGCCCGGACCCTTACCGAGAGGACGCGTGGGCTGGTCGCGTGCTGGCTGTCGGAAACTGCGCGGTAAGGGTCATCGGCGGGGTTCCGCGATGCGTGGCTGTTGAGCATCGTCCATACGACGGCGACCGAGCACTCCAAGTGCAGCGTCGCATTCGGGAGGTGCGCGGTGCCACGCCGAGCGAGTCTGGTCCCGCCGTCCTTTTCGGTATGTACGCAGGCGTTGTGTCGCCGGGCTCTGTCCGCGTTGGGGACCGGGTTGTGCTTAAGAGCTGACGGTTCATTCGCCGGCGATCCTTGTGCCCAGCGCCGTTCGAGTGGTGGACGAAGAATCACTCGTGCCCGCCACCGGTTGGGGCCGGTTCGTTGATTCGGCGTAAGGCTTCATCGGCCAGGACCTCACGTGCAATCTGGTAGACGGCTCCTTCTACACGACCTCCAGAGACCGAGCCGTGAACCTTGCCGTCAGGACCGACAGCCATCGCAGCACCAGGCCCGCGGGGGCGGACTTCGAGGTGTCCACAACCGGTGGCCAGCCCGAGACTCCACCTTCCCACCATCCGCGGACCGGATCGATGATGTCGCGCATGACTGGTCTCCTTGCGGTCGGTCATCCAAGGAACGTTGTGGGGTCGATTCGCGCTACGAGTCGAGTGGGGAGGTCGATCCGGGTTCCGTCATCTTGTTTGCGGTCTTGGCGGAGCATCGCTGTCTTGACGAGTTGGCCGCCCAGGTACCGGAACGGCTCGGGGGGAAGGCCGCGTCCGGAGGGTGCTCTTGTCAGGAACGATGTCGTCATTCCGTCAGTCGACCTGGTGGCTAGACCAGCGAGGACCTGCGCACCGATGACGGACGGCCCGATGCCGTCCCCTGAGTAGCCCGTGCCGTAGTAGACGCCTGGGAAGCCGGTGATCTCGCCGAAGAACGGGAGCGAGGACAGCGAGTACTCGACGGGCGCGCGCCAGGAGGACACCAGTTCGGCGCCTGCCAGGCCGGGTACCGTTCGCGCCATCTGTGCCAGGAGCCGGCCCTGGCGAGGAGCTGCGCCGAACAGCGTGTTCGTACCTCGCACGCCCCAACCAATACCGAGGCCAGCCTTGCCAAACAGGATGTCGCCGCCGCTCATCGGACGCCAGTAGTCCAAGAGGCGCCCGGAGTCCGACACATTGGTGAGCGGAGGGTTCTCCGGCTCGCGTCGCGGGCGAACCACGACGTTGTCCGAGGCCGTCATGACCAGATGGGAGCGGAGTTGCGGGAACTGGTTGCACCATGCGTTGATCGCCAGGACCACTGAAGCGGCTCGGACCGATCCATAACCAGTTGTCACCGTGGTGCCGGCGTGCTCACGGAGCAAACCCGTCATCGGGGTGTGTTCGTGCACGACGACCCCCATGCTCCGAGCCACTCCCAGCAGGCCACGGGCAAGACGGGCGGGGTGCAAACCCACACAGGTTGGGTCGAAGAGTCCGCCGCGCGCGGGCGCACCGGCTAGTCGAGTCGCTTCTGCGGCATCGACTTCGACGAAGGGGCAGCCGTGGTAGGCAGTCGCCGCCTCGAGCGTGTCGCCCCATGCCTCGTCCTGGCTGCTGTTGTTGGAGGCCCACAGCCAGCCGTTCGACTCCACCTGCGCATCGATGCCGTGGTCGACACAGAACCGAAGAATGTGGTCAATAGCTTCCACGGAGGCTCGAGCCACGTCTGCGCCCTCGTCGCCTCCGCCCGCACGCAGCAGGGAAGGGAGTTTGGGCCAAAGGTTCATCAGCATGCCGGCGTTGGTTCCGCTCGCTCCGCAGCCGCAAAGACCTGCTTCCAGCAGGATCACCTCGATGCTGGGTTCACGTGTCTTCAGGTCGATGGCGGTCCACAAGCCGGTGAATCCGCCACCGACGATGCATACGTCGGCGCGGACCTGCGACATTAGCGGCTCGGAGTTGATGCCGTCCGGCTCGTCGGCCAGCGCGTCAGCCAGCCAGAACGATCGGACTCCGGCGTCACCGATATCCAAGTCATCTGCGTTCGGGACTCGCCATGCAGCACTCATCGAACGACTCCGCGAGGGCGGGTCGTTGCGTGTCGCACGAGCGGATGCGGACTAGCGGAGATGCTCGAGGAACCCATTTGGTCAATCTAAGAGCGTGTAGATATGCATTCCTTCACCGTCGGAGGCAAAGTCGCGTCGGTGCTTGTGTGGAAGCGGTATGGGCAGGCAGGTGCAGATGGCCCGGGCGTTGGGCACGCGGCGTTGTGCCGGCCGCGAGCATGCGACCGAGCCTTGGTGAGTTCCGCACATTCCTGACGTTGACCTTGTGGCATATGGCAGTGCTGTGGCGGCTCCGTCAGGCGATCATGAGCCGTCTAGTCCGAAGAGAGGCGCTAGATGACCTTCGTTATCACCCAGTCATGCTGTGAAGACGCCGCCTGCGTCCCAGTGTGTCCGGTTCAGTGCATCCGGCCTCGACCTGGTGACCCCGACTTCAAGGGCGCCGAACAGCTTTACATCGATCCGTCCAGCTGCATCGACTGCGGCGCTTGCGCTACCGCGTGCCCAGTCGACGCGATCTACTCCAGTGAGGACCTGCCCTCGAGCCTCGCTAGCTTCAAGGCGATCAACGCAGAGTATTTCGTAGCGCATCCGTTGACACCGTCTGAACCACCGAGTGTCGCACGCCATTTCCTCCCTCCGTCGCAGTCGACGCTAAGGGTCGCAGTAGTCGGCTCAGGACCCGCTGCCCTATACGCGGCAACGGAACTCAGCGAACTCCGCGACGTCGAGGTGACGATCATCGAACGACTCCCCACGCCTTTCGGACTGATCCGCGCAGGAGTTGCGCCCGACCACGAGTCCACCAAGCGCATCGCTGACCGGTTGGGCCGCGTTCTATACAGACCTAATGTGCAGTGCTTGTTCGACGTAGAGGTGGGCCGCGACGTCTCGATCACCGAAGTGATGCAGCACCACCACGCCGTCATCGTGGCAACAGGAGCAGCTGGCGCGCGACGACCAGGTGTGCCTGGAGAAGGCCGGATTGGATCGGTCTCAGCCAGAGAGTTCGTGTCGTGGTACAACGGTCACCCCGACAACGCCTCCCCGGCTTTCAGCATTGACGGGCGGAGGGCGGTCGTCGTTGGCAATGGCAACGTGGCCTTGGACGTCGCGCGCTTGCTCGCCCGGCCGGCTACGGCATACGCCTCAACTTCCGTGTCCGACGCCGCGCTTGCGTCGCTAACCGCCAGCAGTATCGAAGAAGTAGTTGTCGTCGGACGCAGGTCTCAAGCGTTCGCTGCCTACAGCACCGCGGAACTGTCGGCCCTCGCGCACCTGCCGGACGTGGACTTACTGGCAGAAGCGAACGAAGTTGCTGTTGCGGACGAAGACTGGGCATCCGCCGCCATTTCGGGACGCGGGTGGGCTTTGGGTCTCCGGTACGACATCGTCGCCGAGGCTGCCGCACGCATGCGGACACAGCCCCGGCGGATCATCCTGCGTTACGGTCTGACGCCGGTTTCGGTTCTTGGCGAGAGCAAAGTGACAGGCGTCGAACTGATTCGGCCCGACGGAACCGCCGAGGTGATCGAGACGTCGTTGGTGGTCTGGGCCGTGGGGTTCACTGGACAGCCCTTGACCGGACTGCCTTTCGACGAGGACAGGGGAGTAGTTCCGAATCGCGCGGGCCGGGTCATCGATATGCATAGTGGGCGCCGCGTGCCCGGCGTCTATTGCACCGGATGGGTGAAACGCGGGGCCTCGGGGGTGATTGGGACGAATCGCGTCGACGCGTCCGAGACCGTCGCGTCCTTGCTCGACGACTTCAGGAGCGGCAACCTGGCAGCTCCCCCCGGGGACGCAGAGTCGTTCGAAGATCTTGTACGCGAGCGACGGCCGAGCGTGCTCGAGACCGACGGTTGGCGGCGGATCGATGAAGCCGAGGTGGGCGCGGGCCGCGACCAAGGCCGCTCCCGTGTCAAGTTCGTGACGTGGGCCGAACTGCGCGCCACGGGTCATAGCGGCTGAACGGTCAACCGGCCATCGCGCGGCTCGGCCACACGTGCGAACGCAGTGCACCCGCAAACTTCGGCAGCTTTTCTTCGGACAGTGAGTAGGACGCCCGACGGCCACGAAGAGAGCATCGGTTAGTCCGTTCTCACTCGTCTTTTCGCGAAAGGCCGTACATGTCGCAGGTCAAGGTCGCTATCATCTACTACTCCGCTACAGGGACCATCCATTCAATGGCTGAGCGGGTGGCGACATTCGCGCGAAGCGCAGGTGCTGAGGTCAGGTTGCGCCGAGTCGAGGAGCTCGCCCCGCTGGAAACCGTCTCACGCAACCAGGCGTGGGCAGATCACGCGCGTGCTACTCAGCACATCGACGTCGCATCGGCTGATGACGTGGTGTGGGCTGACGGCGTCCTGTTCGGAACTCCGACCCGGTTCGGGAACGTTGCCAGCCAGCTGAAACAGTTCTTGGACACCTTGGGGCCGCAGTGGTCAGAGGGCCTGTTGGCCGACAAGGCATACGCCGGCTTCACGGCCACACAGACTGCGCACGGAGGTCAGGAGTCGACTCTGCTTGCGCTGTACAACAGCGTCTACCACTTTGGTGGAGTCCTCGTGCCGCCGGGCTACACCGACCCCTTGAAGTTCGTCGACGGCAATCCGTATGGCGTCTCCCATGTGACCGGCCAGTCAAACCGCGAGCCGCTGGGGACGCCGCAAGTGGCTGCGCTCGAGCATCTTGCAAATCGGGTCGTACGGGTGTCGGGGATGTTGCGCGGCGTTCTCGCGTCAACTCCAAGTGACGCGTAATCGCGCGTCCCTACTGAGTCCGACACGGTCTCACTCCCCACACACCAGTGTTGGGAAATGCCTGTCCCCTGCAACCCCAAACGGAGTGTGACGATGGCACAGCAACAGGCGTCCGGCAGACAGACGACTTGGGCAACCCCAGCGAGGACCGGATGGGCGGCAGCACAGTCGAGTTCTGTGAAGGATTGCGAGGATTGCGGAGAGGAGCTTCAGCGCTGCGCCGGATGCTCTGAGCCTAGGTGCTTGACGTGCGAGCCCTACCGTTCCGACGACTGCCGCTGGGTCCTGTAGAACGCAGCGGCGCGTCCAGAACGAATTCGCACTCCTCTGCCTCATTCACGCCTGGCCAGCCATGTTGTTCCAGCCCATCCCTCGCCGGGGTGACAGGACCAACTGCTACGTCGCGGCTACTTCCCAGGCGGCCCTCCTGTAGCGCCAGCGGCCAGACCGGCTGGGTTGACACGTTTCCGCACCTAGTCTGAGTACGCCGAGCTACTTCGGGCTGAAGTAGTCGACCCGTGGCCGCGTCGCCCTTTCTGATCGAGCTCGGCCAGCCGGACGGTTCAGCGGAGACGGCAGGAAGTTCGCGGCCGAGAGTCCGGTGCTCACCCGACCGCGGTTGCCGTCAGCGCCGCCCGATCTACACACAAGAATTGCGACAGCGCCTCTAGCTGCACATCAAGCTCGTCGGCGTCGCCGGCAAGCACCCGCATGCCAGTAGGCATTCCCGTGTCGCTAAGGCGCACGGCCCACCACCTTCGAGATGCGGGGAAGGTTTCAGTGTTGACCAAGACGTACGTGATGGCATGATCTTCGAGGGTCCGAGCGAGCGTCTCCACCAGCGAGCCGTCCTCTTGGCTCTGGTTGCAGGTCTCTAGCTCATTCCTAGCCGACCACACTGCCACCTGCCTATGGCCATCCGGCGGTGGCGCATCACCGAGCGCCATGCTTAGACCTTGAGCACGGATGAGTGCCAACACCAGCGGTAGGTCCCGTTCGCGAACCTCAATATCGCACCTCGTCGGCAATGTCGCCATGCATCGATGATGGCAGACGCGCCCCTTGTGGGACGGCCGGACGGAAGGTCCCCACAAGCACGGGTGAATTGCTTGAGGGGTGCCGGCGATGCCCTTCGTGGCGGAGCCTTTTCCTCGAGGGTCCTGCGCCGCTCGAAGATCGCCATTCGGGGTCGGTCAACGTGCCTCTATTCACCGGCCGCGGAAGCGGTTGATCGCGTCGAGGTACTGGGCGCAGCTCCTCGTTGCGGACGCCGAGACCCTCCTCGGGCGCCAGGCGGAGGACGCCGACCTTGCCCTGGTGGGTGTTGTGGTGGACGTCGAGGGCCGCCTGGCCGACGTCGTCGACGCGAGTACGTGCGCGAAAGGGTCGGTGGGTCTTGCCCTTCGCGATCAGCCGATTGGCCTCCCACGACTCGCGGTAGTTAGCGAAGTGCGGGGGATGATCCGCGGCAGGTTTGTCCAGAGGTAGCGGTTGTCGCACTCGTGCATGTCGCCGCTGCTCGACACGCAGGTCGTGATGGTGCCGCCCTTGCGCGTGACGTAAACCGGGGCGCGGAACGTCTCGCGGCCCGGTGGGTCACGATGAAGTGCGTGATGACGCCGGAGACCCTCATCCAGCCGCGCGCGATCTCCTCGACGCACAGCGCGTAGGTCAGCAGCGACTCACCGAGGCCGTCGTACTCTTCGGGATCTTCAGCACGAAGGTGCCGCCTTCCTTGCGCCCGTCGACGATCTCCAGCGGGCACTCGGCCGCGTACTCGAGCTCGGTCGCCACCGGCAGGATCTTCTCGTCCGCGAACGTCCCGGCGGACTAGAGCATCTCGGTCTGATCCTCGGTCAGTCGCTCGGTCTCGCACAGGCGGACCATCGGTTTCCCTTCGGTTGGTCGGGCGAAGCGGTGTGTTGACCGTAGCGCGAAGGGGGCGACCCGTGATTGGGTGAATTGTCCCACGTGTTGTCACTATTGTGCAGTCCGCACAGGCGGCAGGAACTCTGGGCACGGCTTGATGTGGAGGAGGCGCCTGGTGTCGCTCCCGACCGTGGAGAGCCTGTGCAGAGCGCTCGGCCAGCACCTGCAACCGGTGGCGGGTTTCGATGCGCCGGTCACGCCGGTCACGGCTGTGCACATCTCAGAGCTGCTCGACCCAAGCGCGTACGTGACAGGTGGAGAGATCCTTCTGACGACCGGCCTGATGCTGCCGGCGAACAAGATCGGCTGCGAGAGGTACGTCGCCCGTCTCGCCGAGATTGAGATCGTGGCACTGGGGCTCGGCTTGGGGCCGGTCCACAAGACGGTCCCGAGCCGCCTGATCGAAGCGTGCGAGAAGATCGGACTGCCGCTGCTCGTCGTGCCCATCTCGACACCATTCCTGACGATCACGAAGGCGTATTGGGCCGCCCGGGCACGCTCCACCGAGCAGTCCCTCCAAGACGCGGTCGCGACCCACCGTGCGTTGATCGACGCGGCGGTTGCTCCCGACCCGGGCGCCGAGATCCTGCGCCGTCTGTCGCGTGCCCTCGATGGTTGGGCGGCGAGCGTCACGTCCACCGGTGAGGTGGATCAGATCTACCCAGCCGGCCTTATCGACGAGGCCGAGGCGTTGCAGGCCGAGGTCGCTCGTCTCGAGGTGGCTGGGGTGCACTCGGCTGCCTCCTTCACCACCCGAGACCGGTACGTGGCCATCTACCCACTGTCAGTGGAGGGCCGCGTCGTGGGCTACCTGGCGGTCGGAACGCCCGCCCAGTTCACAGGGGGGGCAGCGGAATGTGGTGCTCACGGCGGTGGCACTGTTGAGCATCGACGCGATGCGGCGGCAGCGCGCTGCATCGGCTACGGAGGCCACCGCTCGGAGCGTCGCCGTGCTCCTGGATCTCGGCCTGGTCGGCGCAGCTAGGCAGCTGAGCGCAGCGATGAATCTGTCGCCTCTCGGGCAGGAGGCCCGCGTCCTGACCCTTCACGGCCGCGACAGCGAGGATCTCAGCCTCGTAGTGGAGTCGTGGTGTCCCACTGCGTATACGGACCGGACGACCCGTCGGGATGCGTGGTTCATCGTGCCGCCCCAGCACCCCTCCTTAACCGATCTGGCAAAGCGCGTCGCGGCCCGCGACTCCGGCGCGCGTGCGCTCGTCTCGCCGCTCGTGCGCCTCGAGGACGTTGGTGCCGTGCGCGCGCGGCAGGCCGCGCGAATGCCGTCGCTCCAGCCCGGACGGCTCGACCTTCTGGATGAAGCCGTTTGGGACGATCGCGACCTCGCTACGCGGCTCGACGCGTTCCTCAAAGAACAACAAGAACCGGTTGTTGCTGCGCTCGTGGGCTATCTGCGTAATAGGGGGCAGTGGGAGCAGGCGTCGCGACACCTCGGCGTGCATCGAAACACCCTTCGACACCGCATTGGTCGTGCCCGGCAGATCCTGGGGGTCGACATCGACGACCCGGATCACGCCGCCCGCCTCTGGCTGCTTCTCCGCGCTCGTGGCCTCGCGTAAGTACCCACTGCGGCAGCGTTGGTGCAATTCGCACGATAGGGATCACCTCCTGGTCAAACTGCACAGGGACCTGCGGCTTGTGACTTCCTACGGTGAGGAGTCGGACTCACCAGACGGAGGATCACATGTCGCAGCCAGAGCAGCGCCGCCAGCTCGTCACGACCATTCCCGGACCGAAGTCCCAGGAACTGCAGGAGCAGCGAGGCGTCGAGCTGGCGACTGGGCTCGGCATGACCATGCCGGTCTTCGTGGAGCGCGCTGGCGGCGGAATCCTGGTGGACGTTGACGGCAACCACATCATCGACTTCGCCTCCGGGATCGCCGTGACCAGCGTCGGCGCGTCCGACCCAGAGGTCGTGCGCCGCGTCGCCGAGCAGGCCGAGCGGTTCACGCACACCTGCTTCCTGGTCACCGAGTATGAGGGCTTCGTGGACGTTGCGGCGGCACTGAACCGGTTGACGCCAGGGGACCACCCAAAGAAGACGGCTCTTTTCACCACCGGCTCAGAGGCCGTCGAGAACGCCGTCAAGATCGCCCGCACCGCCACCGGCCGGCCGGCCGTCGTCGCCCTCGGTCACGCCTACCACGGCCGCACCCTGCTGACGATGACCATGACAGCGAAGAATGTGCCCTATAAGGAAGGCTTCGGCCCGTTCGCCCCCGAGGTCTACCGAGTCCCGTCGCCTTACCCGTACCGCTGGCCGGGCGGCCCGGAGGCCGCCGCCGCCCAGGCACTGGCGGCCTTGCACGACACCGTAATCACCCAGGTCGGGGCGTCCAACGTGGCAGCGATCATTGTTGAACCGATCCAGGGTGAGGGCGGGTTCATCGTTCCTCCGCCGGGCTACCTCTGCGGCGTACAGGACTTCGCCCACGAGCACGGGATCGTCTTCATTGCTGACGAGATCCAAACCGGTCTTTCGCGAACCGGCGACATGTTCGCCTGCGAGCACGAGGACGTCGTTCCGGACCTGATCACCACAGCGAAGGCGCTCGGCTGCGGCATGCCCCTCTCCGCCGTCACGGGCCGCGCCGAGCTTATGGACGCGGTCCCGGCCGGCGGGCTCGGCGGCACCTACGCCGGCAACCCGGTGGCCTGCGCCGCGGCGCTCGGAGCCTTGGAGACCATCGAGCGCGGGAATCTCGTCGAGCGTGCCCGGCAGATCGAAGGAGCAGTGGTGCCGCGACTCGAGGCGCTCCGCGCGCCCGGCTCCGTCGTCGGTGACGTGCGCGGGCGCGGCGCGATGTTGGCCGTAGAGTTCGTGAAGGCGGGCACCACGGATCCGGCTCCAGAGATCGCATGTGCGGTCGCTGCGGAATGTCACCGCGAGGGCGTCCTGGTCCTGGTCTGCGGCACCTACGGCAACGTCATCCGGCTGCTCCCGCCCCTCGTCATTGACTTTGACCTGCTCAGCGACGGCCTGGACGTCCTGGAGGCCGCCGTGAAGGCTGCGTCGTGACGATTCAGTCGTTCAATCCACGCAGCGGGGAGGTGAACGGCACCGTTGCCGAGACCCCCACCGACCAGGTCGCTGCCGCAGTCGGGGCCGCCGTCGACGCAGCAGCCACCGTAGGCGCCACGTCGCCGATCGACCGACGTGACTGGCTCTACGCAGTCGCCGACGCGCTCGAGGCGACCGCGGGCGACCTCGTAGAGCTCGCCGACAAAGAGACCGCGTTGGGCGCCACCCGGCTGAGCGGCGAGGTGCAACGCTCCGCCGGGCAACTGCGCTTCTACGGCGACGTAGCAGCCGACGGAGCCTATCTGGAGTCGCGATCGACTCGGTCACTGACGGCCGGCCTGCGCTTGCCCGGGCAAATCAACCACTCGGACCGGTGGCGGTTTTCGGGGCGGGCAACTTCCCGTTCGCCTTCAGCGTCCTCGGCAACGACACCGGCGCCGCGATCGCAGCCGGCTGCCCGGTTCTGGTGAAGGCGCACCCCGCTCACCCACTGCTGAGCGCGAAGCTGGTCGCCCTTGCCCAGCGCGCCCTGACGGAGGCCGGCGCCCCCGCCGCGACGCTCCAGCTGGTCGCGGGACACCAAGCCGGGGTCGACCTGGTGCGCTCCGACGGCATCACCGCAGTCGCCTTCACCGGCTCCCAGGCCGGCGGGCTGGCGCTGTGGCGCGCCGCGAACGAACGCGAGGTGGTCATCCCGGTGTACGCCGAGATGGGCACGGTCAACCCGGTCGTTGTCACGCCCGGCGGGGCGACCCGCATCGAGGCGATCGCGGCCGGCTTCGTCGGCTCCTATACGTTGGGATCCGGCCAGTTCTGCACCAAGCCGGGCCTGCTGTTTGCCCCGGCCGGCTCGAACGCGGCCGCCGAGGTAGCCAAGGCCCTCCGCGCCGCCTCGCCCTCGGCTCACATGCTCACGGAGACGATCGCGCGCTCGGCGCGCGCCGGGCTCGTCCGGCTCGAGAACGCCGGAGCAACCGTCGTCGATGTCGTCGACGGGCCCGCCATCGGCTGGTCCGCGCCCGCGGCCGTGCTCGAGGCGCCCATCAACGCCCTGCGGAAGGGGAGCGAGCTCCTCGAAGAGTGCTTCGGACCGGTCGCACTGGTCGTCGAGTACGCCGACCACACCGAGCTCGCCCGCGCCGTGACGCAGATGCAGGGGTCGCTCGCAGCCAGCGTCATGACCACGGGCGACTCAAGCGACCCCGACGCTGGTGCCGTCATCACCCTGCTGGCGCCCAAGGTGGGTCGAATCGCGGTCGACGACTGGCCTACCGGAGTCGCCCTTACCTGGGCTCAACAGCATGGGGGGCCGTGGCCAGCGACTTCTGCGCCGTGGGCGACTTCGGTGGGAGCCGGCGCACTGGACCGGTTCGTTAGGCCGGTGGCCTACCAGTCAGCCCCTTCAGACCTGCTTCCGCCGTCATTGCGTGCAGAGAACCCGTGGCAGCTTCCGCGACGGATCGACGGTGTCCTCGTGCTGCCTGAGGGCACGCTGTGAGCCGGCCGCTCGACGGCGTGCTGGTCGCCGACTTCAGCCGGGTGCTCGCCGGCCCGCTCGCCGGAGCAACTCTCGCGGACCTCGGGGCCACGGTCATCAAGGTGGAACGCCCCGGAGCTGGTGATGACACCCGCCATTGGGGTCCGCCGTGGACCCAGAACTCCAGCTCGTACTTCGAGTGCGCGAACCGGAGCAAGCAGTCCGTCGAGCTCGACCTCGCGGACGAAGACGACCGCGGGCTCGCACTCGAGCTTGCACGGCGTGCAGACGTGATCATGGAGAACTTCAAGGATGGTGCGCTGGCGCGTCGGGGACTCTCGTACGAGCAGGTGGTTGCCGTCAACCCCGGGGTCGTGTACGCCTCCATCACCGGTTTCGGTAGCCGCGAAGGGCGAGACCTCCCCGGTTATGACTTCCTTGTGCAGGCGGTCGGCGGCTTGATGAACATCACCGGCGACCCTGAGCATCCGATGAAAGCCGGAGTCGCCCTGGTCGACGTCCTTACCGCCAAGGACACCGTCGTCGGCGTCCTGGCCGCACTCCGGGCACGGGACGCGACCAGAGTCGGGCAGCGGGTCGAGGTGAACCTGCTCTCCAGCCTGCTCGGCTCGCTGGCCAACCAGGCTTCTGCATACCTGGCAACCGGAACGTCTCCGGGGCGCATGGGAAATCGGCACCCGTCCATCGCGCCGTACGAAGCCCTGGCCGCCAAGGACGGCCACCTCGCCGTGTGCTGCGGCAACGACGGCCAGTTCCGCAGGCTCGTCACCGCACTCGGCGCCGCGACCCTCGCCGACGACCTCCGGTATGCGACCAACGCCTCGCGGGTGGCGAACCGCGACTCGCTGGTCACGGTCCTCGAAGAACATTTGACTCTCGACACCGTCGACGCCTGGATCGAACGGCTGACCGCCGTCGGGGTTCCCGCCGGCGCGGTGGGCTCCATCGCTGACGCCTTCGACCTGGCTCAACGTCTCGGGCTCGAGCCCACCGTCGAGGTGGGCCCGGACGCGCCGAGACAGGTGCGTAACCCCATCACCTTCAGCGCCACCCCGATCACCACCTACGCGGCACCACCGCGTCTGGGAGAACACAACGACAACGTCCGCCGCTGGCTGACAGAGGAGAACCACGCATGAGCACCAACAACGTCCTACCGCCCTTCGCCCCGCTCGACCCGGCCGGCATCGATGACTTGCTGACCGCAGACGAGATCGCCGTGCGGTCCTCGGTCCGCCAACTCTGTGCCGAGCGGATCGACCCCTACGTCGCCGACTGGTTCGAGCGTGGCCAGATCGAGGACGTCCGCAGCCTCGCCAAAGAGCTCGGAGCGCTCGGTGTTCTGGGGATGCACCTCGAGGGCTACGGCTGCGCTGGGATGTCGGGGACCGAGTACGGCATCGCCTGCCTCGAGCTCGAGGCCACCGACTCCGGCATCCGCTCGCTCGTCTCCGTTCAGGGCTCACTGTCCATGTTCGCGATCTGGCGCTGGGGCAGTGAGGAGCAGAAGAACGAATGGCTTCCGAGCATGGCCGCCGGCGAGGCGATCGGATGCTTCGGCCTGACTGAGCCCGACGTCGGTTCAGACCCCGGCAACATGCGAACCCGAGCCCGTAGGAACGGCGACGACTGGATCCTTGATGGCCGCAAGATGTGGATCACGAACGGCACCATCGCCGACGTCGCCGTGGTGTGGGCACAAACGGACGACGCCGTGCGCGGGTTCGTGGTGCCGACTAACACCCCCGGCTTCTCGGCTCCCGAGATCAAGCACAAGCAGTCCTTGAGAGCATCGGTGACTAGCGAGCTCGTCCTCGACGGGGTCCGGCTTCCGGCCTCGGCCGTGCTGCCCGAGGTGACCGGCCTCAAGGGACCGCTGAGCTGCCTCAACGAAGCCCGGTACGGGATCGTGTGGGGTGCGATGGGGGCGGCAAGGTCCTCGCTGGAGGCCGCGCTGTCCTACGCGAACGACCGCATCCAGTTCGGCAAGCCGATCTCTGCGTTCCAGCTTACCCAGCAGAAGCTGGTCGACATGAACCTGGAGTACACCAAGGGTGTGCTGCTGGCGCTGCACCTCGGCCGGCGCAAGGACGCCGGCAAGCTGCGGCCCGAACAGGTCAGCCTCGGCAAGCTCAACAATGTGCGCCAAGCCTTGGAGATCTGCCGCGCCGCCCGCACCATCCTGGGTGCCAACGGCATCTCGCTGGAGTACCCGATGATCCGGCACGCCAACAACCTCGAGTCTGTCCTTACCTACGAAGGCACCGTCGAAATGCACACACTCGTGATCGGTCAGGCCATGACTGGCCACTCCGCGTTCAGGTGAGGTGTTCGGGGGATCTGCGTAGTTGGCGCCGGGCAGATGGCTGCGGAATCGCCGAGGGGTGCCCTCGTGTCGAGCTGGACCCAGCGCAGCCCGACGCGACCAGTTTTAGATGGCAATCTGGCGTGGTGACCGATTGCGCTGGACTCTCGATCGCGGCGGCCGCGAAGGCCGCTGGGGTCTCAAGCGACACCATGAAGCGACGTCTACGCGCAGCGACCGCAGCGGCTCTCGGGCACTCGCCGACAGACTCTGTCTGCCTCCTCGATCCTGCAAGCCCGGTTGCAAGATGCGGTGGCGTTGCTCTAATGCACAGCTCAATTGCGTGCCTGGCCTGCGAGTTTGTGTACATCCTCGTCTTCGCCTACATCTATGAGGGGTAAGACTGAGGTCCCTTCGTTGCTAACGGGGTGCTAATCGGAGGGTCAAGACCTCTTCGGACCCTAGTGAACGTCAGCGGAAGTTGGGACCAGGTTCTTGGGCTTGGGCACGCCTCGGCACAAGATCGATGGACGCCTGCGGACGATGTTCACCCAACCACGGATCAGATGCTCCGAGGCTCCGGTTCGCGGGACATTCGTGGCAGCGGAGTTGCCTTCGGGTGGGGCAGCGGTCAGGCACCCCCGGCGTACCCCCGCGGCGCAACGTGTGCCGGTCATGCCGTTGCACGGCTACCACCTCAGGCGTGCAGCAGGCTTGGAAGGTCGGGACGGGGCCGTTCGCAATGAGACGGCCAGGCAACCCAGGCTCGTGGGCTACCTGGACCTTAGTGATCCCACGCTTGCCCCGCGCGTACCCCGCCGCACTTCGCGCAGCCGGACGGGCTCAGGTCGCAAGAATTTACGCGCAGTCGGGTGAATGGTGATCGCCTGCGGCCCTGTCCTCGCCGTAGGTGAATGCAAGGCCCGGCACTCATGTGGAGGCACAGGATGTCGCAACAGGCAACTAGACAGAAAGCACGGCGGATGGCACGGGAGTTTGCTTCAAGGCGGCGCCGCGAACTCCTAGAGAAGGAGAGACGGATCGTCGCTCTCGCGGAGGAGGTGATGGTCGCGATCGCAGAACGTGACTTTGCCGTTGCGCAAGCAGAGGCGCGAGCCGGTGAGGCACTTCGGCGCTTGGTCGCAGAGGAGCACCTAGCCGTCAGCGAAACGCTGGTGTGGTGTGGAAATGTCGTGCCTGCGCGGGAAGCTCTTCGGTTGCGCCGGCTCGCTGAGCTCATAGAAACAACGGACTCGAACGCAAGTTGAATAGGCTTACAACATCAGGCTTGAACACCGAATGGTGTCTAAATCACGCGGAGCGTTAGGGGCCAACCTGGTGGTTCGGGGGCGGACGCTGACTGCATGTTCCAAGCGATCATCCTGGCGTTGAGCACGGGGCGTCAGTCGCGATCAGCAGGTTGTTGCCATCGAAACCAAGACACGGACGGAACTTGCCTAACTGCTGCCTGGAGTTCTGCTGCGTCGTGGCGGCCGCCACGGCACCGTTCCCGTCGTTCAACGCCCCCGACCGGCTCGAACGGTGGGTGGACTTCGGCCGATGTGATCGCTGCCGGGCCCGGATGACACGTAGGTGACTGCGGGACCGATCAACGCCTCGCAATCACCCAGGAGGAAGCTATGTCCACCACCCTCAGCGTCGCCGCCAACCCGGCCGGAGCGCCCGAGCTGCACCACACCCGGGAGAACAACGGGTCGTTCGTCACCTGCCGGGTCCTGGTCAATTGCCGGATCCAGAGCGTCGAGGTGGAGTGGGTCAGTGACGAGCCCAGCGCCCGCAACATCAAGTTCTTCGGCTTGGACACCACGCGTACACGACGGGTGCGGTCCAGTTCCGGTGACACGTTCTTCGTCCAAGGCATCGAGCGCATCGAGAGCTGGCCGCGCCATGAGACCGGCGAGAACCGCAGCGAACACATCGTGGTCCTTGACAGCCGCTTCGGAGAGGCCGGTCTCTCGCTCAAGAACGTGTCCTCTCCCATCGAACGCGCCCCGTACGCGGCTGGCGCTAACTGAGGAGGTTCGCTCCGATGGATTTCGTCGTTCAGTCCCCGGACGAACTGCTAGCCGCGGTGCCGCACGTCCTTGGCTTCAAGCCCGAGGAGTCAATCGTCCTGGTTCCCTTCCGACCCGGACTGCCGGTCACCCGCGTCGACCTGCCCCGGACCGCCGCCGATCGCGAGGAGGTCTGGGAGGCGCTCAGCGGCCCGTACGGCCGCCACGCCCGCCCCGGTGCCCGCTTGGCGATCCTCTGCTTCAGCGAGGACCGCTGCAGCGCCGAGCTGGCCAGCCACCATCTCTCCAACCGCCTCGAGACCCTGGGCATTAACACTCACATCCGGCTATGGACCGACGGCGACCGTTGGCGTGAGTTCAACACCGGCCAGACCGGGCTGCAGACCCGGGCGACCGCTGAGCGGATCGCGGCCGCCACCGTACTGACCGGCGCTGCCCAGCCGGCGGCTAGCCGGGCCTCCCTGGCCGCGTCCATGGTCGGAGACCGTGAGCCGATCGCCCAGCTGCTGCCTCTGGCCCGAGCCGCGGCTGAGGCCAGCACGTCCGCCCTCGAGCGGAACTGGGCATTGGACCGACTCGAGCAGTTCCACGCCAACGGAAACCGGCTCTCGGACGTCGACGGCGCGCGGATGCTGGTGGCCCTGGAGACGATCAGTACCCGCGACGCGCTCTGGGAGGACATGAGCAGGGAGAACCGTACCTCCCACGTGGCGCTCTGGAACGACCTCACCCGCCGCGCGCCCTCCGAAGTCCGCGCGGCGCCAGCCTCCATGCTGGGCTTCGCCAGCTGGCTGCACGGCGACGGCGCGAGGGCCTGGTGCGCTCTCGACCAGGTGCCCGCAGACCGGCCCTCCTCCATGGCCGCCATCGTCGCTTCGGCCCTTCAGAATGGCCTCCACCCGCGCGACTGGGACCAGCATCAGACCCAGATGCGCCAGATCGCGGCCGAGCTCGACGAGTCCTTCGTCCCGAAATCGCCCGGTCGCCAGCGCGACATCCCGGGCACACAGTCCGGCACCGACCGACGGCCTCTGGGCCGCTGAAGGAGGACCAGCGATGAATTACGACGACGACAACACATGGCAGCACAGCGCGACCGAGCGGCATCTGCGTCGCCTCGTCGTACCCGAGCCCGCGGACTATGCCGCCGAGAAGCGTCTGGACGTCATCCACGAATCCAACCTCAACCTCCTGTGGGGAGACCCGGAATGACCACGCACGACGACGTCGACGCCACGGCGTCCGACCGGCTCGCGCGCGTGAGTAAGCAGCGTCATCGAACCCGCGAACTTCGCATCACCGGTCTGGTCAGCGAGCTTGGCGCCCACCAGAGTCCTGGACGAAGTCGAGGCCGTCGGCGACGTCGCGCGCCGTTGAGATTTCGCCCTCGGCCGGAGCTCGGCCATGTCGGCCCCGCGGGTCCTCGAGCGGACCGCCGCCCGAGGCATCCGGTTCCTAGGCCCCCGGCGACGCAGACTGGCAGCCCAACTTCGAGCCCTCCGGCACGCCGGCGCCTCCACGAAGGTGGCGCCGAGCCGGTCAAAGTCTGTGGGCCTGCGCAGCGCATGACGTCCGCGATTAGCCGGCAAGGCTGCCAGCGTAGTGGGACCCCCGCCGCCGCAGCTACGGCACCGGGCAATCCGGGAGCAACTGATTGCGTCCAATTCCCAACCTCGACCCGCCCGAGGTGAAGCGAGCTCGGGTGGTCCCCTATCAGCGAGGCGTGCGAATGTCGCAGGACCCGCATGAGATTCGAGCCACGCCGCGTTTCATGCCCCGAGAACGAGGTCACAAAGGATCGAGTGGCACCAGGTCGGATAAGGTGAGCGCGCATCGCGGTCGCCGCTGGGCGAGCGTTTCCGCAGGTCAGCGCAAAATTGAACAAGAACGAGCAAGCGGTGGCGAAGGCGCTCGCCATCGCACTCTGAGTCCAGGTCGCAGGTCCAAATCCTGCCCCCGCTACAAAGAGGAACACCAGGTCAGAGGCACTTTCCGGAGATCCGGGAGCCGCCTTTAATGTGTTCAATGCACGCTGGTGGGCAATCTGTGGGCAACCGTTGTGGCAGAACTCCACGGACGTGCGTGGACAAGCGCCCATCAGAGCGGATGCTTGCTGCCGGTGTTCGTGCACGCTGAAGTCCATCACGCGCGTTCGGCCGCTGGCATCCGACGAGCGGGCCGACATGCTCAGCCTCGCGGAACGGATGCAGAGGGTGGTCGGTTCTTGGAGCCTGACCGATTCTCTGTCGTTGGGAGAGGCGGACGTGACCTCGGTGTCTGGAGAGTTGTGCGGGCTACCGGGGCGAACTCAACGGCTCTGGCACCCCCATCGCCAGCCTGGACTCCGCTATGGCGTGTGGTGCGGTGCCGACCGAGTGGGCGGACCGGTGAACTCGTGCCTGACCACGGCTGGTTGGCTAAGGTGTCGCTCAGTTGCACGCGCGACGGACGGGTAGTTCGCAAGCGCGATTGTCGCCGCGGCGGCCGCCGCAGACGAGACCGCAACTACCGTGGCGCTCGATTTCGCGAGCGCCTCTCGTGCGGGGCGCGGTATGGGGACGATTCGTCGGGCGAAGATGTCGGCGGGGGAGACCCACACGACGTCGCCGTCTGCGCCCGGGCCGGCCAGCCCGGACTCGACGTCGTTGTGTGCTCGGCGGGACAGGGCTCGGGCTGGCCCGGTGAGGTTGGCGCTGGCGGCCTTCTCGGCGGCGACGTGCGCGAGCTCGGACCCAGCCTCGATCGCGCCGAGCGTCGTCACGGTGGCCTGGGGAAGTCCGGGCCGGGTGGCGATGACCTCCGGTGTCGCGAGGGTGGTGGTGTTGTGGGTGAACTGCCGGTACGCAGCGCGGACCTCCGCGGCCGCGCGCGCCAACGGCTCCTCGAGGCGAGCGCCCGGGGGCGCGAGGTCGCCCCAGCGGCCGGCCAGGTTGCTCCAGGAGCGGCCTGCTTCGGCGATCGCGGGGACCAGGCGGTCCGAGGGCTCGAGGATGCCGGCGGTGGTGGCCGCGTCGACGAGCACCATGCTGGCGCCGGCGACGAGTCCCTGGGTGCGGGTGATGAGCAGGATGTTGGACGGCTCGAGGTCGCGGGCCAGCGCGCGGTGGGACTGGATGTCCCAGGTGGCCATGGCCTGCGCCAGGCGGCCGGGGTCGTCGACGGTCCGGATGGCCTCGCCGGCGAGGGCTTGAGCGAACCGGTCGGTCAGGTAGCTGCGTGCGGTGCTCTCGCACGCAGACACCCGATCGACCCATACCCCCATGGGTGCGATCGCGTAGGGGGAGTGGTGCTGGGCCAGCTGGACCAGGCGGCCCTGGCCGCGGGCGTCGTTGACGCGGTCGCGTCCTTTGTCGTGCAGGGCGACGTTGACGGCGTGGGCGGTCAGGTAGAGACCGTGCATGAGTCTGGTCCGGGCTGCCTCGAGGTCGCGGTGGGCGTCGGGCTGCTCGTGCGGGATCTCGGCGCCGTAGCGGCGCACCAGAGCCGCGGCGGTGAGGAGGGTCTGGGTCATCTGGTCGACGCGGGGGTTGGTCGGGCCCTGACCTGGCCAGGCCTTCCGGCCGGACAGGCTGGACTCGATGGTTGAGGCCTGCGCTGACAGGCGGGTGATGGGCCGATCGCGCTCGTCGGCGCCAGGCCGGCGACCCGGTAGCGAGGCCCACAGGTCCTCGGCGGCCGCGACCATCGTCGGCCAGCTCCGCAGGAGTGTGCCGGCGTCATCGCCGCCGACGTCCATGAGCAGCTGGCGGGCCAGGTAGTCGACGTCGAAGAGCATTTCGCCGACGCTGCGTACGTCGCGCGAGGTCACCGGGATCTGGTCGACGTCGAAGAGCTCCTCGTCGATGTCGGCGTACGCGAGGCGCAGGTCAGTAGCCAAGGCCGCGGGCTTCCCGGATGAGGTCGCACAGGTCGACGACCAGCTGCGAGCCGTGGACCAGGTCGGGCTGGTGCAGCGGTAGCGGGCGGGTCAGCTCCTCGGCCTTGGTGAGCAGCTGCAGGGGCGTGCGCTCCTCGAGGTCGGGGAGCGGGTCGACGTCGGGCAGCTCGTAGTCGTCGGGCAGCAGGGCGCTGGCCTGGGAGTGCGCGAGGTAGACGCCCAGTCCGAGGTCGTGGAGCGGGGAGGCGGGGGCGGCTTCGTCGGCGTCGCTCCACACCTGGGCAGCGGCCTGGTGCAGCAGCTGGGCGATCGAGCCGAGGCGGTCCCAGGTGGCATCAGCGTTGAGGGTGTCCACGGGTGTTCCTTTCAGTCGGAGGTCGGTCTGGCCCATGAATCCACGTCCCGGCCGCTGCCCGCCGCGCCGAGCGGCGGGCTGTGGATAACTCGGGGTGCCGTCGGTCCCTGGGCACAAACTGGTCTCGTTCGCCTATGTCGTTCGGTGGTTGCCGGACGATCACCGCGAGCAAAGTCAAGAGATCCGCACTAGTGCTGCAAGATGGAGGAGGGTCGAGATGAGGTTCCCGATGATCGTGCTGAGAGCCGTGACGCTGGCGCCGGCACTGCTGGTGAGCTTCGTCCTCACCGTGGTGGTGTGCGCCCTGCTCCCGCCGGCGCTGGGCCTGGTGGCGTTCGTGGCTGCGGGCGGCGTGCTGGTCGCGCTGGCGCTGGGACAGCTGCAGGAGCCTGCGGTCGCGGCGCTGACCAGGTCGCGGCCGGCGACGGAGGCCGAGTTGCGGGTGATGGCGCCGGTGCTGGCCGAGCTGTGCGGCCGCGGTGTCGACGTCGGCGCGCTGTTCGTGCGCGGGATCCAGCGGCCGAGCACCCCGATGGCGGTGGCGATCGGCCGGCGGACCGTGGTGGTCAGCCCTGGGCTGGTCGAGGCGACGTTCCGCGGCGCTGTGAGCGGCGCGGAGGCGGCCGCCGCGCTGGCTCATGCGGTCGGCCGGCGCCAGGCGATCCAGCCGCGGCTGGAGCTTGCCGTGCTCACGGCGACGACGCCGTGGCGGCTGATGGTGGCGACGTTCCGCGGTGTCGGCCGTGCATTCGCCTGGCTTCCGTTCATGCGGCTGGCCTGGACGCTGCGCTGCGTCGTCGGGGTGATCTGCGTGGTGCAGTCGGTCGTCGAGGACCGGGCCTGGGCCGGTCTGCTCGGGGGCGCAGTCATCGCGCTGACCTATCTGGTGCCGGCGGCCGGCCGGCGGATCGAGCTCCACACGGAGGCCGCGGCCGACCAGTTCTTGCTATCGATCGGCCTCGGCCCCGTGCTGGCGGGTCTGCTTCGGCGCTACAGGCACCCCATGACCCTCGAGCGGATGCAGCGACTGGAGACGGCCGCCGAGCAATCCCAACGGCCCCAACTGCACCTAGTGCACGGCTGAGGCTGTTCTCGGGCGATTGCTACCTCGCGCTGTCTGAGCGTGAATCTGCACCCTGCCCCTGTTGGTTCGCTGGCCTTCACCCACGAGGCCGCACGAATGGTCTCTTCTACTTTGTGCCGACGCGTGTCACGAAAGTCGGTGGGTCCGGTGTCTTCTCGGAGTCGGTCGAGATCCTCAGTCCACAGCGGCCGTCGATCAGTTGATGCGAGACCCAGCGCGAGTCGATGATCGGTGACAGCAACTGGGCTCGGCCCAGGATGGCCGTCAGCTCGGGCGCTGTCACGGGGTCTGAGCCGTAGAAGTGGTAGGAGCGTCCGCTCATGAACAGCAGGCCACGTAGCTCGAGGGCGTGGAGGGCTGCGATCGCGGAAGCTTCTCCGTCGGGTCCAGTCTTGACGCCTAGGTCGAGCAGCGGCAGGTGCATGCTCTGCGGTTCGCCGGCCACCTGGACGCTGGAGTAGAAGGACACTAGGTCGCGTGGCGGCAGGTTCTCATACTCGCCGGAGCTCAGCCGATCAATGAACTCCTCGCGTGCGAGTCGCATGCGGATCGCCTCGTCGCTGTTGTGCCGCAGCGCGGCGTCCAGCAAAGCCCCTCGGGTGTCGGGGTCGGTGGTCACCGCCTTCGAAAGGACGAACTCCCAGAACCCGAAGCCGCGTGAGCGGTGCTCATCGCGGGCGGTCTTGGTGATCGACTGCGCTAGCGGTGAGACCTCCCCGCCTTGAAACGAAGGCCGCCTGTGGAGAACATCGAGTTCGATCTTCTCGACCCGGGCCTGACGGAGTAGTGCCGGCAGATGTTGGGCGAGACCAGATCCGGCGATGGTGTTGGGGGTCGTCGAACCGGGTGCGGATGGCTCTGAAGAGGGTTGGCCCATACTCACGACGCCACCGACCTCGGGCTCGTCCGCCAGTCGAATGGCTCGGCCGTCGCCAAGGCCCACAGTTCCATGGCCTCGGCCGCGTAGTCGGTGTTGATTCGGCGTGCGAGGACGAGGGCGGCGACCGTCTCGTGTCCGTTGCGGCCCAGTGCCGACGCGGCGCTGTTGAGGCGTGAGCCGGTAGTGTAGACATCATCGACGAGGAGGATTCGCGAAGGTTCGCGATCCATGCCGACCTGGTAGCCGTTTCGGTTCGGCTTGCGGAAGCCCAACTCTCCCGTTCCGCGGGCGAGCATGGGCCACCGCGGCAGCTCGAGATCGAGCGAGTCAATCAGGTCCTCGAGGGGATGCGGGGGAGTGCGATCGGTCGAGGGCACCACCACGATCCCGTCGATCCCATCCGACAACTCGACCAACGTGTCGCCGTGGTCGAGCAGGTACCGGCCCAGCATCGAGCGCACCACCTCGACGCACGCAGGATCGAACGGGTCATCCTCGTCGTCGCGGCCCTTATACCGGGTGAGCGCGTCGCGCAGCGGCGATGGCTTGCGGTAGAGCGAGACAACCGACAGCGCGAGTGGCTCGCGATCAAGCGCTTCGCGAACCTCGAGGCAGTTCTCGCACACAACTGACGCCAGTGCTGCATCGTCGGCGTCATCACCGTGCGCGGTGAGATCTGCACTGCGGCCCACGCGATCCCTACCCGCTAGGTCGTCGGCACGGGTCCATGTTGTGCAGCGCCCACAGACACTTGGGCCGTCCGCGGGCGGCGTCGCCAGGTCCGGGATCAGCCGATCTGATAGATCGAGGATCTGTGCCCGATCCCGGTTGTCACGTCCGACCTTCACGTCTTGAGAGTGCCAGATGCTCGCCGACCTCAGCGGCCGACTCGACGATCCATATGGCGCCTGCCTGCACCAAGTCCTTGACCCACAGTCGGTGACCCAAGGTCGGCCCCCACGCGAAGACCGGCCGCCCGTAGGCGAGAGCCTGCTCAACCTCGTACCGGCTCCCGCTGCGCTCGTCGCCATCCATGATCAGTGATGCCTCACTCAGGGCCGCGATGACGTGGTTTCGCAATAGGAACGACGTGCGGGTCCGGGGTGCGGGAGGTGCGAACTGTGAGACGAGGGTCCCGACTCGCCGGATCTCAGCGGCGAGGTCGCGGTTCGATTCGGGGAAGACCATGTCGATGCCGGTCCCCATCACGCCGACGGTGTAGCCGCCCGCGGCCAGGGCGCCGCGGTGGGCGGCCGAGTCGACTCCGGCCGCGAGCCCCGAGACGATCGCAACGCCAGAGGAGGCTAAATCGGATGCGACTATCTCGGTGGACCCGATGACCTGATCACTGGTCTCACGCGATCCCACGATGGCGAGTGATGGACCCGCGTCGATCCCGTGCCTGAGGTATGGCCACGATCGCCCGTATGAAGGAGCGCTCTGGGTTTGAAGGTCCCGTTCCCTAAGGCTGCAAAACAGCAGCGGCGGCGCGTCCCACACCTGGCGCAACCGGTCGGGGTAGCGCGGGTCGGTCACCGGTAGCGGGCGGTAATGGCCCTCACTGGCGCCGCGGTCAACAACCTTCGTCCAGTGCTCCACGCGCCCCTGGTCGATGTGATCGGCGAGGTAGCGCGCTAGCGGCGACACCTCTCTTGCGGCGGAGTGCGGCAGGTCCAACTCGCCGTCCTCGTCACGGCCGAGTAGGACGGATCGATCGACCGCGCTCAGTAAGATTGCGGTCACGTCGGAGGGCTCAGCCGGAGCCAACTCAAGTGCCGCGAGGATCACGCCCGCAGTCCTCATCTCGTCCATGTTAGGCACCGTAGACGCGACCACCGACAGAACCCGGGACCCGAACTCCGCTGGGGGTGCTCAGCTGATAATGCGCGCCTCCGGCGCGTACATGGCCTGCGCCAGCAGTTGCGCGGCCGCGCGCGCGGCCACATCGACATCGGCCCCCAACCGATCCCAGGTAGCGCGGTCCGTTTGGCGTCCACCGAGGTCGGGAGGATCGGCGCGGTGTTGCTCCCAGTACTCATGCGCGGTGCCCCCCGATGCTCCGAGAGGCACCACGCCGAGCCCAAACTCCGTCGCCCAAGCGATCTCTTCCGCGGTCCGGGTACCTCCGCCCAGGACAAGGACGGCGCGACTCTCGTCCAGGAGACTGCGGACGAGCGGTTCACGCTCGAGGTCGTCGAAGACCGAGGTGCCGATCCGCTCGTCCATCTCGACCGGCGGCGGCCCCTCCTTGCGACGGCTGTGGAACACCAGGCGAGAGGGGTCGTAGGTGCCCTCGGCGCGGCGAATTCGCGCGAGCTCACGCGTTGTACCCCAGCCCGCGTGGCCGCCGAGCGAGCAGATCTCCCAGTCGACTCGGTCTGCCAGCGCTCTGGCCATCTCCTCGCACTGGCGGCCGTAAGTGTCGCCGGTCTCGCTGCCGGAGACAAACAAGCGGGGCGGCCGGGTGCGCCTGACCAGCTCGGTCAGCAGCAGCGGCAGATCCTCGTACTCGGACACCTCGTGGACACGAACTCCGCTCATCTCGAGGTCGCGGACCTTAAGCGTGTGACGGCGCAGGTCGTCAGGGTACGAGCCGTCGGGCTTCTTCAACACCGTGATGTGGCGATCGCGTGCCGCTGTCCCGTGGCGCCGCGCCAGACGCTGGAGAATCTCGATGTTCGCATCGGCGAAGCTGAAGCCGAGGAACAGCAGGGTCTTGGATAGATATGAAGCACGCAGCAGCGCCCACAGGCGACGGTGCTTGTCCTCGTAGGTCTCAAAATCCGATCGTGTGATCACTGGCGGGTCGGCCCACCCAGGCTCCGGGCCGCAGGGGTCGATGCTGCCGTGCATCTTGATGATCGTCTTGCGGGCGGTCCCTATGAGC
>DOWL01000011.1:10071-24176 GCA_003519585.1 Nocardioides sp. | reverse complement strand
CCGTCGTCGTCGTTGGAGATGACCAGTGCAGTCGGGTCGGCTCGTTCGATGAACGGGTCGTAGTTGGTCGTCCACACCTGGTCCACGCCCAGCCGCGCAAGCGAGCGGTGACTGTCCGTTGCATCGACCCCGGCAGCCAGGGTCTCGTCGAGGATGTGCTGCTCCAAACGGGCACGCGAATACATCGGTTCAAGCAGGATGTACTCGGCCATCAGCGGCAGATCGTCCTTCATGAGGGGGATGTCCGACGCCGCCCGAGGCACCTCCAGCAACTTCTCCCAACCGGGAAGACCGGCGGCGGACGACAGCCCGGCTCCAACGAAGACGCCAGCGCTCCCGACGTCGCACGCGCTGCCGAACGCCTCGATCAGTTCACGCCGAGTGATGGGCACAAGCGGATTGTCCCCTATCGGCAGCCAGGTGAGGACGAAACTGGAGAGCGCGCCCGCCGAGGTCAGGTGACCCAGGGCGCCCAGGTAGCCTGACCACGTCCCGGGCTACGTCTGGCCAGCGTAGAGCGTCAGGTCGCACTCTCCCTATTGGGTGTTGGCGGGTGAGAACATCTCCGCGCGGTTCGTGGTTCCCACCGTGGCGGCCAGCGTCGACTTGGTGGTGCACCTCGGCATCGACGAACACGGCGTACGCCGCGTCAACGAGATCGTCGGCGTGCCCGGCCGGGTCGAGAACGACGTCATCGAGATCGAGCCGGTCTTCGTCCGCCGCGATGGCGAGCTGCGTCGCACCGGTGGGTTGCCACCGCGGCTGGACCGGTTCGAGCGACGGGGCATCGACGTGCACCGGCTCCTCAGCGGCGCGGAGGGCTGATGGGGGCGTTGGTCGGGCTGGGATTCGGCATCGGGTTGGTGCTGGTGTGGTCGGCATTCTTCGTGCCGGTGCGGCCCCGGCGGCGTGCCCGCCGCGACGGTCGCGCCGCGGAGCTACTCGCCCGGGCCGGACTCGGTGAGGTCTCACCCTCCGGCTTCGTGCTGCTCTGTGTCGGGTGCGGCGCAGCGGGCGCGCTGGTGGTGGAACTGCTCAGCCGTACGCCGCCAGTGGCGGTCGCGTTCGGGGTGATCGCGGGCTACCTGCCGGTGGCGGTGGTCAGCGGACGGGGCCGGCGTCGGCAACGCGAGTTCGCCGAGGTGTGGCCCGAGGCCGTCGACAACCTCGCCAGCGCGGTCCGAGCCGGCCTGAGCCTCCCCGATGCGCTGGCGGGGCTGGGTGTGCGGGGCCCGGCGCCGCTGCGGGCGGCCTTCGACGCGTTCGCGCTCGACTACCAGGTGACCGGGCGGTTCGGCGAGAGCCTGGACCGGCTCAAGGGGCGGTTGGCCGACCCGGTCGGCGACCGCGTCGTCGAGGGGATCCGCGTGGCCCGCGAGGTCGGCGGCGGTGAGCTCGGGCGCCTGCTGCGCAACCTGTCCGGCTACCTGCGCGAGGACGTCCGCACCCGCGGCGAGCTCGAGTCGCGCCAGGCCTGGACGGTCAACGGCGCGCGGCTGGCGGTTGCGGCACCCTGGCTGGTGTTGCTGTTCATGTCGTTCCAGACCGAGGTGATCCGCCGCTACGCCTCACCGGCCGGAGCGATCGTGCTCGCCACCGGCGCAGCACTCTGCCTGGTCGCCTACCGGCTGATGATGCGGATCGGCCGGCTCCCCGTCGAGCGTCGGATCCTCCGGTGACCCCTTCCGCATGGGGCGCCGTGCTCGGCGCGACCCTGGCCGCCGGGCTCCTGCTGATCTTCTCCCGCGTCGCGGCGTCCCGTCGGCCACGGCTCGAGACCCGCGTGCTGCCCTACGTCCGCGACCTGCCCCTGCTGGTGCCCCCGCGGGCCACGACGACCTCGGCGACCCGCGGGGTCTTCGGGCCTGTCTTGGCCGCCGCGGCCGACGGGGTCGAGCGGGTCCTCGGCGGAGCCGACTCCGTCCGACGCCGGCTCGAGCGCGCGGGGTTGGCGATGGCGGTGCCCGAGTTCCGGGTCCAACAGGTCCGCTGGGGCCTGGTAGCCGTCGGGTTCGCCGCTGCCTATCTGCTGCTCCGCGCACTCACCGATCAGCCCAGCGCCGGCTTCGCCGTGCTGCTGTGCCTGACCGCCTTCGCGACCGGTGTCCTTGCCCGCGATCAACACCTCAGCGCGCAGGTCAAGCAGCGGGAGCGCCGGATCATGGCCGAACTTCCCACCGTGGCCGAGCTGCTGGCGCTCTCGGTGGCGGCCGGTGAGAGCCCCGTGGCCGCACTCGACCGCGTCGTACGCCGAAGCGGGGGCGAGTTCTCGGCCGATCTGGCCCGGGTGCTCGCCGAGATCCGCACCGGTGAGCCGGTCGCCTCGCCGTTCGACGAGCTCGCCTCGACGTCCGGGCTGCCGCTGGTCGCCCGCTTCGCGCAGGGCATCTCGGTCGCCGTCGAGCGCGGCACCCCGCTGGCCGACGTGCTGCATGCGCAGGCGGCCGACGTACGCGACGCCGGGCGCCGCGAGCTCATCGAACTGGCCGCCCGCCGGGAGATCGCGATGATGGTGCCCGTCGTCTTCCTGGTGTTGCCGGTCACCGTCTTGTTCGCGTTCTGGCCGGGCGTGGTCGGACTCTCGCTCACGGCCCCGTGAGCGATCCTCGGGAAAGGAACACCATGGTGAGAACGGCGCTGACGCGACTCTGGCTCGAGATCGCGGCGCCCCGAGTTCGTGACGAGCGCGGGGACGTGCCCGGCTGGGTCCTGGTCACGGTGATGACCGCAGGGCTGGTGAGCGTGATCTGGGGCGTGGCCCAGGACCAGCTCCGCTCGATGCTCGCCAGCGCGCTGTCGCAGGTCACGCCGTGAGGCCGTGAGGCTGCCCAGCCGGTCCAGGTCGGGACGCGGCGCGGCGGTCGTCGACGTGGTGCTGGTGTTGGCCGTCCTGGTCCCGGTGGTGCTCGGGATCATGCAGGTGGCGCTCGTGCTTCACGTGCGCAACACCCTGGTGGCGGCCGCGTCCGAGGGAGCCCGGTTGGCGGCCACGGCCGATCGCGGCCCGGCCGACGGCGCGGCGCTGACCCGCGCGCAGATCCACGGTGCCGTCTCGGGACGGTTCGCCCAGGACGTGTCGGCGCAGCAGAGCGCAGACCGGGTCGAGATCACGGTGCACGCTCGGGTCCCGGCGCTCGGGCTCGGCGGCCCCGGCATCGAGGTCACGGTCACCGGACACGCGGTGGAGGAGCCGCGATGACGTCAGTCCAGCCGCTGGTCCAGCCGCGCCAACGAGAGCGTCCAGCCCTCCTCGTGACCGCCGTCCGCGCCCGTCTCCTCGTGCGCGAGCATCAGCCGGGTCCGGTCGCCGTCCCGCGTGATCTCGACGGTGACGGTCGTCGGCGGGTCGTCGTCGTGCTCCCAGTCGAAGGTGAAGACTTACCGAGTCACGGGCGACACTTCGACGTAGCGGCCGCCCACAGCCCACTCGCCCATCACGACCCGCCACGCACCGCCGGGCCGTACGTCGAGGTCGCAGGTCGTGGGCAGATCGGGGTTGGGACAGAACCAGCTCGCCAGCAGCTCCGGATCGGTCCACTGCGCCCACACCCGCTCCGGCGTCGCGGCATAGCTGCGGTCCAGCGTGAAGCCCAGGCCCGGGAGTGTCATCGATGGTCCCTTTCGAGTGCGGTGTCGAGTGCGGTGTCGAGTCGATCGAGCGCGGCGGTCCAGAACGCCTGCCGGTCGGTGAGCCAGCCCTCGAGCTCATGGAGCGGTTCGGCCCGGAGCCGGCAGGTCACCACGCGGCCCTGCTTGCGGCGCTCCACCCAGCCGGCGTCCACCAGCACGCCGACGTGCTTGCTGATCGCCGTGAGGGACATGTCGTACGGCGCCGCCAGCTCCGACAGGCTCGCCGGTCCGCGAGCCAGCCGCTCGACGAGTCCCGTCCGAGTGGGGTCGCCAAGCGCCGCGCAGAGGACGGCGACGGTGCTCACCTCAAAAGTGAACCATTTGGTTCAGTGTTGGTGCAACCGATGAGGCCGACACTCCGGAGCGAGCGGGGGAGTGCGCTGGTCGAGCTGACCTGGCTCGGGGTGCTCCTGCTCGTCCCGATGCTGTGGATCGTCCTCAGTGTCTTCGAGGTGCAGCGCGGTGCGTTCGGGGTCAGCGCCGCGGCCCGCGCGGCCGGCCGCGCGTACGCACTCGCGCCCAACGACGCGTTGGGTCAGGCGCGCGCCGAGCAGGCAGCCCGCGAGGCACTCGCCGATCAGGGGCTGGGCGAGGAGCCCGCCACGGTGACCGTCACCTGCACCCCCGACCCGCACCAGTGCCACCAAGGCACCTCGGTGATCACCGTGCGGGTGGGAGCCCGGGTCGACCTGCCGCTGCTGCCCGACGTGCTCGGTGATCAGCCGCCGAGCTTCGCGCTGGACGCCGAGCACAGCGTGCCGATCGGCCAGTTCCACGAGGCCGCCGATGAAGGCTTGTAGGCCGGGTAGGCGGAGCCGCGACCAAGGCGGGCAGTCGAGCGTCCTGATCATCGGCTTCGCGGCGGTGCTGGCGATGCTGATCGCCGTCGTGGTCGACAGCTCGGCCGCCTACCTCCAGCGGCAGGGGCTCGACACGCTCGCCGACGGCGCCGCCCTCTGCGGCGCCGACCTCGGCGCCACCGGGGTCGAGGTCTACCAGGGCGGCGTGCCGGGCCAGACCCTGGAGCTCACCCCCGACCGGGCCCGGGCCGCCGTGGCCGGCTACCTCCGCGACGCCGGCGCCTACGAGCGCTACCCCGGCCTCTCCTTCGCTGTCCGGGTCGAGGGCGATCGCGTCCTGGTCCACCTCAGCGCTCCCCTCGAGCTCCCGCTCTCGGCGCCCGGCTCGCCCGCGCGGACGACAGTGGGTGCCGACGGCTCCGCGGTCGTGGGCGTCGACGGCGCACGCGACTAGCGTCAGCAACATGGACCACGACCGGATCAGCGTCGCCACGTTCAACCTCTACAACTTCCAGTTGCCCGGGCTGGCCATGAACCCCAACCAGAAGCCGTGGACCAAGGAGGAGTTTGGCAAGAAGGTGTCGTGGGTCGCGCGGATGCTCGACACCATCGACCCCGACATCGTCGGGTTGCAGGAGCTCTGGCACGCCGAAGCGATGGAGACGGTGCTGGCACGGGCGGCCCTGCGGGATCGCTACGACCTGCTCGCCAAGCCCGCCGACGGCTCGAAGATCGTCTGCGCCGCGCTGGTCCGCAAGGGGCTGCTGCGGGGCACCCCGAAGTGGATCTCGACGTTCCCCAAGGCGGTGCGGCTCGACTCCAAGGACGGCCTGGACCCGCAGTCCCCGGGCATCAGCGTGCACATCCCCGGGTTCTCACGGCCGGTGCTGCACTTCCAGGTCGCGCTGCGCGACGACCCGCCGCGCACCGAGGTGTTCGTGGCGCACCTGAAGTCCAAGTTGCCCACCCAGGTCAACGGCGAGGACTGGTACGACGCCGACCCGGCGCTCTACCGCGATCATCGCAACGCGCTCGGTGGCGCGATCTCGACGATCCGGCGTACGGCCGAGGCGACGGCGCTGCGGGTGCTGCTCACCGAGGAGATGAAGGGCTCCGACACACCGGTGCTGGTCTTGGGCGACCTCAACGACGGCCAGCACAGCAACACCATCAACATCCTCACCGAGCAGCCGAACTACCTCGTGGGGGAGTCGCTCGGCGGAGCCGACATCGGTCTCTACACCGCCCAGACGCTGCAGGAGTACCGCGACACCCGCGACGTCTACTACACCCACGTCCACCAGGACCTCCGCGAGTCACTCGACCACGTCCTGGTCAGCGAGCAGTTCTACGATCACAGCCGACGCCGGATGTGGCTCTTCGACGGGTTGGTCATCAACAACGACCACCTCAACGAGGAGGATCATCGCGAGGCCGGCACCGGCGACCACGGCGTGGTCAAGGTGTCGTTCCGCTGGAAGCCGTTCATCTCCTGAGTCGACGCCTTACCCTCGGGGGATGCGTCTCGTCGTCGCCCTGCTGCTTGCTGCCCTCGTCCTGGTCGGGACCGGCGGGACCGCCCCCGCCCAGGCTCGATCGAAGGCCGGCACGTACGCCCAGCAGGCCTTCCACGCGACCAACGCCAACCGCGACCGCCAGGAGCTCCGCGCGCTGCGCGCCAGCAAGTGCCTGAAGCATGCCGCCGTACGGCAGGCGCGGCTGATGGCGCAGCGGGAGCAGATGTTCCACCAGGACATCGGCCAGGTGCTCCGCGACTGTGGCCTGAGCACCGTCGGCGAGAACGTCGCGTACGGCTTCCCCACTGGCAAGTCGGTGGTCAACGACGGCTGGATGAACTCCGAGGGCCACCGCGCCAACATCCTCAACCCGGCGTACCGGCTGATGGGGATCGGCGCCCGCAAGGGCCACAACGGACGCTGGTACGTCGCCCAGGTCTTCGGCCGCAAGGCCTGACTCGGACCATGGCCGGCCGGCCCATCGGTCAGGTGTCAGTGAAACGAATCATCCAGGCTGAGTCGGCCTGAGCGGCCCCGTGGTCGACTGAGAGCGCACTGATTCCGGGCTCTGGCCGCAGCTGTGCCCTCCGAGCCCGGGATCCGTGCACGCATCGCCCATACGTTTCCGAATATGGCGATGCGCCGGATGGTCGTACTGGCGGGTACCGCAGCCCTCGTGGGCAGCGGCGTCACCGCCGCGCATGCCGACGACGCCGATGACGACCGCTACGTCCGCCAGGCCTTCCGGGCGACCAACGCCCAACGCGAGGACGACGGTCTGGGCAAGCTCCGCGCCAACGACTGCCTCGACCGCGCGGCGATCCGGCAGGCCAAGCGGATGGCCGAGCGGCAGCAACTCTTCCACCAGGACCTCCGCAAACTGCTGCGCAGCTGCGGGCTGAGCCGGGCCGGCGAGAACGTCGCCGACGGCTACGACAACGGCAAGGCGGTCGTCCTCGAGGGCTGGATGGAGTCCGCCGGTCACCGCGCCAACATCCTCGACCGGTCCTACCGGCTGATGGGCATCGGGGCACATCAAAGCGACGACGGCGTCTGGTACGCCGCGCAGGTCTTCGGGCGCCAGGCATGACGCCCCGCCACGCTCCACCCCATTCGACGCACAAGGCACGAAGAGGTTCACCCATGTCCAAGATCACGCTGGCGCGCCTCTTGGGTGCGCTGCTCGCCGTCCTGCTGCTGCCGTTCGCGCAGACCTTCGTCGTGCCGCAGGCCGCCCAGGCGGTAGAGCCGTACGTGACGGTCGGGCCGACCTGTCGGGTCGGCTCCACGGGCCCCGAGTGCGACCCGATCCCGGCTCCGCCGGGGCTGTTCAACCCCGGCATGCTCGCCACTCTCGACCCGGCCATCCGGGCCGCGCTCGAGGACATCGAGAGCCAGGCGGTCGCCAACACGCTGCAGGACCATCAGCTCCCGGCCAGTGACCGGGACGCGGTGTTGAGCTGGGGCCGCTACGACGCGCTTGCGGAGCTGTGGGCCCTCGTGGTGGACGCGTTCAGGACTACGCCGGCGAACCGCACGGCCACGCAGCAGGGGGTCTCGGACTGGATGTACTCCCTGATCTCACGCCAGGTGCGGTCGATCGCGGTCGAGGCCGGCGCGGAGTACGCGCGGTGGGCCGGGCTGAACCAGTGGCAGTACCGCTACCTCGCCGACACTGGTGCCAGCGAGAGCCAGCTCGCGAACTTTCTGCAAGGTGGCGTCGAGGCCCAGGCTCTCGACAACTCGTGGGGCACCAAGGCTGCCGGCTACTGCAACTACAAGCCGCCGGCGCCGTTCGCCGGGGAGTACGACGGCTCGATGGTCCAGACTTGCTTCACCCCGTGCCGTAGCCCGATCGGTTGCCAGCCCCCGACACCGGCCTTCGACCAGTTCCAACGCTGGGGTCGGGCGGTCGCGGAGAAGAACCTCGAGGCACAGAGTTACACCGAGCACGGCGCAGCGATCGCGACCGGCGTGACCTTCGGTGCCGCCGTCGCGACGTCCGCAATCACCGGGACGGCCTTCTCGCTTTCCATGGCAAGTCACCTGACCACCACGGTGATATCGATGCTCCTGCCGTACACGGCTGCCGATGTCACCACCGGTACCGTGATCGGGACCGCAGTCCCCGGTGCTGGCGGGTCGGCGGCCGCTGCGCTGGGTGGTGCGATCGCCGTCGTGATCCTGGCCATCGTGTTCGCGACCCTGCAGGGCATCCAGGTCGCCGATGCTGCCTCGCTGCCGGGCAAGCTCGCGAAGTACGTCGCGACCGCGCCGGGCGACCTGCTCGACGCGAATGCCGCGCACATGCTGGCCACGACAGAGGGCACCCAGCTGGTGTGGTCGCTGTTCACCGGTGCCACCCTGCCGATGCCCAGAACCGATGCGGCGTGCGACAACTCGCTGGTCCCGCCCTCGTCCTGGTTCTCGTCCACGGTCGACGAGTTCGGCTTCCCGATGGCCAAGAAGGTCTACACCCCGCTGGGCAACGACGGCGAGCTGATCGACTTCGACCAGGGCACCGGCTGTCTCAACCCACCGGCGATCCCGCCGGCCACGTCGACCGACCCGCAGTTCCGGGTCCTACCGTCGAACGGAGTCGGCGCGGGCGTGCTCACGCCGACCATCACCGCCCGCACCACGCCCGAGGTCAGTGGCGCGGTCGACCAGACCGTCCGGCTGAGTGGCACCTGGTTCGTGACCACGCCGCCCGGCGGGCGGACCTACCAGTCGCTGCGCCTCTACTACGACGACTGGGACGGCAAGCCCCAGGTCGCCTGGCTGGTCCGTGACGGCTCGGGGGAGTACTCGTTCCTTGGCCTCGAGCCGGGTGCCGCCGGCATCGATCCGGCGACCTGTCGCGCGAACGGCAGCTGCTGGAACCGCGACCACATCGACTACATCAGCCCCGACGGCCAGAAGTACCGCGCCTCGGTAGAGGGGTACCTCGCCCCGGTGGGCACGCCGTCGGTCGTGACCACGGCTCCGGTCGTGGCCCAGCCGGTGATGCTGCGCGCCAACGATTTCAGGCCGGCCAACTCCGTCGGCCCGATCACCCACTCGTGGCGGTTCCAGCGGACCGGCTGTGGCTTCAACAACTGCTTCACCAACGTGCTCGGGCCCGACAACAGCCCGCTGCCGTCGTACACCACCCCCGTGACGGGACCGCAGGTGACCAACACCTGGCAGCAGGCCGGCACATTCAAGGTGGAGCTGACGGCGACCGACAGCTCGGGCCACTCCGCGGTGGCGGTTCTGCCGGTGAAGGTGGGCGGGGTGCCGCCGACGGTGTTGTTGAGCCCCACCTGCGACATCGATGGAGGGGAGGGATGTGACAAGCACACCGTGCCACTGGGACAGCAGACGTTCATGAGCGGCAAGGTCACACTCCCCGGACTGCACGAGAACCAGGCGGTCAAGATCTCGTGGGGCGACGGCACGACCGACCAGGGTCAGGCCGGTCCCAACGTCATCAACTTCGACGACCCATCCGCCCCGCTGCAGCTGCTCAGGGATCCCGACCAGCCCTCCTTCATCGGCATCAACGCGAAGCACCGATACGCCAATGCAGGGGTCTACTACGGCACCGTCTCCTCGACCAACTGGGGCGGCGAGAGCGCCACGGTCTCGTTCACCCAGATGGTCACCGGTCGCCAGGCGATCACCTTCCCGACGGTCGGCAACCAGGTCTACGGCGACACGGTGACCATGGCGGCCACCGGCACCACTGCCTCGGCGGAGCCGGTGACGTACACCGCCAGCCCGAGCAACGTGTGCCAAGCGACCGGAGGATTCGGCGCCCAGATCAAGCTGGTCGGGGTCGGGGAGTGCCGGGTGACCGCCGACCAGGCGGGCGACGCGCCAGTGTTCACCGCCGCGGCCAGCCAGGTGCGCGTGTTCAACGTGCTGAAGGCGCCGCTGAGGATCACCCCCGACGACCAGCAGTCGGCGTACGGCGACCAGCTGGCGCCGCTCACGGCGACGTACACCGGGCTGGTCAACGGCGACACGCAGGCCGCGATCACCGGGTTGGTGCTGAGCGGACCGTCGGCGAACAGCGCTCCCGGGACGTACCCGATCTCCGCCTCTGGCGCGAGCAGCCCGAACTACCAGGTCAGCTACGGGGCGCCGGCCACGTACCGGATCGTTAGGGCCGAGCTGACGGTGCGGGTCCAGGACGCCGAGCGGGCCTACGGCGCTGAGGACCCGGCGTTCGACTGGACGGTGGAGGGCCTGATCGGCAGCGACACCCAGGCCGACATCACCGGGATCCAGATCGACGCACCCGCGGCGACCGTCGGCGTCGGCAGCTACCCGCTGCGCGCTTCGGGTGGGACCAACCCCAAGTACGCCTACCGATTCATCGACGGCACCCTCACGGTGCGAAAGGCGCCGTTGACGATCACCGCCGACGACGCGCAGTCCCGCTACGGGGCGGCTTCGCCGGACTTCACGGCGCGGTACGACGGGCTGGTCAACGGCGACACGAGGACCGACATCTCGGGGCTCACCCTCACGGGCGCGCCGGCGGGCAGCGACGTCGGGACCTACCCGGTCACCGGCTCGGGTGCGACCAACCCCAACTACGACATCTCATATGTCGCTGGGACGCACACCATCACCCGGGCACCGCTGACGATCACCGCCGACGACAAGGCCGTGACCTATGGCCAGCCGTTGCCGGCGTTGACCGCGACCTTCGACGGTCTGGTCGACGGCGACACCGAGTCCGACGTCACCGGCTTGGTGCTGAGTGGTCCGGCCGCCGGCGCGCACGTGGGCGCCTACGCCATCAGCCCGTCGTCGGCGTCGAGCCCCAACTACGCGATCACCTACGTCCCGGGCACCTTGCGGGTGACCAAGGCGCCGCTGACCATCACCGCCGAGGCCAAGACCACGGCGTACGGCACCGTGCCCGCCTACACCTGGAAGGGCACCGGCTGGGTCAACGGTGACACCGACGCCACGTTGGGCACTCCGGGCCGGACTCGTCCGACCTGCACGGCGAAGGCGGGTGGGGTCACGGTCTCAGCGACCACGGCGCCGGGTGACTACGCCGGTGCGATCACCTGCGCCGGAGCGGTGGACCCGAACTACACGATCGGGTACGCCGCGGGCCGCCTGACCATCAACCCGCGGCTCAGCCTGGCCCAGTCCGGCCTACCTGCCGCGGTGGTCAAGCAGGCCAAGGTCGACGGGACGACAGTGACGCTGCCCGCGGCAGTGACGGTGAGCTACGGCCAAAGCCACAGCTACAGCTTCCCCGGCACGGTGACCGACTCCAAGGGCCTCATGTACGTGACCACCCAGCCGGTGTTCAGCGGTCCGGTGACCAGCAACGTCACGGTGACCGCGACGTACAAGTCGATGGCCGACGTCGTGAAGGCCGGGGTCACCGACAAGGTCACGGCCGCGGCCCTGGTCGTCGCCTGGACCGCGATCGAGGTCCTGGTCAAGGCCAACAAGATCCCGGCGGCACTGACCGGCCTGCGCGCGTACGCCGCACTGGTCCGGTCGCAGTCGGGCAAGAAGATCCCGGCCGCCACCGCCACGCAGCTGGTGGCCTACGCCCAGGTCGTCTACACCGGGCTGGGCGGCTCGGGCACCGTGTGATCGCTGGCTGACCCCGAGGCTGGCCACCCCGGCGCGCCGGACCGCACCCCGCGGTCTCCGCGCGCCGGGGTCGCTCTTGTTGATCGCTCCAGAAAGTCTCGCGAACCAAACCGTCGGCCCGTGCATCGGACGGGGTGCACACCACCTCGTCGAAAGGCCGACACCATGAAGCTCCACGTCCTCACCGCAGCCACCGCGCTCGCCGTCTGCGCTCCGCTGTCCGTCGCGGCGGCCGCCCCGGCAGCCCAGCCCACCGCACCCAAGGCCGGCGCCTTCACTGTCACCGCCAAGGTCGACGCGACCCAACCCGTGGTCGGCGACAAGGTCACGATCAAGGGCAACGTCAAGCCGGCGGTAGCCGGTGCCCAGGTGACCATCCAGGTCAAGTACGCCGGCCAGAAGAGGTGGAAGACCATCGGCCACGACCGGCTCAACGCAGCCGGCGTGTTCCGGTTCAAGGACAAGGTCGGCAGTGTCCGCGAGCGCCGCTACCGCGTCGTCAAGCCGGCCGGCGGCCATCGCGCCAAGGGCCAGGACACCACCGAGAAGGTGACCGTCTTCGGCTGGCGGGACCTGACCTCGCTGACCCCGCCGACCACACCGTCCATGTACGAGATGGACACCCGGATCAACGGCGTCGCGTACGCCCGGTCGTTGCGCGCCATGAACTCGGCGTCCTCGACCATCGACTACAACCTCAACCGTGACTGCCTCTCGCTGCGCGGGACCGCTGGGCTCGACGACAGCTCGCCATCGAATGGTTCGGCCGTTGTCACGCTGACCGCGGACGGCGTGCAGAAGTACGCCGGCACCTTCGCCCTCGGCCAGTCGGCCCCGGTCGAACTTGACGTCACCGGCGTCTTCCGGCTGACCGTGGGCGCTGAGGCGACCGACGGTGGCCTGGGTGCGCTGGGTACGCCACAGGTGCTCTGCAGCTTCTGAGGGCCTGCACGGGGAGTCGCACGCAGTGCGCTCAGAGGCGATATCGGGCCGGGCGGCGTTCGTACGGTCGGATTCATGTACGGACGTCGCATCGCTCTGGTCTCGGGCGTGCTGCTCGCCCTGGTCAGTCCGCTCTGGCCCACGGCCGCCCCGGCCACCGCCGCATCGAGCGCGGTGGCGCCGACCCCGGTCGCGCTAGCGGCGGCGCCCGGCTCGGAGACGCCCGGCAACGACACCGCGGCCACCGCGACCCCGATCCAGAGCGGGGCGAGGATCCGGGGCACGATCGAGGCCGGTGACGTGGACTACTTCTCGTTCACGGCGCCGGCCGGTGCCACGGTCTTCGCCACGGTCGTCACCACCAGCAGTGCCCGGTCCCAGGACTCGGCGCTCTCGGTGATCGACACCGACGGGTCCACGGTCCTGGAGGTCGATAACGACAACGGCTCGCAGGCGGGCCAATCGTCATCGATTGCCGGCACCCGGCTGGCGACCGCCGGCACCTACTACCTCCAGGTCAGGGCACCCCTCAGCACCAACATCATCGATCCCTATGACGTCTACCTTCAGGTGCGCTCGGGCGCGAGCACGGCGGAGGGCGACGATCCCAACGACTCCGTGCAGACCGCCATGGAGATCGACGGCGAGGTGAGGAGCGGAGTCCGGTCCGCCGTGCCTCCGTGGGGACAGCCGGACGTCGACTTCTACAAGCTCGATCTCAAGCCGGGTGACACAGTGTTCGCCTCGCTGGACCTCGACCCGGAGCGCGACGGGGTCGCCTGGAACGGCCGGCTGGGGTTCGGCATGTTCGGCGACGACACCGACACATTCCAGACGGTCGACGACCCAGGGAACGCCGACGCGATTCCCTCCGAGGCCTACGTGGTGACAGTCAACCGGTCCGACACCTTCTACGCGCAAGTCGACTCGGCCAACTCCGCGGGGGGTGGCCTCACGGCGACCTACGCGCTCTCGGTGACGGTGATCCCGGCCCCGTCGGTCTCCTGCCGGACCTACGCGGCGACCACGACCGGCACGATCGCGGATGCCGGGCTCTCCTTATTCGACATCCCGGTCTCCGATGCGGCCCGCATCGGCCGCGTAGCCCTGGACGTCGACCTCGCCCACCCACGGATGGCCGACCTCGATGCTTTCCTCCGCGCGCCCAATGGAAGCGCCGTCGCGATATTCGCCGATTTCGGTGAACAGGTGGTCGCGGGTGCGCAGTCGAGGATGCGCACCACCTTCGACGACCTCGCCGCGAGCCCCCGCTGGAAGACCGCGATCGCTGACACCCAACTGCAGTCCGGGACTGGCAACCTCGCCAACTTCGCCGGCGCGGACGGGCAGGGCACCTGGACGCTCGAGCTGCGCGACGACACGGCTGGTGAGACGGGCACTCTCAACGGCGTCGAGCTGATCCTGTGTCCCGAGGCCGCCGACCCGCCCACGGCGACCACGATCTTCGGGGCCGACTTCGAGGCCGGCGACCAGGGGTTCACGCACTCGGGCACCGCTGACAGTTGGGCGCGCGGCACCCCCGCGACCGTCGCTACTGGTGCGGTCGCCGGGCTCGACCGCTGCGCGTCCGGCACCTCGTGCT